>CAZWOH010000042.1:8342-13627 GCA_964635405.1 uncultured Planctomycetales bacterium | reverse complement strand
TGTTCGGGTATAAAATGTGAGGGTGTTTGTAAGCCAGGGTTTCATTCTATTGGATCTTCGTGCGTTCCAAACTGTGGGGATGGGAGTTGTAATTACGGGGAAACCCATTCAGCCTGTCCCGCAGATTGCCCGTTGGTATCATTGACAGGATGCGCTGCTTGTCCAAATGGATATTCTACGCTGTCGTTTTATGACCAGTGCATGATACAACTCAATGATGCGTTTATTTGTTCTTTTGGCTCGACTATTAACCCAGGAAAATGGATGTATGTAATCGCATGGTGTAATCCAACGTCTAGTTATGCACATTGGGCACAATTTACGGGTCCGGTTTATTCTGATGGTATGGGTGACTTTGTAACAGGCATACATAACACGGGGCCTATATGCAATCTTTATACCTGTAGCATAAGCTACGGTACAGACCTTGGAGCTCCGCTTTATTGTTACGGTTCCGACGGGAATAATCCTCAGACATGGTCCTATTATAACTAGTTACACAGCGGCGGATAAGCAAAATAGAGCAAAATAGGGAAAATAGGAGGGAAAATAGGGACAGACTGAGCTGACCCGGGTTTGATGGACGGTTTAATTAGTCGATTCTGAAAAAGCCTGTTTTAGGCAAAAACACTTTGAAAATTAATCGCTTGGACAAATTCTGGTGACACAAGACTTAATTCAACCTGAAGGATTTCGTTTAACTACCCCCTAAGAAAGTAGCATTACAATTTCAACGATAGTAAATAATTCCGGTGGCACATCGTAATTCACACAATCTTTTTAAAATCGATGTTTGACAATTTACTGGGAATGTTGTATTTTTATGTCTAGAATAGCTGTCATATGAAAGCATAAATGGACAACTAAAATATGAGATTTCAGTCTCCTCTTTCGCATATTCTCGACAATCAAGCTAAAGTCGTCTGCCTTCGGCTTTTATGCAAATATCCGACTTTAATAAGTGGCCGGCAATTAGCAAAGATTGTTGGCGTTAATCCGACAACGGTCAACAAGGCTTTAAATGGTTTGCTCGCAGAGCAGATTATTTTAGTGCGCAAAGCGGGGAAATCCTACCTGTACGAACTTAATAAAACCCATTGGCTGGTGGCCAAACTTTTAATTCCATTATTTAAACAGGAGGGGGCATTATTAAGCGAATTTATCTTGTTTGTCGTGCAAGAGATCAAACAATCCCCCATTAACAAAGAGATAGTGTCTGTAGCTTTGTTTGGCAGTGTCCATGAACGCAGTGAAACGCCAGTAAGTGATATCGATCTGTTCATTGTCATTAAAGAGGCCAAATATAAAAGAAAAGTAGAAGATTTAATTTTTTCAATAGAGGCTAAGGCAATGCCATTAATTGCAATGGGCATGGAGCCGTATATAAAAACAATAGCGGAATTTAAAAAAGATCAGAAGTTAAATGTTATCAAGTCTATTATCCGATCCCACCGGGTTGTTTGGGGACGGGCTTTGGAACGAATATTATGACAGCAAAGACATTGAAGGTTATTCATGTGAATCAAAGCGAATATAAATCGTATTTGAAAAAAGCAATAGATTTTTATCAGGGGATGAAGCTTTCGGAAGATAAAGGTTTATGGCATTCTGCAGGATTAAATGCTGTGCATTGCGCGATTTCACTGGGGGACGCCTTAACGATTTATTATTTATCTCAAAGGTTTAGTGGCGAAGATCACACACAGGCTTCAGAGTTACTTTCACGAATTACAGCGGAAAGCATTTCACAGCAAACACATAGTTTTAGAAGAATCATTGTTAAGAAACATATGATCGCCTATGAGGAGCGAGAATTCCGAAAAAGTGAAGCGGCTGAAATTATTCAGCAAATCGAAAGGTTTTATCGATGGGGTGTAAGCAAATTGGCGCAGTAAGCAAAAATGGGGGAAATAGGGGACGCAGCCAGATATCCGATGTGAGAGGCGAAAAGGTGCCATGGCCTTTAGGGCGACAGGTAGTATTTTCCGTTCCAAATTCAGCTTAACTCTCCCTGCTCCTCTTTAAAAAAGAGGGGTGTAAAGCGAAAAAACTGGAATTAAATCAGGGACAGTTCCTTTAGCCTAAAAATTGAAACACTCATCGATAGAGTCAGGCATCGAAATTATGGCGATCACAAACGTTTTGGCGGCATTGCTCTTGAAGAGTATCAAAAAGATGGTGAGGAAAAGGCATTTCTTTCGGCATTATCAGTCGTTGCGCGTGTAAGCCGAGGTTTTGGTAAGCTTTCAAAGAAGATTCAATAGAGTTTTTTCTTAATTCAGGCAACGTTGCCTGAATTGCTAAAGGAGTAAAATTGTGAAAATAACATTAAATCAAAAAAACCTTATCCGCCGCTATTTGCTTTGGTGCTACAAAACGACCAAAGAAGATCTGGACCGGGTCGACCGTTATTTTACGCAAAGCTTGGTGGACCACCGGCTTTTAGACTTGCTTTTAAAAAGCCGGCCAAGCGATGCGGCTTGCCAGAAAAAGATTGTCGATTTTGAGACTTATATGGACGCTAAAGAAAAAAATGCTTTGGGCAAAAAATATATTAACGTAGACAAAAAAACTCTTCACCCCGATTACTGGTATCTTCAAACCCGCTTAAGCGCTATCGAACAAGTCATCGTCGAGTTTTTTGGAAAAAAAGAATTGAAAACCGTCCAGAATGCGTATGAAAAGGAAATGACCCGCCGTATTCTCGAAGCCCGCGAGCACACCTAATCAATTAAAGAAATAAAAATTTACCCTTTGCATTTTGGTCCTTTTGGGTGGAAAATAACTCATCACAACGAAAGGTTTTCTATGCTTCTTTCCGGGACATTTGTGGATTATCTGGCCGTCTTTTTAGGCGGGGTGGCGGTCAGCTTTACGCCCTGCGTTTATCCGGTTTTGCCGATGACAGCCAGTTTTATCGCCGCGATTAATACCAGGGGGTCGCGATCGTTTGGTTTTCTTATCTCTCTGGTTTATGTTTTGGGCATGGCACTGACGTATTCGGCGTTTGCCGTTTTTGCCGCCTTGACAGGAAAAATTTTTGGCCAGATTCAGAATAACCCGTTTATCTATATTTTCGTTGCCAATATCATTCTGTTTTTTTCTTTTGCGATGCTCGATGTCATTCATCTTCCGACTTTTCATGTGAGCACCCACAAAAAAATCAAGCCGCAAAATTTATTTGCGGTTTTTCTTTTTGGAATGTCCTCAGGCCTTATCGTGGGCCCTTGCACAGCTCCAGCTTTGGCGACATTGTTAGCTTATATCGCAACAAAACAAAATATCGTCCACGGTGTTTCGCTGGTTTTTGTTTTTGCGTATGGCGTTGGCACGTCGCTTATTCTCGTCGGGACTTTTAGCGGGATCATGTCCAGTTTGCCTAAATCCGGCAAATGGCTCGTGTGGATCAAACGCGGCTGCGCGATTATTTTGATTGCGATTGCGCAATATTTTTTGATTAAGGCCGGCAGCTTATTTTATTAATACGAAATTGATAACCCTATGAAATTTTACGCCGACGTACACATCCATTCGCATTATTCGCGGGCGACGAGCAAAAATCTTGACCTTGAGCATTTGGCCTTGTGGGCACAACTTAAAGGGATCAACGTCGTCGGGACAGGGGATTTTGTTCACCCTCTGTGGCTTAAAGAACTAAAGGCAAAACTTGAACCTGCCGAACCGGGATTATTTAAACTCAAAAAAGAATTTGCGGAAACACAAGCGCGTGAGCTGCCGGGCAAATGTCAGAGCCAAGTGCGTTTTTTGTTATCTTGCGAAATTTCCAATATTTATAAGCGCATGGACAAGGTCCGTAAAGTCCATAATCTGCTTTTTGCGCCGAGCTTTGAGGCGGTCGATAAGATACAAAGTGAGCTCTCCAAGATTGGAAACATTTCCTCCGACGGACGTCCGATTTTGGGGCTTGATTCGCGCGACCTTTTGGAAATCACTTTAGCGTCAGACCCGTTTAGTTATTTGGTCCCCGCGCATATTTGGACGCCGTGGTTTTCGGCGTTAGGTTCAAAGGGCGGCTTTGATAAAATGACCGATTGTTTTGCGGACCTTTCAAAACATATTTTTGCCGTCGAGACAGGGCTTTCGTCGGATCCGCTGATGAATTGGCGTTTGGGACAGCTAGACCCGTATGTTCTGATCTCCAACTCGGATGCGCATTCGCCCCAAAAGTTGGCGCGTGAAGCGACAATTTATGATACAGAATTTTCGTATTTTGGTATTTATCGCGCACTCAAAGATCGCAGTGATCCGGGCCTGGTTGGCACGCTTGAGTTTTTTCCTGAAGAAGGCAAGTATCATTATGACGGGCATAGTGTCTGCAAACAAAGGTTGCATCCAGAAGAAACGATCAAAAACCATGGCTTGTGTCCTGCGTGCGGCAAGCCGGTTGTCGTCGGGGTCATGTCGAGGGTTGAAGAATTGGCGGATTATCCTCAAGGGCGAAAGTCGCCCAATGGGCGGCCGTATGACAGCTTGATTCCACTGCCCGAGATTATCGCCGACGCCAAAGGCATGGGCGTCAACTCTCAGGGAGTGCAGAAGATTTTTTTTGAAATGCTCTATAAGCTGGGCAATGAAATTTCGATTTTGCGGGATCTTTCCCTCTCTGAGATTAGCCGTGCGAGTACAGAGCTTATTGCAGAGGGAATTGGCTGTATGCGTCAAGGCAAGGTCGAGATTGCCCCCGGTTACGACGGAGAGTATGGGGTTATCAAGGTTTTTACTGAGCAAAATCGTCGGGAATCCAAAGAGCAGTTGACGTTATTTGTGTGATTTTTAACCGCTGGTTTATGAAAGGAGCATTTATGCAAGCTTTTGTCATGTTAGGCAAGTATTCCTCCGAGGCTGTTCGCGATATCAGTGCGAATCGGACAGACAAGTCTTTAGGTCTTATTAAAGAACTCGGCGGTAAAGTTCTCTCAATGTACACGCTTTTAGGCGGCTATGATGTTATTATCACCGCCGAATTTCCTAATCTTTTAACCGCGATGAAAGCGTCGCTGGGATTAACGATTTTAACCGGTATCGGTTTTTCGAGCTATCCGGCGATTTCGGTTTCCGATTTCGACAAAATGATCGGAAAATAAAAAATTTATTTTTGATTTCTCATGTCCGATTCCGTAAGTTTATTGCAAAAGCCCGACGACGTCAATGACGCGCAGTGGCAGGCGATTATAAACACAAGCCAACATTTGCTTATTGTGGCAGGCCCCGGGACTGGCAAAACGCATACGTTGACTTACCGAATCAGACATTCGGCCGCACGT
>CAZWOH010000042.1:0-8242 GCA_964635405.1 uncultured Planctomycetales bacterium | reverse complement strand
CTTTGGCCGACGGTAACGTCGAAAGAGCGTCGCTCTTATCTTGAATCAATTTCGCTGCGTAAGGCCAAGGATTTTTCTTTAACACTTCTGCCGCAGGCCCAACAATATACAGATGCTTTGCGCCAAAAAAACTGGTTAGATTTTGATGATCTTTTGCACCAAACTGTTGATTTATTAAGCAAGTTCCCGGATATTTTACAAAAGATCCGTCGGCAATATCCCTTTGTCTTTGTTGATGAGTATCAGGACATTAATCCCATTCAACATCGATTGCTAAAGTTATTAGTCGCAGAAAATGTCCATCTGACGGCAATCGGGGACCCCAATCAGGCGATCTATGGTTTTCGCGGTTCGGACGTAAAATATTTTACGACGTTTGCCGAGGATTTTAACGGGACAACCATTCTGTCGTTGACGCAGAATTATCGCAGTGCCAAAAATTTGATTTGCGCCGGCAGTCAGTTGATAACCGCGCAGGGGCAAAAACATCCTGCGCTTTTGACCGCGACGATGGGTTTGCAAGGCCGAATTGTTATTGCGCAGTCCCCGACGGATAAAGCAGAGGCAGAGTACGTGGTGCACCAAATTGAAAAAATGCTTGGCGGGACAAGTCTTTTTTCAAAAGATTCCGGCCGTATTGACAATGACGCGGTAGCATCGTATGGCTTTGGCGATATTGCTGTGCTTTTTCGTTTGAGCAGACAGTCTTTGCTTTTGGAACAGGCGTTGGACCACAGCGGGATTCCTTATCAGATTTCGAAAGAACGGACTTATGAAGATCCCGACGAGCTTTTGGTCAAGGCGTTTAAACATCAGGGTGCGAGCAAAGAGAAAACACAAAAAGTTTCATTGATGACTTTGCATGCGGCCAAGGGGTTAGAATTTTCTGTTGTTTTTATCGTTGGCTGTGAACAAGGTCTGTTGCCGCTTAATGTTGCGGGGATGACAAGCGATCCGGACGAGGAACGGCGTCTTTTTTATGTCGGGGTGACTCGCGCAAAAGAGCAGTTGTTTCTCGTGAGTTCTGCCCGACGTCGGCTTTATGGACAAAGTTATGAAACAACGGTTTCGCCGTATTTAGCGGATATCCAGGAGCAATTAAAAGAGTATGACAAGATAAAAAGCAAAACTGGCCGGAAACGAAAAGATGATCAGATGATGTTGTTTTCTTAAAAGAATTATGTCCGCACCGAGTTGAGAATTTCACTGACAGGTTGCAGTTTGTTGAGCGTATAAAAGTGCAGTCCCGGCGCACCATGATCAAGCAGTTGCCGGCATTGTTTGATGGCAAAGGCAACGCCCGCTTGATAAGTTTTTTCTTTGTCGTCGGCAATCGGCGCAAAAATATTTTTGACTTCATCTGTTACCGTCGCTCCACAGAGAGTACAAAATTTAAGCAAAGCGTTAAAGTCCGTGATAGGAAGGATGCCCGGGATGATACGGGCGGCAACCCCGATTTTACGAAGACGCGCAATATAGTCAAAATAATCTTGATTGTTAAAAAAAAGCTGGGTGATCACATAATCGGCGCCATTTTCAAATTTGAGTTTTAAAAATTCGGCGTCCTTTTGACGGTCAGGGCAAAGGATATGCCCTTCTGGAAATCCGGCGACCCCGACGCTAAAATGCGTGCCAAATGCCGAGCGTATCGCCGCACAAAGTTCGCTTGAATATTTAAAATTTTCAGATCCCGGTTGCCAGGTCGGGTTGTCCTTAGGCGGATCTCCGCGAAGTGCCAAGACATTGCACAGGCCGCGGCGTTTGATTTCGGTTAGAATGTTTCGAATTTCTTCTTTGGTGTGACAGACGCAGGTCAAATGCGCAACCCCCGGGATATCGTGCTGGGTTTGGATATGCTCGACGATATCAAAAGTTTTTTCGCGACTTCCACCTCCGGCGCCATAGGTGCAGGAAATAAAATCCGGTTTTAAAAGGGCCAGATCAGCGATCGTTTTGACAAGTTGCGTACTCGCGTTTTCTGTTTTCGGCGGAAAAAGCTCAAAAGAAAACGTCTGATGGCGCACTTTAAAAATGTCAGTAATTTTTTTCATAAGCTTAGGATTTTAAAATTGCCACATTATAACATAACGCGCCATTTTATTTTTTTCTTAAAGTTTAATTTCTTGCAAAGCGTTCTTATACTACAATGACCTGTAGCTTATGACAAAGAATATCCTCGAACATTATGACCGTTTATCTTGGAAACGCGACTTATATCGCGTGAAGAATGCCTACTATTATTCTTTGCTTTTTAAGGAGTACCGGTATTTTGTCCCTGCTGGCAAAAAAGTTCTGGAAGTCGGCTGTTCAACGGGCGATCTTTTGTATGCGCTAAACCCGTCAGTGGGGGTGGGGCTTGACATAAGCCCTGCGACGATAAAAATTGCGTGCGCAAAATATCCTAAACTGAAATTTTTTTGTGCCGATATAGAAAATTTTGTCAGCGACGAAAAATTTGACTATATCGTTCTTTCGGGGCTTTTAGGTGAACTTGACGACATCCAAAAGTTTTTGGATTGCCTAAAAAGATTTTGCCATCCGCACACACGGATTATTATTGAGTATTACAGCGTTTTTTGGCAATATTTTTTAAAGCTCGGCGAAAAAATCCATGCCAAAATTCCGCAACAAAGCCAGAATTGGATTACACATCAGGATGTCTGTAATTTTTTGGCTTTGACAGGGTATCAGCCGATTAAAATCGAGCGGTCGATTCTTTTTCCAAAAAATATTTGGGGATTAAGTTATTTTTTAAATCGTTTTGTCGCGAAATTGCCCGTCTTTAATGCGCTGACGTTAAACCATTTTATTATTGCCCGCCCTGTTTTTGACGACCTCAAAGATTATGATGTGACGGTCTTGATTCCGTGCCGCAATGAAAAAGGCAATATCGAGCCGGCAGTGGCGCGTTTGCCGGATTTTGGCCGTAGCGTTGAAATTATTTTTGTCGAGGGAGGATCCAGCGACGGGACTTATAAGGAAGTCGAGCGTGTCATCAAAGCTTATCCACAGAAGAATATTAAATTATTTAAGCAGGCAGGCAAAGGCAAAGCGGATGCCGTCAGGGTCGGTTTTGCCAAAGCTCAAGGTGAAGTTTTGATGATTCTCGACGCGGATTTGACAGTAGACCCGCAAGATTTACCAAAGTTTTATCAAGCGATCAGGCAAAATCGCGGCGAGTTTATCAACGGGTGCCGGCTAGTGTATCCGATGGAAAAAGAGGCAATGCGTTTTTTAAATCTTGTGGCGAACAAATTTTTTGGGATTTTTTTCTCATGGCTTTTAGGACAACGTTTTAAGGATACGCTGTGCGGAACCAAGGTTTTGTTCAAGTCAGATTATGAGCAAATTGTTGCTAATCGTTCGTACTTTGGGGAATTTGATCCGTTTGGTGATTTTGACTTGATTTTTGGCGCGATTAAACTAAATCTCAAAGTCATTGAATTGCCCATCCGGTATAAAGAACGTATTTATGGCGCAACGAATATTTCACGGTTTCGTCACGGGCTGCTTCTTTTAAAAATGTGTTTTTTTGCGATGCGAAAAATCAAGTTCCGTTAAGAGGATGCTTGCTTGACACTCGACGGAGAAATCTTATAATACAAATCAAAAATAAACAGAAAGTATTTTAATGTTAAACGGTAAAACGATTCTTATCACAGGCGGCACGGGTTCTTTTGGAAAAAAGATGGTGCAAATTGTTCTGGCCCATTACAAGCCAAAGACCTTGATTGTCTTTAGCCGTGATGAGCTCAAACAATTTGAAATGGCCCAAACATTTAGCCCTCTTAAGTACCCGTGCCTTAAATATGTTTTAGGGGACGTGCGCGATCTAAAGCGTTTGGCCCGTGTTTTTGATGGCGTTGATTATGTCATTCATTCTGCCGCACTCAAACAGGTCCCTGCCGCTGAAGCTAATCCGGAAGAATATATCAAGACCAATGTGTTAGGCGCCATGAATGTCATTGAGGCCGCCTTGGACAACAAGGTCAAAAAAGTGGTCGCACTCTCGACGGATAAAGCGGCCAACCCGATTAATCTTTATGGCGCAACAAAGCTTTGTTCGGACAAACTTTTTGTTGCCGCCAATGTTTACAGCGCCTCTGCAGGGACCAAATTTTCGGTTGTTCGTTACGGAAATGTTTTAGGCAGCCGCGGATCAGTGATTCCGTTTTTTAAGGAGCGAGCGGCCAGTGGGGTTTTGCCGATTACCGATAAACGGATGACGAGGTTTTGGATTACTTTGGATCAGGCGGTCTACTTTGTTATTAACTCTTTAGAAGCTTCGTGCGGCGGCGAAATTTTTGTTCCGCGCATTGCGTCGATGAAAATTATCGATTTGGCCAAAGCGATTGCGCCCGACTGCAAATTTCAGATGATTGGGATACGCCCCGGTGAAAAATTGCATGAAACTTTGATCAGTGAAGATGAGGCCCGCAATTGCGTTGAATTTAAACAATGCTACATCATCCAGCCGGATTCGCAGCGTCGGCAAGAACTTTTGTCTGGTGCCAAAAACGACGGCGCAAAAATCTGTGCCCCAGGGTTTCGCTATACCAGCGACGAGAACCCGGATTGGCTGACGGTCAAACAATTGCGCGAATTGTCGAAAAAAATTCATAAGGATTATGATATTGAAGCTTCCCGCTGGTCGATGGACGATATCCCGCATTAACCCGGATTGGGTTTAACCAATGAATAATAAAAAACGATTGCTGATTACCGGTGTCAGTGGACATTTGGGAAGTAATTTGGCTTTCTGCCTGAAAGAAAGGTTTGATATTTTAGGCTTATTCCATTCTCGCCAAATTAAATTTCAGGGGATTTTGTCGTCAACGGTTGATCTGCACTCGCTGGATTCGATTCAACCGATTGTCAGACGATTCGATCCGCAAATTGTGGTCCATTGTGCGGCGCAGGCGAATGTGGATGCTTGTGAAATTGACCCTTTGAAAGCTTCCGAAGATAATGTTTTATCGACGGGGAATCTTGTCAGAAGTCTGGACTGTGGCAAGGCGAAATTGATTCACATCTCGACAGATTTGGTTTATGAGGGGACTAAAGGCGCATACAGCGAAACGGACAAGGTCAAACCCGTTAATTTTTATGGAAAAACGAAGCTGGATTCTGAGACAGAGGCACTAAAAAAAGAAGGGGCCTTGGTTTTGAGGACAAATTTTTTTGGCTGGGGAATGCCGCATCGCTTAAGTTTAGCGCAATGGGTCGTTAAAGAACTTGCGGCCAAACGTCCGATACAAGGTTTTATCGACGCGTATTTTTCTGCCCTGTATACATTTGATTTAGCCTCTTTGATTTGCGGGATGATTAACAGAGATTTAAAAGGTGTTTATAATTGCGGGTCCTCGACGGCCATTTCAAAGTATGAGTTTGCGGTGCAATTGGCAAAAAAAGCCGGACTGGATACATCTCTGATTACTCCCATATCCGTCGATCATTTTCCGTTTAAAGCCAAGCGTGCAAAAAATCTATCCTTGAATGTTTCTAAGCTTAGTCAAGATCTGGGTGTTCTTCTGCCAACCAGCGAGGAGTCGATCGATCATTTTGTTGCAGATTTAAATAAGGATTATCCGTCGTCCTGGCAAGAAATAGTTTGACCGACGGCTTTTTGCCCAAAAGTTTGGCTGGCCTGATTATACTCGTCTGAAAATCCCCATTTTTTTATTAAGGCATTCGCTTCCCGTTCGGCGGCGCAACTGCGTTTGGCATGTTTTGCGTGCTCCAAAACGCGATGGGCCAATTCATGCGCGATGACCCCTTCGATCGCCTGCTGATTGCTTGCGTGTTCAAGGGCAGTGCTTAATTTAATGATGGTCAATCCGTCCTGGAAAGCCGGCGCATCGTCGGGGAGGGAAATAATTTCAGAGGAATTGGCAAATTTTGCAGTTCCCGAGTCAAAGACTTCGGTAAAAAGTACAGGTCGTCTGCGGTCAGTCACAGTTAGGAAATCTTCAAAAGGTATGCGCGCTAAAACATCATGGATTGCTTTATCAATAAGAGGGAAGGCGGTTTTAAAAGCCATCGATGAAAATTCCCCAAGATATTCGTCGATGACTTCAGCGCGATTATTTATTTTCCAGTCTATGACTTTTTCGTCTTTAAGGTGGAAAGTGACAACGTCATGCGCGATGCCATTAAGCGGATCATTAAAGGTCAGCCACTGTTCATTGGCGTTTTGTCGATATGTGCGTGCTTTTAGTTTTGGATATATTTTTGCAAATGATTTTTTGTCCATCCCGACGGAAACCCGATGGATTTTGGGTAAAGATGGTTGGGGGCTTTGGGCTAAAGCAGATGTCATTAGGAGTAAAAATAACGGGAATGCAAAAATTAAGGAGTGTAATCTAATGGGCATAAGTGGCTTTCTTTTTGAGGAACTCTTTGACAAACATCGTAAATTTTAATATTGTCAGGTGCAAGTAACTTTTTAATTACTTTACAGACAGGGGAATTCCAATGGATTTTTTACAGGCTTTGATTCTGGGTGTTGTAGAAGGCGTAAGCGAATTTTTGCCAATTTCATCGACGGGGCATTTGATCTTGGTCTCTCAAGCCCTTGGGGTAGGGGAGAGTGAATTTGTGAAAAGTTTTGAAATTGCCATTCAATTGGGTGCGATTTTGTCGGTTGTTGTCCTCTATGGCCGATCGCTTTTAGTGGATTTTAAAATTTTGCAGAGAGTCGCGGTCGCTTTTGTCCCGACGGCGGTATTGGGATTGATATTTTACAAGTTGATTAAAAAATTTTTGTTGGGCAATAGCATGGTTGTGGTGTGGTCGCTGTTTTTAGGCGGTGTTTTTTTGATCCTATTTGAACTTTTGCATCGTGAAAAAAATGATGCGAAAGATGATTTGCGGGAAATGCCTTTTCAAACGGCGTTTTGGATTGGCGTGTTCCAGTCTTTGGCAATGGTGCCGGGCGTTTCGCGTTCTGCGGCTACGATCATAGGCGGTCTTCTGTTGGGTCTTAAACGCCGAAGCATTGTGGAGTTTTCGTTTTTATTGGCTGTCCCGACGATGGCTGCGGCGGCTGGACTTGATCTTTTGAAAAGTGCGCACAATTTTAATCCGCAGCAAATGTCTTGTCTGGGCATTGGGTTTATTGTCTCGTTTGTTGTTGCGCTGTTGAGCATTAAATTTTTGTTGCAGTTTATCAAAAATAATAATTTTATCCCGTTTGGTATTTACCGGGTGATTGTCGCCGGTATTTTTTTATGGCTTGGAATAAAAAAATAGAACAATGATGAAAAATGACAAAGCATCAGTGCTTGCCGCCTATATTTCTCTTGTCGGGGAAGTCAACCGCACGCTGCAGAGCCGTGTGTGGTGGGCGACGGATTTTTCGTCGAAGAATCGTTTTAATAACCGCTTGCCCGAGTTGATTGAGGAATTTATCAAAACCGCTCAAGTCCCTGCCTCGTTGCAATCATTTGCACAGTTTAAGGGGATTGTTATTGAGTTTGCCAAGCGCTGGGCGGGGGGATGTTATCATTTTTTTCGTTTAACATGCCGTTATCTTTATGCCCGTTTTTTATTGTCCGCAAAACTGCAAAGCGTTTTTTCTAATTCCCAGCCAGCATATGTGATTAAAACCTTTGTTTACGACCATTCTTTTTTAAACGATGGGACGTACAGCGATGTGTTTTTTGGCCAGTTGCCAAAATTTTTGGAAGAAAGAGGCGAGAGGGTCATTTTTTTTGCAAATATCCTCGGAGATTTTAAAGCTTGTTTGAAAAAAATAGCCGAGTGTCCTAACGCTGTGATTATTCCTATTGATTTTTGCGGCTCGTTAGTGTCGATTTTAAAATCTGCTTTCGTCAGTTGTTTTTATTGGCCGCAGGTCAAAGGGCCGATCAATTTTGGCGACTATGAAGTTAGTGACATCATTAATGCCGAGCTTTCCAGCGGTTCTTCGCGGATTCAATCTTATCAATATCTGCACTATCACCAAACCAAGGTTTTGAGCCAAAGAATCCCGATCAAAACGTTTTTGATGACCTATGAAAATAATCCGTGGGAAAAAATGTGCCTGTCGGCTTTGCGTGAATTTTCGCCGCAGACAAAGATTTTGGGCTATCAACACACGGTAACCCCGCAAGCGTCGGTCAACATGTTTATCAGTGCCGAGGAAGAAAATGTGATCCCCAAGCCGGACCGCGTTTTGACCGTCGGGGCCGTGACAAAAGAAATCATCGAACGCTATACACAGATTTCTTCTTTGCCGATT
>CAZWOH010000041.1:2862-14024 GCA_964635405.1 uncultured Planctomycetales bacterium | reverse complement strand
TGCGGCTGCGCCAATGAATTTGGCGCTCTCCCCAACAGCCAAACCTGTCCGGTGTGTTTGGGGCTTCCCGGGACCCTGCCGGTTTTTAACCGAACCGCGCTGGATTACGCGATTAAAGTCGCCTTGGCGCTTAATGCGACGATCAGCCCGCTCATTAAATTTGACCGCAAAAATTATTTTTATCCTGATCTGCCCAAGGGCTATCAGATTTCGCAATTCGACAAGCCGATTGCCCGCGACGGGTTTATTACAATCCCGACGGGAAACGGACCTAAACGCATCGGCATTCACCGCGCCCATTTGGAAGAAGACGCCGGCAAAATCATTCACGACGGCGATATCCGCGCGAGTCTCGTCGATTACAATCGCACGGGAACGCCCTTAATGGAAATCGTCACCGAGCCGGACATCCGTTCACCGCAGGAAGCTTACGACTATCTGACGACGCTCAAATTGATTTTAAAATACCTTGACGTCTCCGACTGCGATATGGAAAAAGGGAGTTTGCGCTGCGACGCAAATGTGTCGGTGCGGCTCGTCGGCGAAACAAAATTGCGGACCAAAAGCGAAATCAAAAATCTCAACTCTTTTAAAGCGGTCAAAGCGGCCCTCGAGTTTGAGGAAACCCGCCACCGCAACGTCTATCTTTCGGGCGGTACGATCACGCAAGAAACACGTTTGTGGAACGAAGAAAAGCAGATGACCTTAACGATGCGCAGCAAAGAACAAGCGCACGATTACCGCTATTTTCCCGAACCGGATTTAGTCCCGTTTTTAGTGAGCAATGAACAAATTGACGACGTGCGCAAAACACTGCCCGAACTTCCCGACGCTAAATTAAACCGTTTCAAAAGCCAGTATGGCCTGAGCGATTATGATGCGGGGGTGCTCGTGCAGGAAAAGGAGATTGCCAACTTTTTTGAAGACAGCGCCAAAATCTATAGGGAACACAAAAAGATTTGCAACTGGTTGACCGGTGCGATCGCCGCGCAAATCAATGCACGCAATGCAACGATTGCCCAACTGAAGATTTCGCCGCAAAATTTGACCGGGCTTATCGCCAAAGTCGAAGAGGGAGTCATCAGTAATTTGGTGGCCAAAGATATTCTTACCCTAATGATTGACTCTGGACAAAGCGCCGATATAATCATCAAAGAAAAAGGACTCGCGCAAGTCTCGGATGACAGCGCATTAGAAAAAATCATTGACCAGATTTTAGGCGAAAACCCCGCTGTTGTCACCCAAATCAAAGAGGGCAAGGACAATGCACTTGGGTTTCTCGTCGGACAAGCGATGAAAAAAACTCAAGGCAAGGCCAATCCCAAAAAGCTCGGAGAAATGATTAAAAGGAGGCTTTTGAATGCGTAAAAGATTTTTTAGTGGTTTACTCTTACTTCTTTTTATATTTGCTGTAACCCGAATTTCAACAGGGGAGACCCCAAAAACTGCGCCAGCGCCCGTCGCTAAACCCGCCGAAAAAACAGACCTCGAAAAAAAAGCAGACGCAGCTGCCAACGATATTTATGCGCAAATCGAACTTTTTAGCTATGCGCTGACGACGATCCAAAGCGAATATGTCGACGTCAAAACCCCGCAGGAATTAATTTACGGATCGCTCAAAGGCATGTTAGCTTCACTTGATCCGCACAGCCAATTTTTGACGCCCGACGATTACAAGGAACTGAAAAGCGAAACACAGGGCAAATTCGGCGGGCTGGGGATTGAAATTTCCATTAAGGATGGCTTATTGACCGTCGTAACCCCCATTGATGATACGCCCGCCTACAAAGCGGGGATCAAAGCCGGGGATCGAATCGTCAAAATCGAAGGGGCTTTGACCAAGGATTTGAGCTTAAACGATGCGGTCAAAAAATTGCGTGGCGAACCTGGCACCGACGTCAAAGTGACGATTTTACGTGAGGATGATTTCAAACTTTTAGATTTTACGATCAAGCGCGAAATTATCCAGATCCAGGACGTTAAGGACGTGATGATTTTAGACGATCATATCGGCTACGTCCGTTTGGCCGAGTTTCGCGAAGAATCTTTTAACGAAATGCACAAAGCGCTCGACAAATTACGTACCGACGGGATGGACAGTTTAATTGTTGACCTGCGCAATAATCCCGGCGGACTGCTTAACGTAGCCATTAAGATCAGCGAAGATTTTCTTGCCCCCGGACAACTGATCGTTTCCACCAAAGGCCGCCATCCCTCGCAGGACATCGAAACATATTCCAAAAATACGCAAGGCAAAGTTACCGACGTGCCGGTCGTTGTTCTGATTAATCAGGGAAGCGCCTCGGGCAGCGAAATTTTGGCCGGCGCTCTGCAGGACAACAAGCGCGCCGTCATTTTAGGTGAGCAATCTTTCGGAAAAGGTTCGGTGCAGTCGGTCATCCCGCTTCCCGACGGGTCGGGCTTGCGGCTGACAACAAGCAAATATTTTACGCCTTCCGGACGCTCAATTCACGGCAAAGGGATTACGCCGGATATTGTCGTGGAACGTAAATTTGCCAAAGAAGAAACCGAAGAAGAAAAAGCCTTGAACAAAAAACAAAAAGACCTCGAAAAAATCTTTAACAATATCGAAGTCAAAGAATCTGCAGATCCGGCCAAGGTCCAGTTGACCCAAAAGGAAAAAGAAGCGCATGATCGACTGATGAATGATAATCAGGTCCAAAGCGCCATAACAACGCTTAAAGGGATACGGGTTTTCAAAAAATTCGGTTCACCAAGCTAATAAAATGTTTTCGTTTCTCGTCAAACAATTACGCAACAACAGCGGCAAGGCTTCCAAACCCAACCTTGCCGTTGTTCTTTTATTTTTTATCGTTTTGATCCAGGCTTTTTTTCTTTTCAAAGCGTATGGACCCAAAACAAAGCGTCCGATAAAACCAACAACGGTCAAATCCGTCACAAAAGTCCCAACATTACAACCTAAGGTAATCCCCTTAATCCCAACACAGCAACCAACACCTTTGCCAAAAATCGGAAAAATTGCGCTTATTATCGACGACAGCGGTTACAGTGCAAAAGACTGCGATCGTCTTGCAGCGATAACCGTTCCGGTCACAATTTCTATTCTGCCCCAACTGCCGCATTCAAGCGATGTCGCGCAGTGCGCGCATGCCCAAGGCAAAGAAGTCATGCTCCATCTGCCGCTTGAGCCGCACGTTTTTCGTGAAGAATATCCGGCCAATTACTTTATCAAAACAACAATGTCCTCGTCGCAAATTATCAAACGCCTCAATGAATCGATTGCAAGCGTGCCCTATCTTTCGGGCATCAATAATCATGAAGGCTCCAAAGCCACCGAAGACAGCCGTGTCATGTACATTATTTTTAAAGAACTTTTAAAACGAAACTTGTTTTTTGTCGACAGCCGTGTCACAAACCAGTCGGTCTGCAAAGCCTTGGCCGAAAAGCTGGAAATCTCTTTTACCGGGCGCGATATTTTTTTGGATAATAGCAGCCAGCGAGCTGAAATCGAAAAACAGTTCAATGCGCTAAGCGAAAAAGCCAGGCTTAAAGGGACAGCCGTTGCCATCGGACATGCGCGCAAAACGTCCTGGGGCGTTATGACCGAACAAATCAAAAAACTTTCCGACGAGGGTTTTGAGTTTGTAACTGTTAAAGAAATGATCCGCTCGCAGGGCGGTCAATAATATGTTCGTTTTAGGCATCGAGACTTCCTGTGATGAAACCTCCTGTGCCGTCGTCAAAGACGGGCGGCTGATCCTTTCAAATGTCATTGCCAGCAGTCTTAAGGAACACAGCAAGTTCGGCGGCATTATCCCTGAGATCGCTTCCCGTCGACAATTAGAACTCATCAGTGCTGTTGTGCAATCGGGTCTTGAGCGGGCGGGCATGACCCTCAAAGACATAGGCGCGATTGCCGTGACAACGTCACCCGGACTTATCGGCTCTTTGCTCGTCGGGATTTCTTATGCACGCGCTTTAAGCTTTGCCACAAAAAAGCCTTTAGTTGAAGTCGACCATATCAAAGCGCATCTGTATGCGAACTTTCTTTATACGCAGGGAAATGTTTTAAAGCTTCCCAAACTCCCGGCGATCGGTTTAATTGTTTCCGGCGGACATTCCAGCCTTTATCTGATGAAATCCCCAACGAATTTTAAATTGCTCGGCCAAACCCAGGATGACGCCGCAGGGGAGGCGTTCGACAAAGTCAGCCGCATTTTAGGGCTGGGCTATCCCGGCGGGCCGGCGATTGACGCCATCGCAAAAAAGGGGACGGACAGCCGCCTGCATTTTCCTTGTGCGCCGATGGCCGGAACCGATGATTTTAGTTTTAGCGGAATCAAAACCGCTGTCCTGCACTATCATCAAAAAAACAAGCCCTCAACCCCTAAGGAACTTGCGCAAGTAGCCTACAGCTTTCAAGATAGTGTCGTTTCCATCCTCGTCAAAAAAAGTATCGCCGCCTGCCTTAAAAGAAAAATCAAAACCTTAGCTTTAGGCGGGGGTGTT
Source organism: uncultured Planctomycetales bacterium (assembly GCA_964635405.1). Taxonomy (GTDB): domain Bacteria; phylum Omnitrophota; class Gorgyraeia; order Zapsychrales; family JANLHA01; genus JADLGJ01. The sequence goes on along the minus strand of CAZWOH010000041.1, from coordinate 9,533 downwards.
GCGGCTAATTCGGCCCTGCGGCAAAGCTTAAGTCAAGAGGGCAAACGAAACGGCATCGAAGTTTTTATTCCACCTATGAGTCTCTGCTTGGATAATGCCGCCATGATCGCCGGTTTAGGGTATCATGGGGTTAAAAAATAAATTTCCAAATTATCATTTCCAAAAACTGCATTTCTCCTCTAAAATAACGTTTGTTTTAGAACTTTGATCTTTAAAAAATGTCGTATGGAGGAGAGCCCTATGTCCCTTTTATCGCGCCGCGCAACCGCTGTTGCCGAGTCAGACGAAAAGACCATTGAGATCAATGCACAAATGCAGGGCACGTTATCGTTTAAAGATCCGGTCAATCTTAAAGTCAACGGGAATTTTAACGGTACTCTCGAATGTAAAGGAACACTTACCGTCGGCAACACCGCCTTTGTCGAAGCGCACATCACCGGAGAAAACATCATCATCGCCGGCAAAATCCGCGGCGATATCATCGCGCGAAAAATGCTGGTCCTCATGCCTACCGCTGTTTTAAGCGGAAACATTTCCACACCAAAGCTTACGATAGTTGAAGGGGCCATTTTCCACGGCAAATGTCAAATGATCGAAGACGTTTTAAACGTCGAAGAAGTTTCGATGTATTTAGAAATCGAGCCTCCAACCATTTTAGAATTAGCAAGCCAGGGAAAAATCCCGGGAATCAAAAGCCCTGACGGCTGGACGTTTGAACGTTCCAAAATTGACAGCTGGGCCGCCGCAGGCAGAATAAAATAAAATGACAGATAGCCAATATATTTCCGTCCGTGAAACCGCACAAATCTTGGGCATCACCGAAAAAAAAGTGATGGACCTTATTGACGAGGAAAAACTGCAAGCTTACAAGATTGCCAATCAATTCCTTCGGCTTAAAAAAAATGAGGTCAATGATCTAAAAAATACCGGCAAAATTACTACCGAACTTGTGATTTACCCTTACTCGTTTGGCGAGCGGGTCCGTGATTTTTTTTATTTCAACGATTTTTACCTTGTCTGCGCCGGCATTATCGCCGTCCTGCTGTTTATTGTTTTACAAAAATAAGGGCCACTGATTTTGAAACTTCCCAATTTTCTATTTGCGATTTTTACAGCAATCTTTTTAAGTTTTAGCAGCGGCTGTACGCTGATCAAAAATTATCAAGATAGCCAGCAGCAAAACCGGCTCGATGCCCAGCTAAAAAAGAGCAATTATCTCGCCCTTAAGCGCGATATCGCGACGAACAAACTTGTCAACGGGACCTTGGCTGAAGATCTCAAAAAGAAGTACGGAGCGGCGGACAATATTTTCTACTCAAGCTCAAGCATTAGCAGTTTTCAAATTTGGACCTATGATATCGGCAACAATAAGCTCTCCGATACCACGTTTACGCCGATCATTTTGTATTTAGAAAACGACAAACTGGTCAACTGGAAATATTAATATTTGCAGCATCGAAAATATTAATCCTTGCCAATTTAAAATCCGTATCGTAAAATTGTAAATCTTTCGGACGTGGTTTTCTCCTCAATGAACGCAAATTCAAATTTTGGCGGTGTAGCTCAGCTGATAGAGCAATCGGTTCATACCCGATCGGTCGGTGGTTTAAATCCACTCGCCGCCACTTTCTCTAACAAGTTTATATGATCCTATTAACTCTGATTGCAACTGCACTTCTGCTCGCACTAGTTGCCAGCTTCGGCTCGCGATGGTTCGATCAATTTTAATCCTGATTTTAAATAGAAAAATCAGGATTATCCCAATATTCCATAAATCAATCTATTTGAAAAATTTGGGATAAAATATATGCCCCTTGAAAAAAAAATATTAAATTCACTAAAACATCAACGATTAATCCAATCCAACGACAAAATTCTCTTAGGCGTTTCCGGGGGAAGTGATTCGATCGCCCTGCTTTATCTGCTTAATGACCTAAAAACCCACATCGGATTTCAAATCCACGTCGGGCACATCAATCACCATCTGCGCGCCACTGCGGATGCTGACCAAAAATTTGTTAAAAAAATCTGCGCCTCTTTAAATCTCCCGTGCACATGTGTGGAACTTGATCTGGCCAGCAAAATGGAGCACGGAGGTTCACTCGAAGAAATCGCGCGCAGGGAGCGTTTTAGCGCATTAATCACGATCGCAAAAAAGGTGAGCGCCAACGCCATTGCCCTGGCCCATCAGAGTGATGATTTGGCAGAGACGGTATTGTTGAGAATTTTGCGCGGCAGCGGTCTTCAGGGCTTGCAGGCGATTTTACCAAAACGCACCATCGACTCGACGGTGTTTATCCGTCCGCTACTTAAGGTTTCACGAGACGAGATTCAGATGTATCTTAAAAAAAATAAAATCAAATTCCGCAACGATCCAACCAACAAACAAACGCATTTTTTTCGCAACAAAATCCGTCTTAAACTTTTGCCATCGCTCGAAAAAGAATATCAGCCCAACATCAAAGAGCTACTGTGTTCTTTGGCTCTTACCGCCGGGGAAGATTATGCATATATCCGCCAGGAAGCTCTAAAAATTTTTCCGACCCTCACAAAAAAACGCAAAGCAACGTTAAAAATCACACTGGCCCAATTTCACGATTTACCTGTGGCGCTCAAACGGATGACTTTGCGTTTGGCGGTCGAAAATCTCAAAGGCAACACGCGCACACTCACACTTACGCATTTGCTTGAACTTAACGAGCTTATCGAAGAACGCCCCGCCGGCTCAATCGTGAATCTTCCAAACGGTTTGTGCGTAAAGAAAACACAAACGTTTTTAATTTTTGATTTTCTAAAGACTTGAATTTATCACTTTCTTCTATATAATAAACCACTCAAAGCGAAAAAATAATTATGGAAAATAAAAACACCCCAAAAACTCCACCGCCAAAACCACGCAAACCCTTGCCACCGCATCTTAAAGGAAAGGGGATGAACAATAATTTTTTCTTTTGGATTTTCTTAGGCCTGCTGATTTTGATGGCGCTCGTCCAAAGCGAAAAGACAACGTCCTCCACAAAAGAACAGGATATTTCCTATAGCAAACTTTATACCATCGTTAAAGATAAAGAAACTGCCGGCACCATCGAAAAACTTGAACTTTACGAAGGGCCCGAAAGTTATTTGCGCGGCAAACTCAAATCCGGTGAAGAATTCCGGCTGAATGTTCCGGCCAAAGACGAAGGTCTTTTGACCGCGATCCGCGAAAACGTCACAAACTTTTCGGTCAAATCTCCCTCACCGTGGGGCCCGATTCTTCTTAATATTTTACCGGTACTGCTGATCATCGGGTTTATCTGGTTTTTTGCCAATCGTGGCAATCAAATGGGCAACAAGATATGGTCTTTTGGAAAGTCCCGCGCTAAGGTCAACAATGGGGACACCGGCAAAATCACTTTTGCCGATGTGGCCGGTGTCGACGAAGCCAAGGAAGAGTTGCAAGAGATCATTGAATTTCTCAAAGACCCCAAAAAATTTCAGAGGTTAGGCGGTAAAATTCCCAAAGGCGTTTTGCTCGTCGGGCATCCGGGAACCGGAAAAACATTGCTGGCTAAAGCCGTCGCTGGTGAGGCGGGCGTTCCGTTTTTTTCCTTAAGCGGTTCGGACTTTGTGGAAATGTTTGTTGGTGTGGGCGCCTCGCGCGTGCGCGATCTTTTCGAGCAGGCACGCAAAGCCTCCAGCGTCTCTGGAAAAGGTGCGATTGTTTTTATCGATGAAATCGACGCGGTTGGCCGTCTGCGTTTCTCGGGTGTCGGCGGCGGAAACGATGAGCGCGAACAAACCTTAAATGCCTTGCTCGTTGAGATGGACGGCTTTACGCCTCAGAACGGGGTTATCATCATTGCAGCGACGAATCGTCCTGACACGCTTGACCCGGCCCTGCTTCGTCCGGGACGCTTTGACCGGCAAATTGTCGTGACACTTCCCGATATCAAAGGGCGCGAAGGCATTTTGCGCGTGCATACCAAAAATATCAAAATGGGGACGAATGTCGATTTTTCCAAAATCGCCCAACAAACTGTTTATTTTTCCGGCGCTGATCTGGCGAATGTGTGCAACGAAGCCGCACTTTTGGCCGCGCGCAAAAATAAAGATGTCGTTGAGATGGAAGATTTTTTGGCCGCCATCGAACGGGTCACCATGGGTCCCGAAAAAAAGAGCCGCACCGTTTCCAAAAAAGAAAAAGAACAAACCGCTTATCACGAAGCTGGCCACGCGCTTTTGTCCTTGCTCGTCGAAGATGTCGATACGTTTACAAAAGTCTCGATTATCCCACGCGGAATGGCCGGCGGCTACACTTTAACGCCACCGACGGAAGACAGGCATTATCACAATAAAAAAGAACTTTTAGGCACAATGACGGTTCTTTTAGGCGGAATGGTCGGCGAAGAAATCTATATGAACGACAGCACAACCGGCGTTTCGAATGATTTGGAACGCGTTGCCTCGATCGCTCGGGCGATGGTTTGCGAATTCGGAATGAACGAAAAACTCGGACGCATGGCCTTCGGTCAGAGACAAAAACAACATTTCTTAGGCCGCGATATGTGGGAGCACAAAGATTACAGCGAAGAGACATCCAAAAATATTGACAGCGAAGTCAAAAAATTAGTCGATGAAGCTTACAACCGCGCAAAATCATTGCTTACCGAGCATTATGCGCAACTCGAAATCATTGCCAATCGCTTGATCGAAAAGGAAATCATCGATATCGACGAGACACGGGCTTTGCTAGGCATCCCCGCTGGAATGACGCCTGTCAAATTGCGTAAAACCTATCCTGCGACGCCGGACCAAACAAATCCAACAAGCGCCGCATAACGTTAGTTTCGAATTCCCATAAATCGTCATTCTGAGTCCCGCAGGGGCGAAGAATCTCATTAATAAAAGATCCTTCGCTTCGCTCAGGATCACGTAACTTGGACAACAATGTTAAAACCTATTGCCTCAAAACGACAAACTCTTTGGCTCAAAACCCGCGATTTTTCTGTTTTTCTTGGCGAAAAAACAAGACTCATGGGGATTGTCAATGTGACTCCCGACTCCTTTAGCGGCGATGGTTTGTTAAAAAACAAAAATTTTACTGCCGCTGCCCTGCGTCTGGCCTTAAAACAAATTAAGGCCGGTGCTGATTTTATCGATGTAGGCGGCGAATCGTCACGCCCGGGGGCACAAAAAATTTCGGTTGAAGAAGAAATTAAACGGATTCTGCCGGTCATTAAGAAGCTGACGAAGGTTTCCAAAATACCGATTTGCGTCGACACTTATAAAGGAAAGACTGCTTTGCACGCACTGGATGCCGGGGCAAGCATGATCAATAATATTCAGGGACTGCGCGCCGAAAAAAAACTTTTGCAAATGGCCGCACGCTACAATGCCGCAATTGTCGTCATGCACATGCGCGGCACACCCAGAACGATGCAAACAAAAACTCATTACAAAAACCTCACGGATGAAATTATCGGGGAGTTAAAAATCGCTGTAGAAAATTGCTTGGAAATTGGCATCAAATCAGATAATATCATTGTGGATCCGGGGATAGGATTTTCTAAAACACCCGAACAAAATCTCGAAATCTTAAATCGCTTGCAAGAATTTGAAATTTTTAAACGGCCCGTTTTAATCGGCACTTCACGAAAATCTTTTATTGGAAAAATATCCGGCCAGCCCCCGGACAAACGACTTGCTGGGACAATCGCAAGTTCTGTTTTAGCCATCGCCAACGGCGCGCACATTTTACGCGTCCACGATGTTTTGGCGATGCGCCAGGCGGCTGGCGTTGCTGATGCCATATTAACCGAAAAAATTTGACCTCATACTTAAAATGAATTTTGCCCTCTGGACAACTGTCAAACCTCTGATTGAAATTTTTATCCTGTGGATCGTTTATTACCGCATCTTTGTTTTTTTTGAAGGGACACGCTCTTTTCAAGTCTTGACCGGAATTATTTACATCATCGGGGCGTTTCTAATCTCCCAGGTGCTTGGATTGGACACACTCAATTGGCTTCTCACAAAACTTTTCGGGATTTCTATTCTCGCGATTTTGATTATTTTTCAACAGGAATTGCGCCACGGTTTAGCCCGGCTTGGCCAACAACACCTTTTTGCTGTGGCTTTGGAAGAAAACGAAATTGTCGCTGTTATCGAGGAAATTACAGCTGCTGTTTTTAGAATGGCCCAAAGCGGCGTTGGATGTATCATTGCCTTGGAGCGCGAAGCAAAACTTACAACCTTTATCGAAAGCGGACTTGCCTTGGATGCTAAAGTTTCAAGCGAACTGCTCAACACCATTTTTTCACCGCAATCACCTATGCACGACGGCGGCGTTGTGATCCGCGGGGACCGGATTCTCGCATCGGCTTGCCTTTTTCCACTTTCGGATAATCCAACCTTTAGCAAAGTTGTCGGGACCCGTCACCGCGCTGCCTTAGGTTTAAGTGAACACACCGATGCTGTCGTTATTCTCATCTCTGAGGAAACAACCGAAATCTCGATTGCGGTCAACGGCAAATTTACGCCGATTGCAACGCGCGAAAAACTTATTGAAACTTTAAAAACCCTGCTCGTCAAAATAAATAATAAAAAGAAAAAATGAAACGCTTCGTTCAACAAAATCTTGCCCTCAAACTCATCGCCTTAGGTCTGGCCATTTTGACATGGTATTATGT
>CAZWOH010000041.1:0-2762 GCA_964635405.1 uncultured Planctomycetales bacterium | reverse complement strand
AAACTCGGCGTTAACATTGACCACGTTGCAACCTTGCGGCAAGCCCGCGGTGGCGTTTATCCTGATCCGATTGTTGCCGCGCAAATCTGCGAACAAGCCGGAGCTGACTCGATTGTCTGCCATCTGCGCGAAGACCGCCGGCATATTCAGGACCGCGATGTTGTCGAGTTACGAAAAGCTGTCCGTACTCGCTTAAATCTCGAAATGTCTTTAAATACCGAAATTATCCAAATCACCGGCCGCATCCGGCCCGATGTGGCCACAATCGTTCCCGAACGTCGTCAAGAAATTACGACCGAGGGGGGGCTGGATGTCATTAAGCACTTTAAAAAAGTCAACCGAGCTGTTTCGTTTTTACAAGACAAGGGGATTGCTGTCAGCCTTTTTATTGCGCCGGACAAAGAACAAATCAAAAAATCTTATGAAAGCAAAGCCCGGATCATTGAACTGCACACCGGGTCTTATGCACATCAGACCAAGACCGCCCAAACGCGTGAACTTAAAAAAATTTTAACGGCTAGCGAATATGCCCAATCGCTGGGACTAAGCGTGAGCGCCGGTCATGGGCTTAATTACCTTAATACCACCCCGATCACACAAATAAAGGGAATTGAAGAACTTAATATCGGCCACTCGATTATTAGCGAGGCGGTGTTTATCGGACTTGAGGCGGCCGTCAAAAAAATGCTTGCCCTCATGCGAGGCCAAAAATGATTTCCGGTGTTGGAACGGATATTGTTGAAGTCAGCCGTATTGAGCAGGCGATCAAACGCTGGGGGAATCATTTCCTCAACCATGTCTTTACCGACGAAGAAATCGCTTATTGCCTGCGCTACAAATTTCCGGCACAACATTTTGCCGGCCGCTTTTCGGCCAAAGAAGCGGTCATTAAAGCGTTACCCGATATCAAAAACCTTAGCTGGACAGATATCGAAATTCTTAATGACGCAACGGGAAAGCCGATCTGCCGTGTGACCAACAAAAACTTAAAACAACCCATTCATCTTTCAATTTCTCACACCGCTGAGTATGCCATTGCCTTTGCCGTTATTGCGGCTTAATCCCAAAAACTGCAAAAATGATTTTGGCCATGTCCTTGTTTTGGCTGGGTCATCTTCCATGCTTGGGGCAGGCGCGCTCGTCGCTCTTGCAGCGATGCGTTCGGGGGCGGGCTTAACAACAATCGGTGTTCCCAAAAGTTTAAACTTAAGCTTACAAAAAAAGATTTCTCCCGTCATCATGACATGGCCTTTGGCTGAAACGACCCAAGGGAGTTTTTCATCAAAAGCTTACTTAGCCATTTTGGCCCGTCTAAAAGATTTTGGGGTTCTGGCCATTGGCCCGGGCTTGTCGCGCAATCGCGATACCCAAAAACTGATTTTAAAACTCATCTCCCATTGCCCGATACCGATAGTGATCGATGCAGATGCGCTTAATGCCGTCTCTGTGGATCTGTCAGTTTTACAAAAAAACCATAGCCCCAAAATTTTAACGCCTCATCCCGGCGAAATGGCCCGATTAACTGGCTTAACAAAAACCGTCATTGAAAAATCACGAAAACACACTGCCGAGAACTTTGCAAAAAGTTTCAATGTAACGCTTGTTTTAAAAGGCCACCGAAGTATTGTCGCATCGCCCGACGGTAAAATTTATACCAATACGACAGGAAATGTCGGGATGGCAACCGCAGGAAGCGGGGATGTTTTAACCGGCATGATCGCCGCTTTATTGGCCCAAGGGCTTGACGCGTTTACTGCGGCGCGCTTCGGCGTCACTTTACATGGATTAGCCGGCGACTTGGCAGCCCGTGACAAAACAAAAACCGGATTGATTGCGACGGATATTATTGAAAAAATTCCCGCCGCATTAAAAAAATTCCATGAGTAAAAACCAAAAACCAACCAATCTTGTTCTCCCCAATGACGCCAACAAACTGCTTTTACACTCTTGTTGCGCGCCGTGTTCTTGCACGCTTATCGAAAGTTTGTCGACGGCAAAAATCGATTTTACAATTTTTTTCTATAATCCCAATATTCACCCTAAAAAAGAATATGAAATCCGCAAAGCAGAAAATATCCGTTTTGCCAACAAGATGAACGTCCCATTCGTCGATGCGGATTATGATACGGACGCTTGGTTTAAGCGCGTCAAAGGACTGGGCCAAGAGCCGGAAAGAGGCAAACGCTGCAGCAGCTGTTTTGATATGCGTTTTGAACGCACCGCACTTTATGCTCACGAAAACAATTTTAAAGTTTTTGCCAGCAGTTTGGGAATTGCCCGATGCAAAGACTTGGACCAAGTGACCGAAAGCGGGCTTAGGGCCGCAAACCGATATCCCGGTCTTGTCTATTGGGCCAATAATTGGCGTAAAAATGGCGGAGTAGAGCGCATGTGTCAAATTACCAAATGCGAAAACTTTTATCGTCAGGAATATTGCGGTTGCGCGTATTCACTGCGCGATGCCAATCGTTGGCGGATGAAAAAAGGGAGAGAAAGAATTGAAAGCATGTCATTGCGAGGAACCCCGCAGGGGTGACGAAGCAATCTCATAATGATTGCTTCGCTTAGCTCGCCCTAAAAAGGACTCGCTTACGCTCGCAATGACTGTATTACAATGATATACTGCAAACCTATGGCTGATATTGCAAAAGAAAATAAATCCCTCCTTAAATCCCTCGCCAAAAATTGGCCTGATATCGTCGCTGTTTTCATCTGCACCGCGGTGTTTCTCTTTTGGCTGAATCTCTTATTCGAAAAATTCA
>CAZWOH010000040.1:0-14269 GCA_964635405.1 uncultured Planctomycetales bacterium | reverse complement strand
TTCTTATTGCCGTATCTTGATCACTTTTGCCGGGACGCCGCCGCAGATCGAATTTAACTTTAATATCCGTAATCCTTTGCAATAATACGCTTAATACACTTACCAATAAATAGCGGTCCTAAAAATAATAATTTTAAACTTTTCAACCTATACGCATTAAATAATATACTGCTAAGTATTTTCCCTAGTTCACCGGTTAGGACAAAAATATTTAACATCGATTCAACATGCTGCAGTTGATAGGCCCTTGGTAAATTCTGTATTTCTTTATAATATTTTTTTGCAATAGCTTCATGCCCAATGAGAATTGACCGTCTGTTATTCGAAATACGATTCGGGTCTTTTTTTCCTAAGTAATAATTAACCAACATCTCATCAACAAAGCCGAATTGGCAAATCTGGCTTAACCGAATATATAAATCCCAATCTTGACAGCTTTTTAACTTTTCATCCATGAATCCAACTTGAGAAATATTTTTAAATCGCACAATAACAGCAGATAATGAACCGACATAATTTTTTACCAACATCTTATAAAAAATATCTTCCTTAAGCTGGTGGAAGAATTGAAAAACTCGACCATTATTTTCGTTAAAACACTTCTGCCCACAATACACTAGCCCGACGCGAGGATCAGTAAAACGTAGCATTTGTTTTTCAAGCTTGGTGGGCAACCATTCATCATCACTATCTAAAAAGGCAACAAATTCACCATTCGCAGCCTTTATTCCAGTATTACGTGCCGCGTTGCCTCCCTTATTGGTTTCGTGACGAATATAACGAATCCGTTGATCATTAAAGCCACGGACAACTTCTGCGGTATTATCTTTCGAACAATCATCGACGATGATAATCTCAAAATTTGGATATGTTTGGGTAAGCACACTCTTGACCGCTCGCGGCAAAACATTGGCGCGATTATAGGAAGGGACGATAACGCTGACTAACATATTCAACCTACCCTCCAAACATTTATAAGCTTCTTAACTTCAATTGATAAATTAAAATCTCGGAACACTTTTCTGTAAGCATGCTCACAAAATTCCGTACAACTCGAATCATTCTTCAAAATTTTTTCAATCTTTTCAACAAGCGCGTATACATCATCAACTTCAAACAAGAATCCGCTCACACCATCCTCTACTAACTCTGGAATTCCCGTAATGCGCGTAGCAATTACCGGGGTCCGAAGCGCCATGGCTTCCATCAATGAAACAGGAATCCCCTCTGAACGACTCGCAAGGACCATAACTGAACTTTGCTTTAACAAACTGAATATCTCATCACTGGTCCTATATCCTAAAAGCATGACTTTATCCGTTAATGAATTCTTGGTAATTAAATCAGCTAACCTCGCTCTCAATGAACCGTCGCCGACGATAATACATTTAAAATCAACTCGCTTACTTAATACAGCGCAAGCCTCTATAAGTTTATCCAAACCTTTTTCTGGCTCTAGTCGAGCAATACAGATAATTTGGTTTTTTACTTTTGGGACTTCTAAATTTGTTATTCTTGAAAAATTAATGCCACAGTGAATAATATCGATCGTCTGTGGATCAACACCAAAATTTCTGACTAAGTAATCCTTGTTATACTGCGAAATCGTAATGTGTTTTATAGCCCTGCTGGATTTCAAAGCATAATTCGCAGGAGGTTGATCAAAAATATCAAAGCGATGTGTTGTAAATGTGTAGGGAATATCCGTTAACCGGTTAACCAACATCGCCATATCAGAAGGTTTAACACCAAAATGGGCATGTAAAACATCCGGAGAATCTTTAACTATCGCCCTAACATTATGTAAGCTAAAAAAGAATAGACCAGCAATCCCATTTTTTCGATTTAACGCAACTGACAGTGTTTTAAAATATCGGACGGGCTGATTAAAAATCCAAAATAGATGATCTGCTACAATACCCAATGATTTTTTTTCAGGAGAAAAATATTTTATCCTTTTCACACTCTTAATTTGCGAATGAGAAAAAACCTCGATTGATGGGGAAAACGCAAAAACTTCAACATCGATACCGTTATTTTGTACTTCAATAATTTCATTCAGTATGAATGTTTCCGATATCTTAGGAAAAACATTTAATATGTAAGCAACTTTCATCGCATGAGCCTCAACACTAATTGACCATTTTTGAAGCTTATTTCTTTTAAAATGACTAATGCCGTCAAGACAATCAGGGCACAAATAATTGGAATCGCTATCAACCACTGGATGTCAGTCAAAGTAAAGAAATATTTTGCCAACAACCCAAGGCCCAGCATCAACGCAGAAATATAATAACTTTCATAAAACGACATATAAAAACTCTTATACGGCAACTTAAGCAAGTTATTGACAAAATAAAAAGTGTAATGCACCCAAAGAATCGATTGCCCGGTATAACAAATAGCCACTCCGATAATTCCCCAGTTTAAGCCTAGCAAAACCGATACCACAACAATGATCGTCCCAAATATCTGTAGTTTTAATTGCAAATCCGCTCGACCTTGTGAAAGCAAAATATTTCCAATATTTGTTCCAAGCGATTGTACCATTCCACAAAAACAAAAAATCCTAATTAACATAACGACCGGTTCCCACTTCTGCCCCCAAACGACTCTGACGAGTTCGGGTGATAACAAAAACAAAAGTATCATTAATGGGAAGCTGATCAAAGATATGGCCTTCATAAGTCGCAAATAATTTGACCTGACTTTCTCAATATCCGCCTGAATTTTTGAAAAAGCCGGAAACATCACCCTTGCGATCATCCAAGATATATTTTGCAGAGGCAACAACATCAACTTATACGCCAAAGAATAATAACCGAGTGCTTGCGAACCTAAGAATTTACCGATTAACAGCTGATCAATGTTGCGCCCAAAATAGTTTATAATCTGAAAGCCAGCCATGTTTGCACTAAAGTGAAACATATCCTCAATGGCTAAACCGCAAAGAACAAATTTAGGCCGCCACTGTGACAAAATCCACAACAATAATCCATTTACAATACTAAAAATTAATGCTTGGATAACGAGACTCCAAACACCCCATCCTTTCAAAGCTAACACAATTGCGGCAACACCGCTTATAATAACGGCCATAATATCTCTTATCATCAGGGAACGAAAATTCATTTCTTTCGTCAATATTGTCTGCTGAACAATTGTTACGGACACAAGGATAAAGTTCCATGAAAGAACTTGTAAAATAAAAGTAAGCTCAGGCCTTTTATAAAATAGCGCTACAAAAGGTGACAAAAAATAAAAAATTGCCGTCAAAAAAACACCCATCAGCACATTTAACCAAAATGCCGAAGACCAATGACGATCATCCACATCCTGTTTTTGAATCAATGCACTGCTTATTCCTAATTCCCCAAAAATCGTCGCAAACCCGGTAAAGACCGTGGCCATAGCTACCAACCCAAAATCAGCAGGAGAAAGTATCCGCGCCAAAATAGCGGTTATGACAAATTGGCTAAGCTGTTTTCCTCCCTGAGAAACAGCAGACCAAACTAATCCTGAAATTGTTTTTTTACGTAAACTCATACACTTTGATTTCTAAACTTTATCACCCTCAACCAGATTGCTTCGTCCGCTAAGGACTCCACGCTTTTTGCAAGCGTTTCGTCCGCGGCTATGGCGCATCCTCGTAATGACGATTTATCTTAACTCCCCCTAACCCCCTCTTTAAAAAAGAGGGGGAAACTACTAACCCTCTGTTTATGGTTATAAATAACCACAAGAAAAAGAGGTGGAACCTTTACTTATACTCCATCACAACCGCAAGGCCCTCATCAAGCAGACGTTGGTTAAGATATTCACCTCTCTGGGCGACGATTGCAGCATCCACGTCTTTGGGCCCGGTAAAAACATCCGCCAAATAACGACCATATTTTTCTTGTTTGTATGTCTTAATAACAACCGTCAGATTGGTGTCGACGATCTGTTGCACAAAATTTTTGGCTTTGCGGCCCAAGGTGCAGCTAATCTCCGCAGCATCGATGCCGCGCAAACGCATCAGATGAGTAACATATGTCCTAAAGCCCACATCGATGGTTGCCTCCAGAGTATCACCGTCGATAACGCGAGCGACTTTGGCTTTATAGGTATAGAGCCGGTCTGTTTGGTAAGGCGAAATCTTAGCGCTGTAGTCCTCGCCCTCTTTGACGGCCCTAACCATGCGGCCTGCTCTCAAACTCTCCGTGTCGGGTAAACGCACGTCACGGTCAATGTTAAATCCCACATCCAACAATAATCGTTTTTTTTCGAGCTGTTCGGGCGTAGCCTGCCTGACCCGATAATGATAAAGTTGGCCCCGAACCATCTGCAGGATACCGTTTTGTGCGAGAGGTTGGGCCAGTGTCAATGTGCCGCGGGCTTCACGCGTGATAATACGAAAATCTTTGTTGCTGATGCTTTCTTTGACCGCTTTTTGCTCAAGTTGACGACGGGTCACAGAATCGTCTATCCGCAGGAGGTCCTGATAATGCGACCAGCTTAAACCCGTTTTGGGAAAGACAGGATAAAAGCGGTAGAGTTTGATCGTGCTGTAAAAAAACGTTTGTGGTCGGCCAAACTTCTGTGCCAACTCCTCAACAATACGGGCATTGCGCGAGCTGATGCCTTGATCAAGGTCAACGGTCTCAACAATCGCGCGGCCGATGTTCCATGCCGTTCGCAAAACTTCGGTTTTGAAGGCTTGCTGGGCGCGCTGCGTCCCCTGCTGGATTTGTCTGGCGACGGCAGTAAAAAGTTTTTTGGCTTCGCTGGCGCTTATGATGTCGGTCGTCATATAAAAATTTTTGTTATTCTATTTATTTACGCATTTTGATCACTCTCGCCGGATTGCCGCCGACGATAGCATATTCGGGGACATCTTTGGTGACGACCGCACCCGCGGCTAAAATAGCCCCTTTCCCCACACTTACTCCAGGCAAAATTATAACGCGGGCCCCAATCCAAACATCATCACTGATACTAACAGGTTTTTCATTTTGAAATCCCTGCTGGCACATCGGGATATCGATACGATCAAAACGATGATTTTTAGTAATAATAATCACCTCTTCCCCCATCATAACCGATTTGCCAATCGTAATTTTTCCTAGCAAACGTGAGCGCTCCCCGATGGATGAATCATCCCCAATACTAATACTCCGGCCAGAATGAAAAAACGCATACGGTTCGACTCGGACATTATTACCGCAGTAACCAAATAAGGGCTTGCAAATGATTGAACGGATTTTCCCAAACACAGCGCACCCGCGCAAATAAGACGAGGGCAGATATTGGGCCAAGCCGTAGTATAAAAATAAACAGATTAAACGGATAACCATCATCATTTTAAATAAATTTGGTTAAACAAAGGTCATCCCACAGGGATTGCTCCCGTCTCTACCCTGCGGGTAAACGGAACTCCTTCGCCTGCGGCTTCAATCGCTCGTTAAACTTAAAATAAATTTGGTTAAACTCGGTCATCCCACAGGGATTCCCTCGTTAAACTTAAAATAAATTTGGTTAAACTCGGTCATACACAAATTTGGGAAGCGCGAACGTACGGCGATTGAGAATCGTCCCGATAATTTGGAAATTATTTTCTTTCAAAGGCGTGACGGCTGCAGTTATCGCCGGCCGGCGGGATTTGCCCTCGGCAACAACAAGAACAATGGCATCCGTAAAACGCGCCATCGAAATAGCGTCCCGATAATTGCGCAGGTCAGCACAATCAACCAGAACGACATCAAAGGTTTCTTTCGCTTCTTTAAGGATATCTGCCATCTTTGGAGAATCCAGCAAACTTTCCGGATCATTTTCAAAGTGACCGGCACTGACCATCCAAAGATGAGGCATCATTTCACGACAAACCTTAGAAAGAACGGTGGTTCCTGAAAGAACTTCGATTAATCCGGGACTTGAAGGCGCATCAAAATTTTTGTGAACGCCCGGCTTGTGATAGTGGGCGTCGATTAGAAGCACACGTTTGTTAAAGTCTTTCGCCAAAGAAATCCCGAGGTTAGAAACAATCGTCGTTGTGCCCTGATCAACATCCGGCCCTGTAAAAAGAAACGTTTTCATTTTTTTCTGGTTCACAAAAAAACGGATTTCGCAGGCGAGTTGATGATAAGCGGCCAAATACGACGGAGAATCGTTTTTATCAAGACTGCGTTTCTGTATTTGACGCTCCAGCGGTATTGTCGCAAGCAAAGGCGTTTGTAAAGCTGTGTTGATATCCACCGCAGAACGCACTGCCGGGTCCAAATATTCAAAAATAAAAGCCAAAATGATGCCTAAAATAAAGCTCAGAAAGACGGCCAAAACAAAAATAACTTTTTTGGAACGGCCTTGCGGTTTTGTCGGAACAGACGCCTGGCTGATAACCTTGACCGTCGCCGGACCGATCGCTTCAATGTTTTCCAGCGGCTGTCCGTTTAACGTTTTTGTCATTTGCTCTAAGTGCCCCTTTAACAATGTGACCGACGGATGAAGTTCACCATACTTGGTTGCACTTTCGGCCAATTGCTGTTCGAGATCAAAAATAACATATGAGCGGCTGACGACATTCGCCAGTGTCGCGGCAACCAACGGATCAAAGTCTGAGACGGAAATACGCAAAAGATTCGTCCCGCGCACCGGCTCGACTTCCAACGCGTTTTGCAATGAACTGACGGCCCGGCGATAGAGAATGTAATCCTGTTGGGCAGCTTCGAGCTTGCTTATTTGCTCTTTAAAATTTTTGACTTCCTTGTCAATCATCAACCGGCGGATTTTGGAGGCATAGGGCCTTTCGCTGTCCAAAGGACGCTTGTCCAAATGGATCGCTTTGACCGCGCGCTCGAGGACAGGCGCCGATTTGACGATTTCGCTTTGCGTGATACTTGCTTCGCTTCGGTCATAACCACCAAGCTCGCGCGAATATGGCGCCTGCGTCTGCTTTTCGGAAGAGACAAGCATTTTGACGCTGGCCACGTAAAGCGGCGTTTGTAGTTTGAGACCAACGGCTACCGTCGCGCTCACAACCAAAACGCTTAAGGCGACAACCGCTTTGTGCCGAAAAATAACGCGCAAATAATCGCGCAGGGTTAATTCACTATAAAAACCGGTCGACTGATGCTCCATTTTTTGCCCCTCTTTGGTTTAAAAAATCCCTTCGGATGTCACAATGATATCCCCGTTTTCAATCGGGAGATCCGCCTTAGAATCGCCATCCATAACTGCTTTAATATTGATCTTGATACTTTCGTAACCCGTCGAAGACTTGCGCTCACGCAAAACCTTGACGCGGCTTGACGAGCCAAAGCGTGTAAAGCCGCCGGCCATCGAGATTGCGCGAAGGACAGTCATTTTTTCGGGCAAATCGTACTCCCCGGGGCGCATGACAGCGCCGTAAACAAAAAATCTACGGCTGTGCGATTCTAAGAGAGAAACCATAACCGAAGGAAATTTTAAATACCCGTCGGCTAAACGTTTTTCGATGAGCTCACGGATTTGGTTAGCGGTTAGCCCAATGACATTGACCTGGCCGATATACGGCGCGGTAATGCTCCCATCGGGAGAAACGGTGGCGCGGGTGCTGATTTTGTCGGGTTCGATAATATCGATGCCCAAAACATCCGCCGGACCAACGGTATAACCGGCGCTGGCCGCGGCAATCGGGTCGAGACCCGCATTTGAAGATTCATCGGCAAACGCCCATGCACAAAATCCCAAAATTAAAAATAGACATAAACAAAAACTTCTTTTCATATTTACCCTTTCGCTTGGCTTATTTGGCGCCAATGCCAAACAGCACAACGGGAACGGTTTTAAGCAAAATTTTAAAGTCCAACCCCAAAGACCAGTTATCAATATACTCCAAGTCAAGTTTGGACCACTGATTAAAATCTGTAATTTTATTGCGTCCACCGACTTGCCACAGACACGTAATCCCCGGACGCATACTTAACCGCCGCCTTTGCCAATGATCGTACTGCTCAACCTCTTTGGGAATCGGCGGCCGCGGGCCGACTAAAGACATTTCGCCTTTAAACACATTTCCCAACTGCGGCAATTCGTCCAAACTTGTTTTACGCAAAAACCGGCCAATCGGCGTAATTCGCGGGTCATTCGCCATTTTGAATGCCGGGCCTTTCATTTCATTATGTTTCAGCAGTTCTGCCAATTTTTCCTCGGCATCGACAACCATTGTCCTGAATTTATAAAGTTCAAACGTCCGGCCATTGACCGAACACCGCTGCTGTTTAAAGAAAACAGGCCCCGGTGATGTCAGCTTGACTAACGCCGCAATGGTAAAAAAAAGCGGAGCTAGTACTATCATCCCGGTGCCGGAAACCACAAGATCAAAAAGCCGTTTAACAAAAAGCTGTCCGACCTTGTCCGGCGTCGATTCAAAAGAAATCATAGGGATCCCCATAAAATTTTCATCACGGGCCATCGTAAACTTTGTTTTATAAAGATCAACGGCAATATTGACGGTAACACCCAATGTTTCACAATAAAGCACAGAATCTTCGATATACGACAACCATCCACGCGGGACGACGAAAATAACGCGGTCAATCGGATTTGCACGCAATAATTTTGGCAATTCGCTAAGCCCTCCTAAAATCATATGCCCATAAATTTTTTTGCCGTGCATTGTCACATCATCATCGATAAGGCCAACGATCTTAAATCCAAACTCCTGGTGGCTGTCAATTTGAGCGATCAACTTTCGAGCGCGCAGACCAGTCCCGACAATGAGCAAATTTCTAAAATTAAAACCTTTTTTTCGCAGACGACGAAAAACGCTAATCACAAAAATTTTTTCTAGCGTCAAAACAACCGCCGTGACCACAAAAGAACTTGCCATCAAAAAACGGCTTATGTAGGTCAACTTGCAAAGATAGGAAATATTTCCCAAAACAATAAAACCAATAACCCCTGACGTAAAAACAATTCCTAAAATCTGCCGGATTGATTTAATCCGAAAAGACTCGTACATCCCTAAATATGCAAGAAGAAAAAACCACACACATACAAAAACCGGCAAAAGCCACAGATAATAAACCGGAGGATAAAGCATTTCAAACTGGCGAATGATCAAATACACGACGATGGATGAAAACGCGACAACAAGAGCATCACAAACCATCATCAGTCTGGCAAAAAATTGCGAATGTTTTTTTAGCATAGACGTTTAAAGTTTTATTTGTAGCTGTACACCGACAAAATTACGGTGATACGAGCGCGCATCCTGATTGGAAACCGTTTGCGCATAGTTATAATTTAGTCCCCCCTGCACTTGCGGCGAGAACGCATATTGGGCCTGCATGCCTAACCCCGCAAGTTCATCGGAGATTCCACTTTGTTGATACTCCCCTTTTCCATAAAATCCAGCGCCGCTGATCGAAATACGCGCTGTTAATTCTCGTCCCAATGCTCCGCTGACTTGATATGAATCAAAAAGATCTTTCGAATACGCGTAAGAATTTAATCCGCGCTTATAACTTATCTGTGCATGCGTTGTCGCATCAATTTCATTTAACAGACTGACCTCATAGCGCGCGTGCTGCGAATTGCCCGTCGATTCGTCATAAATAAAATCCTCGCCGGCCTTCAAAATCAATTGCAACTGCTTTGTAAAATGATGTCCAAAATCAACGACGACGCTATTGCCGTGTATCAACGCACCCGATTCAAAATCACGTAATGAAAAAACATATCCCATTCCAAGACGATTAGCATCATCAAACACATATTCAAACCGCGGGCCAATCTGATTAAGGGTCGTATTGTCCAAATCGCTGCGCGAGTATCCCGTAAACTCATTGGCATAGGTCAGTTCAAAAAGCATATTCTGGCTCAAATCGCATTCGGATTTTAAGCTAAATCTGTTTTGGTCCGTCCGATATCGCCCGCTATTTCGCCCAAACGCATCATCAAAACTCTGGGGATCCTGTGCTCGCTGATAACTGTCCGAAACATTGACCCGCATACGGCCCGATAACTCATAGCGATCACTCGTCCTTACTGTAACGACGGTATTATTAAAAGAGCTGTTATTAAAATAAAAATCATGCGACAAATCCACCCCAGCAAAAAAACTGTTTCGACTCCCCTCTTTTTTCAAGTCTATCCCGATTAACGCTTTCTCAACGACATCCGCAATCACGCGGGTGTGAGCCAGCGTGACATTATCGTTATAGCTGGTCGCCAACTCTCCGCGCAGGCCAAAATTTTGACCTTCGGCGGCGGCTTTCACCGCTGGGAAAATACTTAGAGCAAAAAGAATAATGACGATCCGTTTCACTAAAACCCTTTGTTTAGCGGTAAAATTTGGTTGTGCCTTAAACCACTATTGATTGATTCAAACAGAACAAAACTGAGGGCCAAAGATCGATGCGCTAAAATAAATGCTAAAGAATTTCTAGTCCTCCCAGCTGCGAAACGGCTGATAGCCGCTGCGGTCGGTTTCAAGAGTGACAAATTTACTCAAGATCCCGCCTTCTTCCAAAAACCTTGAAACACGCGTATACATCGACCCTGTCGTGTCCCATGAGCGGCGGGGCGATGTATCAATCTGAGGTCGGAGAAGATACAAATTGTTTTTCGCCCTTGTCGCGGCCACATAAAAAAGCCGGCGTTCTTCTTCAATCGAGGCATCCGAGCTAATCGACTGATACGACGGCAAATATCCTTCCGCCAGATAAATCAAAAAAACCGTGTGCCACTCTAAGCCCTTGGCTGAATGAATGGTCGAAAGAATCAAATCATTCTCACCGTGCGTTTTTATTCCCTTATCCACGAGGCTTTTTTCCGGCGGTTCTAGGGCCATATCCGTCAAAAACTCCTCAAGCGTCAAATACCGCTCGGCGATATTTTCGAGCGACCCCAAATCATTTAACCGTTTGTCATAATCATCGTAATGGTCCATCAGAAGCGGCGTATAAAAATCGAGCAGGGTTTTAAGAATCTTTACCGGTCGCTCGACCGTCCAATCAATATCATTTAAAATTTTAAATAACTGCCGAAGCGCCGGTTTTTTTTGAAAAGTCATTTCATCAATGGCTAACCCTTTGCGTTGGCTGACGATCTGTTCAATAATCTGCAACGCCGTCTTCTCCCCTACTCCTTTGACGAGCATCAAAACCCGCTGCCAGGCAACTTCACTTAAAGGATTATAAACAATCTGCAGGCACGCCAAGATGTCCTTAATATGGGCCGCTTCAATAAACTTTTGGCCGCCGTATTTCACAAACGAAATCCCCGACGAGGCCAACTCAACTTCCAAATCATTCGAATGCCAGCCGGAACGAAACAAAATCGCGATTTCGCCCAATGGCACGCCTTCACGGCGCAACTCAAGGATTTTTTTGACGATATAGCGTGACTGGCTGTTTTCATTATAAACATCGACGTAGACTGGAAGCGTTTCTCCGCCGTTGCGGGTAAAAAGGGCTTTGTCGAATTTTTCCTCGGCGGCATTGATCACTTCATTGGTCAAATCCAGAATCGGCTGGGTAGAACGGTAATTTTCCTCGAGCGTAATAATTTTTGTGCCCGAAAAAATGCGCGGAAAATCAATAATGTTTTTAAAATGCGCCCCACGAAAAGAGTAGATACTCTGACTGTCGTCACCGACAACCATCACATTATTGTGCGCGACGGCCAAAAGCCGTACTATCTGCGCCTGCATTTTGTTGGTGTCCTGATATTCATCGACCATGATGTACTGATAATATTGGGAAAGATGTTCCCGGATCGCCTGTTGGTCCTCCAGCAGCTTCTTTAAATAGACCAAAAGGTCATCATAATCCAAAAGAGCAAGACTGTGTTTATAACGAATATACTCCTGCCCGATGTGTTCGATGACCGCCGACCACTCGCCAAACTGCGGATATTCTTCGCAAACAATCTCGTCGATCGAAAGGCCTTTATTGATGCTTTTGGAAATAATCGAAAGCAGTGTATTTTTTTTTGGAAAACGTTTGTCGAGTTTTCCGCCGATTTGGTTGCGGACCAAATTGACCGCACTTTCTGCATCGTCTTGGTCAAGAATAGAAAAAAACCTCGGCAAGTTCACATACTCGGCATAACGTCTGAGTATCGCATTCGCAAAAGAATGAAACGTCCCGCCCGAAACCTGCTGACAACGTTCATCCAAAAGGCTCGCCGCGCGCTTGAGCATTTCCCGTGAAGCACGACGAGTAAAAGTTAAAAGTAAAATGCGTTCGGGAGCAATGCCCTGCTCAACCAAATGCGCGGTCCTAAAAACCAACACCCGCGTCTTGCCGCTACCGGCCCCGGCGATGACCAAGTGCGGCCCATCCGTCGAGAGTACGGCCTTAAGCTGAGCGGGATTTAATTCTTTCTGATAATTAATTTTGTGCGACATAAGATGAGCATTGTAATCCCAGACTATCATAGATGCAACTTAATTGAAGGGATAGGGCATGAGACCACGAATAAGCTACAGTATCTGCCAAGGCACCGCATGAATATTAGAAGCGACAGGAAATACCTTATTGCCTGCATAAACAATGATTCCGCACTTTACCTGCGAGTGTGTCTTTAAAAATTCCCGCATCGAGCTTGTATCTGAAAAATTGATTTTATCGGAAGATTTAACTTCAATACCAACAGTTCTACCGGAAGAATGCACAACAAAATCAACTTCAGCATCTGCCGATTTGGGCTTCCAATAATAAATTTCCGGCATTATTGTCTGCAACGACGCCCATGTATGAATCTGTTGAAAAATAAAATTTTCAAAGTAGCGGCCTTTGATATTGGGAAGTTTAAGCGACTGAGGAGAATTCATCCCAGCCAAAAGACATGCAGCCCCAGAATCAAACCAATAATATTTCGATTGTTTATACGCCCGTTCCCTTGGAGATGTAAAGCCTCTGAGTTCATGCAAAAGAGCGGTGTCTTGCAAAAGGCTTATATACCGGCTGACATTTGTCCTTGTCTCTGAACATGCTTTAGATAACTGTTCCTGCACGCTTTCCCATCCCGTCGCTAGGGCCAAAACCTCCATCAAACGACGAAAATTTTGGGGATGACGTATTCTCACTAAATCCTGAATGTCACGACTGATATAAGTATCAATGTAGCTTTTCCCACGTTCCAAAGCAATTTTTTCCGTAGGAGCAAGAACCACTCCTGGCAATGAACCACGCCAAACTGTTGGGGCTACAGAAGTTCTATTCTCAAATTCATAAGATTTAATTTCTTTGCCTTCCCAGACTTGACTTAAAACTCCGTCGGGAGGCAATCCGTTAATTTCTCTGCTATTAAAACCAGTCAAATGCAAATAATTAACTCTTCCCGCCAACGTCTCTCTTGGCGATTGGCGCAAAGAAATATTTCCTGACCCTGACAAAATAAATTTTCTTTTTCTTTGGCTCTTATCAACCAAATATTTGACCGTTAACAAAAGCGGCGGACATCTTTGGACTTCATCGATGATTGTCGGCCTGTCTTCCAAAAGTAATCCTTTTGGATCTTCCCTAGCTTGATCTAATAAATCCGGATCGTCTAAAGTCAAATATCGCCACTCTTTTAGAAAATCAGCGTGTTCTAACAATGTACTTTTACCCACTTGCCGAGGACCGGTTAAAATAACAACGGGATTAGCCTCAAGAGTCTGGGCAATTTTTTCTTCCATCCAGCGTCGGATATATTTCATCTTAGTCTCCTTGCCAACAAGCTTAACATCTATTTATGCACAAAACAACAAATTATTATGCACAAACTGTCACAAATATTTGCACACATTGGCACTAATAAAATCATTATTTAGCTGTGCTTAATTCAACCCTTGGCGATGCCGATTCGTTTTCGTCGAATTTAAGTCAATACCGTCCTTTGTCAAAGCGCTCGAAGTAGCGGCAGACGAAGAAGAATCATATTTTTCTAAATTATTCGCCCAATAAGCCGCTGTTTCACGATCTGGAGGGACAGAATACGGATGACTGTTAATAAAAGACCATAAAAAAATAAAGACAGCTTCTATGCGACACCCGATTAAATAAAGCCCTGCGAATACATGATAAAGATAAAGGTAATGGCAGTGGCGGAAATTGCAACAATAACAAGCAGGATCACCCAATCCATCGGATCTTCAGGCTTTAGCTGTTCAGACATAAATGATCCAAAGCGCGCGATGGCAAACTCCTTTAACGGACAAACTTTTTGACTTTTTCGACCAGATCAGGACCATTGATCGGTTTGACAAGATAATCTTTTACGCCATTGAATTTAAAAATCGGCCGCACGTCCGCCTGCG
>CAZWOH010000039.1:9420-14564 GCA_964635405.1 uncultured Planctomycetales bacterium | reverse complement strand
CGGACGCAGAACTTTGATCGTTCGCGTTTTGCCTTTTTGCAGGATTTCGATACTGTCGGGCGTGATTTTGGTGATCTTGGCCCCTTCGACAGATTCTCCGACCTCATAAAATTCTTTGTTGATCAGCGCAAAACTTTTTCCATCCATTTCAACGATGCCGGAGAGGACCAATTCTCCTTTTTTAGGTTCGGGGGCCGAAACACTCGGCGCAAGAGCTGAAGTAGCGACGTCCGGTGCGCTGGCTAATGTCGCAGGGCGGCTAGCA
The DNA here is from genome assembly GCA_964635405.1 of uncultured Planctomycetales bacterium. Classification (GTDB taxonomy): domain Bacteria; phylum Omnitrophota; class Gorgyraeia; order Zapsychrales; family JANLHA01; genus JADLGJ01. Next base: position 14,299 of record CAZWOH010000039.1, on the reverse strand, counting down.
GGGACATAAAATTTGGTCATCGACATTTCTTTTGTTCTACGCGTGTATTCATAAAGATTATAAAACGTCAGGCTGACGAGAATAAAGGTTGTAAACCCCCATAACAGCAGGGCAAAAGCGTTTGGCTTTTGAAAAGGTTTTTCGACGGCTACCGGCTTATTGGTGGGGCTTGGGTTTTCAGAACGATTCGATTGGACTTTTTTCAGCGCTTCGTGAATGATGCTCATGATAATGGCCGACCTCATTAACGGCCTGCAAGGTAATATTTTCGTCGATAATATGTGCCCCGGTCACAAATCCTAAAAGCAGGGCGCGGTCGCAAAGGATATTGATCGTGCGCGGTGTGCCTTGCGAATGACCAAAAATCATTTCAATCGCCCGATCGGTAAAGTGTACGTTAACCTGGTTAGGCGAAATTTTTTCATCGGGGCCAAAGCCGGATGCAATTTTGATCCGGTGCGCCACGTAATTTCCGACATCGCTTTTGTCCAATGGCAAAATATGGTAACGGACCGCGACCCGCTGGGTTAACTGACGCAAAGCGGGAAGTTTGAGCTTTTGTTGCAATTCAGGCTGCCCGATGAGAATAATCTGCAATAATTTTTCTTTTTCGGTTTCGAGATTTGATAAAAGACGTATTTGTTCGAGTTGATTGATTTTAAGATTCTGGGCCTCATCAATAATGAGCACCACATTGTTTCCTAAGGTTGTTTGCTCGATCAAAAAATTATTGAGCGCCGAGATAAGGCTCAGTTTATTGCGAAAATTCCCCGAAATCCCTAAATCTTTGACGATAAATTGTAAAAGCTGTAGTTCTGAAAAGTACGGGTTTAAGACAAGCGCTGTTTTAATGTTGGTTTTAAGGCGGCTTAGCAGGCTACGGCAGAGGGTAGTTTTGCCGGTGCCGATTTCGCCGGTGATGACCAAAATCCCTTTGCGCTGTTCTATGCCATAAACCAAATGTGAAAAAGCTTCTTCGTGACGCTGACTGGGAAAGAAAAATTCCGGGTCCGACGTGATATTAAACGGCTGCTGGAGAAAGTTGTAAAATTCTTTATACATAGGCGGATTATACACCAGAAACCCCAAAAATTACATTGTGAAGACGATAATTTTGTTTTATACTTTGACTATGTTTCCTTCACAAAAATACCGTTGTGGACAGTCCAGCCTCGAATATCTTGCCCTGGCCGTTTTTGTCATGATGGGCATACTTATAGGCGGACCATATGTGGTCCGCGGAATTAATTCTCATTTTAAGGCTCTAGAAGAAGGCGCTTTAGATTCAGAACGGGAAAAAATTAGCCAAGGGGCGTTTGTCTCCGGATCCAAGGGTTTGCCAGAATGTCGTTGTACAGATTTGTTTGATAGCGGCTGTGGAAATGGTATGATTCGCGACGATGCAGGTGTTCCTTGTAATCGAAAGCAAAAAGTTTTTATGCGCAAGTGCAATATTTTAGGCTGTGAAGATACAGTCAAAACCTCGACTTACCATATCGTGGAGTGCCGCGATGATTCCTTAAACGTTTGTTGCGATCCGGTAATTGTTTCTAAATGCGGGAATACGGATGGACCTACAGGGAAATGTTTTTCCCCGACAGGAAATCAAAGGTATGAATCAAAAATGTGTGGTTCGCCTACAGCAACTTTAGTAGAAACTTGCTCTTTTGACGCGAGTTGTTTTTATCAGTGCCAGCCGTTAGGGGAGCATGCTAGCTGGTGCAATGAGGCTGTTCAGAATGTAAATCTTTCAAATCCCGATGTTCCTGTAACATATCGAGAGGCAGGGGGTTGTCTGGGGAGTGTTAAATGCGAAGCACAGTGCATCGCTCCTTATGTTACCGATACGCGATACACAAATGGCTGTTGCGGCGGCGGCGCAGGCGGTATTATTATCAATGGCGGGCCGTTTGGAACAGTATCTTATGGGGCCCAGATGCAGGCTGATAGTTCATTTGGGGAGGATACGCCTGATTGTATCGCAACACCGCGAGATTCTAGGCCGCCTGAAGAACAAGTTTTTCAGACGTTCAATTACATATTTACTAACGCGGGGCTTCCCAGCCCGGGGCTTACGGCTCAAAATCAAACGGATGTTTATGCCGTGGGTCAAGCGGATTATTACTGGAATCCTGTTGTTCCCGGAGATGATATTTATTTTGCGATTATTTCATGTCTTGGTGGATATACTTGCTCTTTTGGAGTTTACAACCAAGGCAATCCAGCGGGGGGAACGCTGCTAACAAGCTTTAGCTTGAGTGGTTATACTGGAAATGGAACAGCTCTTAGCCCCTATCGTGGAGGTAAATTCACCGCCAGCGGACCAATAGGATTTTTTTGGGACGTAACGACGCCTTCCCCGCATTATGTATTCCATTCGGATCCTACGTTAGATGCAGTTACCGGAGGCATTGATCCGATGTTGAGCTTCCAATTGTCAGGGTTAGCAGGAAAGACTATTTGGATTAACACGGCTACAGGTGTTGTCCCTATGCCATTGACGGCAGACACGTACTTGTTGGCTTTTGACTACGCTCTGCCAACCACCAACCGTGACTATAATGAAGAAATTGTCCTCGTAACAAAAGTTAAACCTGTTCCTTAAAGCGCAAAATAAATACGTTTAGCTTAGAAAACTTTATTGTTGTAAAATTTCAGATTATGGTATAATCACCCCTCAATCAGGAGAAATCGGATGAGTCTTACAGATAATCGAAAATTTCCCCGCGCAGAGTTTCGTGAAGCTGTGGCGTATCGTTTTCCCGAAAATCCGGTTTTTAATGGTTCTGTTGGATATGATTTAAGTCAAGGGGGGGTGCGGTTTCGTACCGAGGATTTTCTCCCTCATGATGCGCAAGTGGTCGTCAATCTTCAACTTAAGATTGATCAGGAAGCGACTTTAGATGCGCGAGTTGTTTGGGTGCAAAAGGTTCCCCACGCGGAAATTTATCAGGTGGGGTGTGAATTTTTGGAAAATCGCGACAATGTTTTTCCGCGTTTTGTCGTCAAAAATTATCTGGATTTATATAAATCGTAATACTTTAAGCGTTTTGAAAGGAGCATTGTTAAGTTATGGCAGATGAAAAGAAAGAAGCCGCACCGGAGATCGTCAAAAATTGTTCCGGATGCAAAAAACCCGTAAAAAAGTCCCGCCGTTATTTTCGTGACGGAAAATATTACTGCAATTACAGCTGCTGGCGTAAAGTCCGGCCTAGTAAACAAGCCACAGAAGCTACCCCTGCAGAAGCTTAATCGTTAATTTTTGCAAAAGAGGATATCGATGAGTCAAAAATCTTCCGTAGAACGCCGTAAGGACCCGCGGTTTTTTGGCAGTATTCCGGTCAAAATTTCGGGTGATGATTTTGACCTTGTTACCGAAACAAAAAATTTGAGCCGTTCCGGCGCCTATTGTCGTGTCAATCAATATATCGAACCGATGACCAAGCTTCGGGTGCAGTTTCTTTTACCGTTTAAGCACGCGGACCGGACGGTCACTAAAAAAATTTCCTGCGGTGCGGTCATTGTGCGTACCGAGAGCGATCCAGCTAATGGGGCGTATAATGTCGCTGTCTTTTTTAATGATATCCAGGCACGCGATGTAGCTGCGCTGACAGAATATGTGACTAACATGCTTTCTATCGAAGAGAAAAAATCCGGAGTCCGTTGATATGGAATCAATGCTCAAAGATGTTTCGCCGGTGCAATTATTTTTTATGGTCGCAGTTCAGCTGTGGATCGTGGTTATTTTTCCGGTCATTGTTTTTCGCAAGCTCAACTATTTGACAGAGCTTATCGAGTCGCAGTTCGAACAAGAAAATACCGACGAAGCAAGTGTTTAAAGTTTGACCCTCCTTATGGCTTTGCCTATCCTAATTCTTTACCAGGACAAAGATTATATTGTTTTTGATAAGCCCTCCGGCCTTTTGGTCGTGCCGGACCCGCAGGGGAGGTCTCAAACTTTAGAAACCATTGTCAATGAACAATATCCTCTCGAGCAAGGCGGACGTTTGTTTGCCTGCCATCGGTTAGACCGCGAAACTTCAGGCGCAATTATTTTTGCCCGCGGCAAAGCGAATCAAGAGCGGATGATGGACGAATTTCGCAAAGGCGCCGTCGAGAAAGAATATATCGCTTTTGTCCGCGGCAAGATGAAAAATCCCGCAGGGGAAATCAAAAGTGTCATTGAGGATTTTCATCAAAAAAAACATAGCCGCAAACGCGAAAAATCCGTCGGAAAATTAGCGGTAACCCGTTATAAAGTTTTAACGGTCAAACATCTTTTTACGGTCGTTGCGGTTTATCCGCTCACGGGCAGGACCAATCAGATCCGTATTCATTTAGGACAGATCGGGCATCCGATTTTGGGCGAACGGCTTTATGCGTTTGGCAAAGATTTTCCTATCAAGTTTAAGCGCGTTGCCCTTCATGCCGCGCAGGTGAGTTTCAAACATCCGTTGACGGGCAAAAAAATCACGGTCCGCGCAGAGCTTGCGAAAGATATGGAAAATTTTATTAATCGATATTAGAATAACTTCACCATTTGTCCACAACCTAAGGGAGGACCACTTGCAGACTTTAGAAATCAAGGGAAAATCAATCAACGAGCTTAGCCAGATTTGTCATTCAATTGCCGTCGAAAAAGGTTTTTGGGACAAAGAGCGCAATGTCGGCGAGGCGTTGATGTTGATCGTTACCGAATTAGCCGAAGCGATGGAGGCGCATCGTATCCAGGACCAGGAGAATTTTAAGGAAGAAATTGCGGATAGTTTTATCCGATTGCTTGATCTTTGCGGCGGGATGAAAATTGATATTGAAGGCGAGATTGAAAAGAAGTCCAACAAAAATAAAAATCGTCCATATAAACATGGGAAGATATGTT
>CAZWOH010000039.1:0-9320 GCA_964635405.1 uncultured Planctomycetales bacterium | reverse complement strand
CCTTATTTTTGCTTTGTTGCTTCTCACCGGTTGCGCGACAACAGATATCCCAAGTTATCTTCAACCTAAAAAACCTTATCTTAAGCGCTACTACGCCAATTATGAAAAAAGTTTGTCGTCTGTCAAAACGATTCTCGCTGAATTAGGCTGGACCCTTGAGGAATCAACGGACCCAGGTGTTTATGAACATACTCGTTTTAATGACTTAGACGAAAACCAGTTGCTTCTGGTGACCGCCGTGCGTCCCACGCCGATGCTCGTCGGCACCCGTTATGCGCGGATGAATATTTATCTGCGTTCCAAAAAAGATGTGACCGAGGTGGAAGTCCGGTACCTGACGACCACGTCGACGGCGCTTAATAATTTCTCGACCTACAATAATGACAGCGCTGTTAAACGGTTTTTTGAGCGGTTGACGGACGTGTTGCCGCCGGTTGAGTAAACGTCTTTTCCCATGGACAAGTTTATCCTCAAAAGTCCTTTTCGGCCTGTTCCCGAACAGAATGCCGCTATTGATAAGCTCGTCGAGAATCTGCATAATAAAGCTTCTTCCCAGGTCCTTTTAGGTGTCACTGGCAGCGGAAAAACTTTTACGCTGGCCAACGTGATTGAAAAAGTCAACCGCCCGACACTGGTCATTTCGCATAATAAAACCTTGGCCGCCCAGCTTTACGGTGAGTTTAAGGAATTCTTTCCGCAAAACGCTGTCGAGTATTTTGTCAGCTACTATGATTACTATCAGCCGGAGGCGTATATTCCCCAGACGGACGTGTATATCGAAAAAGACTCGTCGATCAATGATCGGCTTGACCGGCTGCGTTTGGCGGCCACAACATCGCTTATGTCACGGCGGGATGTGCTGATTGTTGCCAGCGTCTCGTGCATTTATAATTTAGGCTCACCGGGCGATTACAAAAACCAGCTTGTCTATTTGGAAAAAGGACAAAATTTAGAGCGCGATCAAGTGATTCGGCATCTGATTGATATCCAATACGAGCGAAATGACTATGATTTTACCCGCGGAAAAATTCGTGTGCGTGGGGATGTCGTCGAAATTTTCCCGGCGTATCGACAGGATGCGCTTCGGGTTGTGTTTTTTGGCGATGAGATTGAAAAGATCAGTCAGATTAATCCTGTGACGGGCGAGGAAATTCAGAGGCTGGAGAAGACAGCGATTTTTCCGGCGAAACATTTTATTGTCTCTCAACCCTTTATCGAGAAGGCGATGGTTGAAATCGAATCCGAGCTAAAAGATCGCTTGGCCGAATTAAATGGACAAGGAAAATTGCTTGAGTCGCAGCGTCTTAATTCACGTACACGCTATGACATGGAAATGATGCGGGAAGTCGGTTATTGCCAGGGGATTGAAAATTATTCCCGCGCGCTTTCTGGCCGTCCGCCGGGCAGCCGGCCTTTTTGTTTGCTCGACTATTTCCCTGAGGATTATTTGGTTTTGGTCGATGAATCGCATGTCACGATTCCGCAGATAAGGGGAATGTATGCCGGGGATCGTAGCCGTAAAGAAACGCTTGTCAATTACGGGTTTCGTCTGCCGTCGTGTTTAGACAATCGGCCGCTGAAGTTTGATGAGTTCCGTTCGTTGGTCAAAGATTGGATTTTTGTTTCGGCCACACCATCAGAATATGAAATCAAGGAAAGCCAAGGCAAAGCCATTGAGCAGATCATTCGTCCGACGGGAATTGTGGATCCGCCGATTTTTGTGCGGCCGACCGCAGGACAGGTGGATGATCTTATTAAGGAAATTAAAGTGCGGGCCAAGATTAATGAACGTGTTTTGGTCACGACGTTGACAAAGAAAATGGCGGAAGATTTGGCGGCGTATCTCGAGGAACAGAAAATCAAAGTTAAATATTTACATTCGGATATTGAAACGATCGACCGGACAAAAATTTTGCAGGAACTGCGCCAGAAGAAGTTTGACTGTTTGGTCGGTGTGAACCTTTTGCGCGAGGGAATTGATCTGCCTGAAGTTTCGCTGGTGGCGATTTTTGATGCGGACAAACAAGGTTTTTTGCGTTCACGCACATCGCTGATTCAGGTCTCGGGTCGTGCTGCGCGCAATGTCAACGGCGTTGTCATTATGTATGCCGACTCGATTAGTCAAGCGATGAAAGACGCAATAAGCGAATGTGATCGACGGCGGGAAATACAAATTGCGTTTAATAAAAAGTATAATATTACGCCAGAGAGTATTACAAAAGCTATTTCCGGCGGTATCGAAGAGTTTGCTCTAGAAGAGGCAGAAGAAATTGTGGTTGGGCTAACAGGGTTAAGCGAAGAAGAATATGCTTTTTCAAATATGCTTGCCGATTTACAGGCGCAGATGGAGTCGGCGGCGCGCAATCTGCAGTTTGAAAAAGCGGCGGCCATCCGCGACAAAATCAAACAAGTTAAAGAAACAAATAATTGGGATGAACTGAAAACCAATAAGGACAAAACCAATGTTAAAAAAAAGAAAAACTAGGATTAGAAATATTTTGCGAGGCCGGGTGGGGCGAAGTGGGCCCCCTGCTGAAATTAAATTAAAAGTTAGCACTTCTTTAGTTCTTGATATTGGAAATACGACGATACACTTTGCTGTTTGTGATCGTTTGACTGTTGTAGAAAGGCGGACGATTTTAACAGTACAAAATGCTTCGGAGCTTGCGGCAGAGATTAAGGCAACTTTGTCGGCATTGCATCGGAAAAACTTTTCTTTCAGCTCTGTTATCGTTTGCAGTGTTGTCCCGTCCGTAACAAAGGTTTTGGATCCGCTTGTTTTTAAGAATTTGAAAGTTAAACCGGTGATTGTTGGGCGGGATATCATTGTCCCGATCAAGAATCTTTACAATAATCCCAAGCAGGTTGGGCAGGACCGCTTGGTCGGCGCGTATGCGGCTTGCGAGCTTTATGGAGAACCGGCGATTGTTATTGATTTAGGCACCGCGATTACGCTCGACGTGGTTTCGCAAAAGCGCGAATATTTAGGCGGCATTATTGTGCCGGGCATTCATATTACCGCCGAGACTTTGTTTGAACGCACCGCGCTTTTGCCGTTAGTTGAGATTACAAAACCTAAGGCGTTGATCGGCAAAGACACGCAGGACAGCATTTTAAGTGGAATTTTTTATGGATATGGGGAAATGCTTAAAGGGCTTATCAAGCTTTTGTCCCACGATTCAAAAGTCAAGCCAAAGGTCATTATCACCGGCGGGCATGCGAAGCTGATGGCCGAATATATCAAGGACAGTATCGATGTTATCGATCCCGACTTGGTTCTTAAGGGGTTAGCGTTGTTGGTCAGACGGTAAGTTTTAGTTTTGTAATCCTAACCTAACAAACACCGGCAAATGATCGGACCCGACGCTGGGGCCGACTTTTCGCTCCAGGATTTTAAAATTTTTGCTCACCAAGCAATGGTCGATGGTAATCCCCGCGTAAGGCAAGAATGACGGCCAAGATGTCTGCAGCCCAAAACCTTCTCGTGAATCTTTAACATCTAAATCTTTTGTGAGTTTTTGAAAAGGATACGACCAAGACGTGGCGTTAAGATCACCTATGAGAATAATATTCTTTTCAAGCGACGGTTTTAGCAAACCGATTTGTTCAAGCTGTGTATTGTGCCATTGATAATGCTCGAGTGTCCCCGGCGGCATCGGGTGGCTAAAAATAAGCGACACCATCTGGCCGTCCAAAGTTATTTTCCCGACGAGACTTGGGATAAGATCGCTTGCAAAGTATTTAACCTGCATGTCCTCCAAAGGAATTTTGCTGTAAAGGCCGAGGCCAAAATTATTTTCCTGCGAAACCTCTTTAGAGTACGGGTAGATTTTTAAGAGGGAAGATATTTCTTTGATCCAGCGGGCGTTGATTTCTTCGAGGGCCAGAATATCCGGCGAGTTTTCTTGAACATAATCACGGACGGCTTTGTAGTTTGTGTTGGGTGAATTGACGTTGATCAAGAGAATTTTGATCGGCTTGCCCCCTTTATTAAAGGGGGCAGGGGGATTTTTCGTCGGGAAATAATAGGGAACAATCAGGCTTAAATTGATCAGTGCAAAAAGCGTAATGATAAAAAACAACGTCTTTCGCTTTTGAAAGATGCACAACAAAAGACACAAAAGCTGTATCGCCAAATATTGCAGACGAAAGTGTGCTGACAAGTCAAACCACCAGCCATACTGACTTAAAAACCCGGCGAGGGTCAAGATGCAGGAAATTGTTAAGAGAATGTAGGGCATAAAACTATATTTTTAGTGCTTGAAATTGTTTCTAGCTCGGTTAGTTTAATGTTGTGACAATTTCTTTAAAATCAAAAAATGTGTTTAGATAAGTAATGTGACTTTTACATGCTGTATATTTTTGACTTGAATTTCGCAAATCGTAGCATTGCCGAACTTCTTTTGAACGCATCGCATGAATAACCAAAGAGTGATACATCCCAAGTATTATTAAAGTTATTATTGTTGCCCACACGATCCCAGAGAGATCTTTCTGTTTCGTTATAGATACCAACCACCTTTGGCAATAATGGCACTTGACCGCTTCTACTTTAATTTGTTGGTTGCAAAAAATGGCAATTTTTCATAAGATTTTTAATTCAATGTTTTTTAGACCCAAACAGTTGGAGGGGCCCCTCCTTCTGCTGGGCTTATTTATGTTGCGTGTTGCATTTTACGCTTTGTCCAAAACTACGAAACTGAGCAATCCGCCTGTGATCATAACCCCGCCGGCGACGAAATAAATTCCCGCGGTCATAATTAAGTCCAACCTGTTGGTCAGCGCAAAAGGCACGCAGGCCAAAGAGCCAAATCCACCGACGGCAACACAGCACACGGCTAGTGCTTTACAAACGTGCTTGATAGCTTCTGGTGTCATATCATTCACCTCCTTTCGATTATTTTTTTGTAGGGAACGGTTTGAAACCGTTCCCTACGGCTAAAACTCCACACACATCATTTTTTTAAAATAGCGTCGCTTTATTTGACACTCCCGTCGGGATTAAAATATTTGCACGCGCCGACAACTTCATCGTTTTGATAAGTGCACTCGGCCTTTGTGGTGCCGTCTTCGTTATACCAAATAAATGTGCCATATTGAAACCAATGACTGCCATCGAGCGCGTAAAAGCCTTCGGCGATATTTTTCCAATGTTTTGAGACTTCTTTAAAATCATTTTGGAATCGTTCATTGTCGTTTATCGCCTTATAAGTCAGCCCTCTTTGCAAATAAGATTCAGTTAAAAGTCGCTCAGTTGGTTTTTCAGCGATGGCGGTGGTTAGGTCCACGAGCGCTTGATCAAAAAGTCCTAACTTTCGGTAGGCGGTGCCTCGTCGCAATAAATTTAAACTTGATCCTTCACTGATATAGGATTGGTTTTCTGGGACGGTACCGTTTTGCAGGGTCCTGATTATTTGTAAGGCTTCGGTATAATCATTGAGAGCGTCTTGATATTTATCAGTGACCATAAAAAGATCCCCGCGCTGGGTTAAAAGACTTTTACGCAGATAAGGGCTGTTTGACCTTAAATTAAGAAACCTTCTAATCGAGTTGATAGCCTTTTCATATTCACCGTTTTGTATATAAGATTTGTAGTCCATAGCTTGTTCTGGATTTTTTTGCTCGGGCGAAATTTCTTCGCCAAACGGTTTATCAAAATGTTGTTCTGGAATTTCTGAAGTGATGCTAATTATTGTGTTCTGCGTTTTAATCTCGTCGGATTCTGACCTAACGCCGTTGGGAAAAGGTGGGCCAAAGTATTTTGTCGCTTCTGGTATTATTCCCGGTCGATTACTAATAAAATAAAATGTAGAAGCTATAACAAGCCATGTTAGGAGGATATAAAATACCAAGTATTTTAATGTGAGTTCTTGTCTTGAGAATAAAATTTTATATCCGGTAAGTTCGCTTTTTGTTCGAATATTAGCTATCTGAAATGAAAAAACTATTCCTAAAATAAACCCAGGGATTGCACCAAAGATAGCTCCTATTAACATAGCTATCCAACTAGCTAGTGCGGCTGTACATGCTCCCGAGAGCATGCCTGCTAAAACGCCATACAAAGTTCCGGCCATGATTCTTTCGAAGAAATTTTGTGATTTGATACTAAATGTCATAATGCCATAAAGATAACCAACTGCGAGTCCACTTAGGCCACCGATAAGCGATGTTTGCCAACATAGGTATATATATGAACCGCTAAATAACCACATCGGGTCGCCGCCGACTAATATTCCCATACAACCGAAGATTAAAGTGATGAACAGTCGAAATTTTAAGAAATTTTCATCATCCCTCGTCAGTGTTTTTTGGCAATATGGGCATTTAAAATCTGTTGTTTCAATCAGTTGAGCGCAGTTGGGACAAGGTTTCATAAAAATCCTTTTTAAGAGACGTTACATTTTTTTTGTAGGGAACGGTTTGAAACCGTTCCCTACGGCTAAAACTCCGCATCCATCCATTTCTTAAAAGCTAATTTGAGAAACAATCCGGCCAAGATCAGGCATAAAAAAGCGTTTGCCAAAAGCCAGATCGTCGGTGCTTTACTCCCTAAATAGAATTCTGCGAGGATAATGACACAGAGCACAAAACCATTGCCCACAACGGCGCGTTCATCTTTCATGGCGCTTAAAGCGGCCAGCCATGAGAAGCAAAATATTGAAAAGCTAAAAGTTAAAAAGATAAACGCCCAAAAGTGCGGCTGATAAATTTGTTTCGCGCCAGAAACCCAATCAGGGACAAACCCAAAGTAAACGGCAATGATCAGCCAATAAACGCAGAGGTTGCCAATAAATTTGATGCCTTGCTCTTTAAAAAAGTTGCTGCGTCTGACGGGTTTGATCAAATCAAAATTCCAAAAGATCATGTTTTTGTAATTTGAAATGACAGTTAAAAGAGCAGCGGCCCCGGCGAGTAAAAGAAAATTAGACTCTGCTTTAGTGTTGATGATAAATTCTGCCGTCGGCGTTTTGAGAAAAATCAAATACAGCGGCAGGCTCAAGAGCGATAAGAGCAAAAGAGAAAAAATGCTCGGCTGACCGACAGATCCCCAATTGTGAGCGCGCGCCCACAATTGGCGCTGTTTGTAATAAGGGGAAATCGTGATTTTTGTCGTCGGAATGCGCAAAATTTTTAGACAGCGGACCTTAAAACGATAGACCTTTTCTTCGAGTACTGCCTGGTTGCGTAGGGTTTTTTGAGGAGGCCATGTCAGCAAAAAAGGATATTCAAAATCTTCGTTTTTCAAAGTCAACAGCCGGTTGATAAACACAAAAAACAACACAAGAACAGCTATTGCTCCGATATTAAAAACTAAATTGTTTGATGAAAAAACCTGCAGGATTGTAATCATGTTTTGTCCGATCAAAACCAAAACGATGTAACCAGCCACGACAAAATAGCCCATCGACAGATACCCTAAATAAAGCATTGAGAATCCCATAAAAAAGACGACTAGGTAAATCGACGCATAGTTTACCGAAATGCCAAGGCTATGCAGGCAAAAGATTTTGGCCAGCGTCATCGCCCCATAGCTTAAGAGCACCATGGTCGTTACCATCAAGAGCAAAATCACAAGTACGCTTATCGTATGCGCTGATCGATATGCCGGGAGAAGAGAGGCGCGGTCATTGGCAAATTGCCGTTTGATAAGCAATCCAAAGCTAAACATCAGCCACAATCCCAGGACAAAGACGAATGTCAAAAGTTCTTCGCCGAGCATATATTTGTGCACGAGGATGTCTAAATATTTGTGTTCTCCGACGGTCACGCTGACAACAGTTTCGTGGATTAAACTTTTTTCAATGCCCCAATAAATCAAGGCTTGCATTATGCACAAAGAAAAAAAGCTTAAAACGCAAAGGACGGCAAATCCCGGCTCACGCAGATATAAGAGAAAGATGTGTTTGAGTTTTTGGATCATTTGTTAAGCTCCAAAAAGATTTCTTCAAGGTTTAAGTCCTCGACGGTAATTTCGGCGTTAAACCGTTTTGTAAGATCATAAACAAGACGGTCGCTAAACTCGCGTACGCTGATCAAGGCCGTCTGTCCGTGCCTTTCGCAGGACAACGTCCCCTCGACAAAAAGATTGTCCGGCAAAGCTCTGTCGCTGTTGATGCGCAGGCGTTTGACGCGGTCTTTAAGGGTGTCCAGCCCGCCTGTAAAATCCACGTTTCCTTTATTGAGTATGGCCACCCGGTCAGTGACGCGTTCAAGATCCGGCGTGATATGGCTCGAAAAAAAGATCGTGCAGTCACGGTCCGAGACGATTTCAAGGATAGTCTTTAAAAATTGCCGACGAGCCATTGGGTCAAGGCTTGCGACCGGTTCGTCAAAGATAAGAAGTTGCGGCTCATGTCCTAAGGCCAAAATGATTGCGACTTTTTGCATTTGCCCCTCGGAGAGAAGCCCCACGCGGTCCTGGGGCTCGACGTCCCAGTCGTGTAAAAGTTTTTCAACGAGTTTTGGATTCCACTTAGGATAAAAAGAAGCGGTGTATGCAATCAATTCTCCGACGGTAAGCCACGAGTAGAGCTGATCGCTTTGCGGGGTGTAGCCGATTTGCTCTTTGGTTTTGTCCGAGAAGTCCCAAGGATTTTCGCCAAAAAGGTCAATGCGCCCCGACGTGGGTTTGACGAGCCCTAAGAGCGCTTTGATCAAGGTCGTTTTGCCGGCCCCGTTTTTTCCCATCAGGCCAAACACACAGCCTTTGGGAACGATAAGGTCAATCTTTTTTAGCGCTTCTTTTCTACCATATATTTTGCTGACTTCTTGTACGACGATGACGTTTTCCATATTATTTCTCCCATTCTTCGTCAATGAGTTTATGGACTTGCTCCACGGTTAAAGAAAGCTGTTTGCCCTTTAGGGCGACTTCACTAATTAAAGGGGCAATGGTTTCGTGGCTTGTGTTTAGAAATTTTTTGGAACTTGTCCCTTGGGTGACTTTCATTCCTTGCCCGCGCAAGTGCTCGACAACGCCTTCTTTTTCCAGGAGGGAATAGGCTTTCGAAACCGTCATCGGATTGATTTCTAAGTCTTTGGACATCTGACGCACGGAAGGAAGCAGGCTGCCGGCTGGCAAATTCCCGAGCGCGATGTGTGTTTTGACCTGGTCCATCACTTGCCGGTAAACGGGTACGCCCGACGATGGATTGATTTGAAAGTAATGTTTGGGTTTCTTTTGCATATCGTTCTCCAATGCGCTTGTGTATCATAAGAGTAATACACTGATACACCGAAGTCAAGGGGTGATTTTATTTTTTTTTGTAACGCCAAAATGATAATGTCCTAATTGGCCAAAATAAGAATGTCCTAGTTGT
>CAZWOH010000038.1:2360-14569 GCA_964635405.1 uncultured Planctomycetales bacterium | reverse complement strand
TTAACTCCGGGACTTTACACGCGCAATTATCGTCCTGTTTTTTAACAACGGTTGAGGATGATCTACATCATATATTTAAGTGCATTCAGGATGATGCAATGCTTTCCAAATGGAGCGGCGGATTGGGCAATGACTGGACCAATGTCCGCTCCATGGGCGCGCGAATCAAAGGCACCAACGGCAAAAGTCAGGGCGTTATCCCTTTCTTGAAAGTTGCCAACGACACGGCGATTGCCGTTAATCAGGGTGGAAAACGCCAGGGAGCCATGTGCGCCTATCTAGAAGTTTGGCACCACGATATCGAAGAATTTCTCGAACTTCGTAAAAACACCGGCGATGATCGTCGTCGGACGCACGATATGCATACTGCCAACTGGATTCCGGACCTTTTTATGAAAAGGGTCAAGGCTAATGCCAACTGGTCTTTGTTTAGTCCCAGTGAAACGCCGGATTTGCATCATCTTTGCGGCAGTGCATTCGAAAAACGTTATCAGGAATATGAACGGTTAGGGCGAAGCGGCCAGTTAAAACTTTATAAAGAAATGCCCGCCATTACTCTTTGGCGCAAAATGCTCAATATGCTTTTTGAAACCGGCCATCCTTGGATAACCTGGAAAGATCCGTCAAACATTCGTTCTCCGCAAGATCATGTTGGTGTTGTGCACAGCTCAAACCTTTGTACCGAAATTCTTTTGAATACTTCTAAAGAAGAAACAGCCGTCTGCAATTTAGGATCGATTAATCTTGCCGCGCACACCACAGCGCAAGGGTTAGATTTGCCAAAGCTCAAAGAAACCATTGCAACCGCTGTTCGCATGCTCGACAATGTTATTGACATCAATTATTATCCAACGCCAGAGGCAAAAACCGCCAATCAGCGTCATCGGCCAATTGGCATGGGAATTATGGGTTTTCAGGATGCGCTTTGGATACAAAACTTAAGCTATGCGTCGACAGCAGCCGTCGAGTTTAGCGATTATAGTATGGAAGCGATTTCTTACTATGCCATTCTTGGTTCCATGGAGTTAGCAAAAGAGCGCGGACAATACTCGACCTATCAAGGTTCGAAATGGGACCGAGGATTATTCCCTCTGGACACACTCGATCTTTTAGAAAAAGAGCGCGGTGGTTTCTTAAAAGTCGACCGCACGAGCCGCATGGATTGGAAAACTCTTCGCGAGTCTGTCAAAAAGTTTGGTATGCGAAACAGCAATACCATGGCTATTGCGCCAACGGCAACGATTGCCAATATCATCGGCGTAACATCCTCGGTTGAACCTCTTTACAAAAACATCTTTGTTAAAAGCAATCTCTCCGGCGAATTTACGGTCGTTAACGAGTTTTTAGTCGAAGACCTTAAAAAACTCAAGCTTTGGGACAAAGAAATGATCGATGACCTTAAATACTTTGACGGCAGTATTCAGGAGATTGAACGTATCCCGGTCGAATTAAAGCAAAAATATGCAACCGCTTTTGAAGTTGAATATGAATGGGTCATTGAAGCGGCCAGCCGCCGGCAAAAATGGATTGATATGGGTCAGTCGCTTAATCTTTACCAAGCCAAACCCAATGGCCAGAAGGTCAGCGATATGTATATGTTCGCGTGGGAAAAGGGATTAAAAACAACCTATTATCTGCGGTCTATGGGTGCAACCCGAATCGAAAAAAGTACTTTGGATATCACCAATGCCAAATACAGCGGGAATATCGTCGGAAAACGCCAACGCGATGAACAAGGAAAAATCGGTGAAATCCCTGTTGCAAATACACCGATGGCATCGGCAACACAAGCTGTCAAAGCAACAACTTCTTCTTTAAGTGTCGAACCCAAAGAAGATTGCGAAGCCTGCCAATAGAAGGCAGGCCGAAATCCCTGCGCATTGATTCCCGAGTATCTAACGAGGGAGTCAGCAGGGACGAAGCTTGCCAATAGAATTAGGCTGTGATTTTCCTTCTCTCCATCGGGGAGAAGGTTAGGATGAGGGGTTATAAAAAGTCACAGGAGAGGAAAGTAACTCCGGAGACCATCTATGATTGAACTACAATCTTTAAAAAAATTATTGAATATAAAAGACGAAGAACTCCAAAAACTTGATACGGAACAGTTGCGCGCCATGTTGGGGGTTTTTCGCTATTCTGTCCGCGGCATCGAACGGGAAATCAACCGCCGCTGCCAAGACAATCTTTTTGGCGTCACCACACCTAAGATTAAAAATAAATCCAAACTTTAAAATTCCTTTGAGGGAAAAAACTATGTCCGATTTAAGCATCTGCATGAGCAAAGAAAGAATGACCGTCGACAGGAAAAAAATCATTAACAACGACCGCACCGTTGACTGCAACCAGCTTGTCCCCATCAAATATCGATTTGCGTGGAACTATTATCTCGACGGCTGTGCCAATCACTGGATGCCGACCGAGGTCTCGATGCAGAGAGATATCGAACAATGGAAAGACCCAAAAGCTTTTACCGATGCCGAACGGCGTGTCATCAAGCGCGTGCTTGGTTTTTTTGCAACCGCCGAGTCACTCGTTGGAAACAATCTGGTGTTGGCGGTTTATCGCTGTGTCGACAATCCGGAATGCCGTCAATATCTTCTTCGCCAAGCCTTTGAAGAGGCGATTCATATTCACGCCTTCCAATATATCGTCCAATCGCTTTCGCTCGACGAGGGGGAGATGTTTAATATGTATCGCGAAGTCGAAACTATCTTTGACAAAGACCAATACGCGATGAGCTGTACAAACAGTGTCCTTGACCCTAACCTTGATACGCACACCAAGGAAGGTTTGCAAACTCTGCTTAAAAACATGGTCGGGCTTTACGTTATCACCGAGGGTATTTTCTTTTATGGCGGATTTGTGACGATGCTTTCTTTTGGACGGCAGAACCGTATTCCGGGGACCTGTGAACAAATCCAGTATATTTTACGTGACGAAAGCATTCACATGAATTTTGGGATTGACCTGATTAACACCATCCGCGAAGAAAATCCTAGCGTCTGGGACAAAGCGTTTGAAACAGAAATCATTGCATTCATCAAAAACGCCGTGGAGCTTGAGCATCGATATTGTGAAGACTGCGTTAAGGACGGGATATTAGGTTTAAACCCTGCGCTTCTTAAGGAATATGTCCAGTACATTGCTGATCGGCGTTTTAGCCGCCTTGGCTTGCCGGAACAATATGGCAGTGAAAATCCATTTCCCTGGATGAGCGAAGTCATTGACCTTAAAAAAGAGAAGAACTTTTTTGAAACCCGCGTAACCGAGTATCAAACCGGCGGCGCATTAGAATGGTAATTGTTATTATTCAGTAGGGAAGGTTTTAAACCGTTCCCTACAAGAAAAATATTTATGCCTTGCAGTGATTCATCTTCCAGTATTTTTATCAAACTTGATTCTCAAGAAAAGTTTGTCTCTTTTGAGTTTGCAAAGATCACCTGTGGGCGTGAGATTACAGCCGAAACAGAATTTTGTAAATATCTTAAAGGCAAAACCCTGGATCAAATCCTTGAGATTTCCTACCTTAGTCTGGTTGCGGATCTTAAACTTACCGACGACGAATCAAAATTTATTCTGTATTTAGAATTCGATGCGCTGCGCGCGGCGATTGTCCAGTATTTGGGGCAGACAAGGGAAGGCATTGATTTTGAACGCTGTCAAATCACTTCAATCACTGAGAATGAAACCGGCATCGAAATCGCCGAAATTGTGCTTCCGCCTAAAGAAATGCCTAAAATTCTGCCTTGCAATCTTTAAGTCTCGTCATGTCCGCGGGCCATAGCAACTTTGCCAGTGCGGACAATTTCGATAAGATGGTATTTCTTGAGGGAAGCTTCAAGCTCATCGAGCTCTGCAGTTGTGCCAGCCTGAGAAATAATAAGGATATTTCCCGTCGTATCAATAACGGAAGTGTTAAATTTCCTGAGAAGTTTTAAGATAATCGGCTTATTGGCCGGCGTCACTTTAATCTTCATCAGGGCCAATTCATTATGCACAGCATCCGTGTCATTGTGTTCACTGGCGTGAATAACATCAATGAGCTTATTGGCCTGCTTGATAATCTGTTCGAGTGTCTGCGGATCGCCTTGAGCGGTAATGGTCATACGCGAAAACTTCGCGTTAAAAGAAGGGGAGACGACCAAGGAATCAATGTTGTAGTTGCGCCGCGCAAACACCAGGGCAATGCGCACCAAGACGCCGGGCTTGTTGGCGACAAGTAAACTGATCGTGTGAATATTTTTTTTAGGCTGAGTAGTTATCATATCTACACTTTAAATTTGTGTTTTAATTAAGTATCGTTCCGGGTCCTGCCCCCTGCGGCACCCTGCCGGCTTCACTTCGTTGCAGGCGGCAGGGAACCCGCCTACGGGGTCACCCGGCCAAAACTTAAAAAGACATTACGTGCTTCCGGTTGGTTTTTCCAATTTTGACGTCGGAGCTTCAATAATCATGTGATAGGCGCTTTTGCCCGCCGGGACCATCGGAAACACATTGCCTTCCTTGATGACTTCCGCATGAATAAGCGCCGGACCTTTATAAGCAATCGCTTGTGTCAGAACATCGGTCACGTTTTCGGCTTTATCAATATGAAAACCTTTAACGCCATAAGCTTCGGCTAATTTCACAAAATCCGGATTGCCCTCAAGGTCAACGCCTGAATAACGGTTATCAAAGAAAAGCTCCTGCCATTGACGCACCATGCCAAGATATTTATTGTCGATAACCAAAATTTTGACCGGCAATTTATGGATAAAAATGGTTGCCAGTTCGCAAAGCGTCATCTGAAAACCACCGTCGCCGACAACCGCAACCACAACGTCATTGGGTTTGCCAAATTGCGCGCCGATCGCCGCCGGAAAACCATAACCCATGGTTCCCGCGCCGCCGGAAGAGATCCATTTATCGCCGTCATTCGTCAGATAAAACTGTGCCGCCCACATCTGATGCTGACCGACGTCGGTTGTCACAATCGCATTGCCTTTTGTCACTTTATAAAGTTCGTCCAAAACATGCTGAGCCGTCAGGCCGCTATCGGTTTTGTACTTAAGCGGAAACTCTTTTTTATAATATTCCAGCTCTTTAAGCCAGTCAGCGGTATCAAGCGCCTCGACATGTTTTAATAATTCCTCGACGATCTGGCGGGCATCGCCAATCAAACTCGCATCCGGTTTGACGATCTTTCCGATTTCCGCCGGATCAATATCAATATGCAGTTTCTTTGCGCCAATACAAAACTCGTCATTGTTCCCGTTGATCCGATCATCCCAGCGCGAGCCGATCGAACAGATCAAATCGCAACTGACCAAAGCTTTATTCGAATACGCAGTTCCATGCATTCCGATCATGCCAAGAGATAAGGGATGCGTCTCGGGAAAAGCGCCTTTACCTAAAAGCGTGTTCGTCACCGGCGCGTTTAATTTTTCGGCTAAAGCACGCACGGCTTTACTGGCATGCGAAATCACGGCCCCATGACCGATTAAAAGCAAAGGTTTTTTGGATCCTTTAAACAATTTTGCAAATTTTTTAATATCCGCAACACTTGGCTTAGACGGAATTTTGTATCCCGGAATATCCATGGCCGGATCCAATGAGTCACCCGTAAAAGGACCTGAGGTGACGTCCTTAGGTAAATCAATCAGCACAGGACCCGGGCGGCCGGTATTTGTAATATGAAACGCTTCCTTGATCACGCGTGGGATGTCATTGGTATCTTTTACCAGGTAGCTATGCTTGACAATCGGCATGGTAATCCCAGCGATATCTGCTTCCTGAAAAGCATCTTTCCCTAGCATCGAGCGAATCGTCTGCCCGGTCAAAACAATCATCGGCACCGAGTCCATCATCGCGGTCAAAATTCCGGTCACAGTATTCGTCGCGCCCGGGCCGCTGGTGACAAGCACGACCCCCGGCTTGCCCGTCGCCCGCGCATAGCCGTCGGCCATATGGGTCGCGCCTTGTTCGTGGCGGGTCAAAATAAGTTTGATCTTAGACCCCACTAAAGCATCAAAAATAGGAATAGCAGCGCCGCCCGAAAGGCCAAAAATATATTCCACCCCATAGGACTCCAAGCATTTGATTAATGCTTCGCCGCCAGTAAGTGGTTTGGATTGTTTAGGTTTTGTTTTCATAAAATGTAAGCGCATCCGGTAAAAATATGTGCTTAATATTAACTAAACTGACTTTAAAATGCAAGCGATTTTTCGCGACTTTCTCTTCGAGAAAACACCGAATTACAAAACACTTGAATATCTCAACCAAATCATTTAAGCTTAGGCAAACTTTTACCAAAGGACAAAAATTATTATGCTTTCTGAAACCGAAATACTCAAAGCGTTATCCAAAATCATCGACCCGGATTTTAATCGCGACATTGTCAGTTTAGGGTTTGTTCAAAATATCAAAATAAGTGGCGGCGATGTTTCTTTGGATATTGCCCTGACGACACCCGCCTGTCCGGTCAAAGATGAGTTTCAAAAACAGGCTGAAACACTCGTGAAAAATTTAGATGGCGTCAAAACCGTTAGCGTCAAAATGACGACGCTCGCGCGAAAAACTGCTTCCAGCCTCCAAGCCAATGAGTCTGCGCTCAAAGATGTGAAATCCATTATTGCTGTTTCTTCATGCAAAGGCGGCGTTGGGAAATCCACCATGGCCGCGCACCTGGCCCTGGAACTCTCCCGACGAGGATATAAAGTCGGCCTTGTGGATACGGACATTCATGGGCCATCGCTGCCGGCCTTGTTTGATCTTCACAATGTCGAAATCTTTACAAACGAAAAACGTCAATTTATTCCAGTTGAATTTCATAATTTAAAAATCATGTCTTTTGGTTTTTTACTCGGCGAACAACCAGCTGTCATGCGCGGGCCGATGGTCACCCAATACGTCCAGCAAATTTTGCACGCCACCGCCTGGGGAGAACTCGATTATCTTTTTATCGACATGCCGCCGGGGACGGGTGATATTCAGCTGACGATTACACAAACCATTGCCTTAAGTGGAGCGGTCATTGTCACGACCCGCCAGACCCTTTCGCTCGTCGATGTGGCACGCGGAATTCTCATGTTTGAAAAAGTCAATGTTCCTATTCTTGGCATTATCGAAAACATGTCCTATTTTATTTGTGACAATTGTTCTAAGAAACACTATATTTTTGGCGGCAGCGCCGAACAATCGCTCAAAGACCGTTTTGGGCTTGAAATACTTGCAGAAGTTCCGCTTTTAGCTCAATTTACAAAAAAGATATTGGGGCCGTTAGCCAATGAGTTTATTATGACCGCCGTTGACAACACCATGCGCGCTCTGGGCAAAATGAGCATTTTGCAAAAACAGGTCCCGATCATCCGCTTTGATGCGACGCATACTTTTCTCAAATGGCCCGACGGGGAAGAAATAAAAGTCAAAAACCGTGACCTGCGTTTAAGCTGTCGTTGTGCTTTATGCGTCAATGAAATGACAGGGGAGTTGATTCTAAAAGAAGAGAACGTGGCTGAAAATATTGCACCCAATGCCTGCCTGGCCTTGGGCAATTATGCTATCGGGATCAATTGGAATGACGGTCATTCGTCGGGAATTTACCCTTATCCGACAATTCGCAAACTAGCAGATAAATAAATACGTTATTTTTGTAAAATCTCCTTAAGCTCGCCGTTCTCATGCAGCTCGGCTATGATGTCACAGCCGCCGACAAGTTGTGCATTAACATAAAGCTGCGGATAGGTCGGCCAATCAGAGTATTCTTTAAGGCCTTGCCGAATATCCTCGTCGTTGAGAATATTAAATGTCACAAAAGGGACCTGATAGGTTTGCAGAATATTTAACGCTTTGGCCGAAAATCCGCATTGCGGCATTTGCGGAGTGCCTTTCATAAACAAAATAACCTTGTTGCTTTTAAGTTGATCCTCAATACGCTGTTGTAATTGTGCGTCCATTTTTCCTCCCTTATAAGTGATATTGACCTTTAACCTCTTGCCATTTTTCCGGCGTAAAAGTCTTTAAACCCAAAGCGTGCAAAGACGAACTAAAATCTTGTTTTAACGGCGTCATCACCATTTGATGCTGTTTGACAAGCGGCATGCCCTCAAAAACCGGACTAATGACCAAGGCCTGCAAATGCTGACCGTCTCGCCGAGGATCAAGGACATAAACGGTTGAATGGGGAATAAGTTTTTCAATTTTTTCCTGGAGTTCTTTTAAAAGGGACATTTACCACTCCTGCTTAACTTTTTTCCAATTTTCTTTAAACCACACTATGATATCATCCGATTCATAAAGGGCTTTGCCGTCGATCACCAGGCAAGGGACCTGCGTTTTTCCGCCAATCCCTAAAAGTTCCTGACGAAACTCCTGATTAGAGAGAGTATTTTTCATTGGGACTTCGATGTCATTTTTTTTCATGTAAGCTATGACCTTCTGACAAAAAGGACAGGTCGGCATATAGTAAAGCACTAAATCGGTCATACGGATATCCTTTCACGGACCAAGCCTTCAGCAAAGGCGATCACCTGATATTCTAATTTTTGACCCAAAAAACGATTCATTTCCTGCAAGCACGTCGGGGAAGTCACATTGACTTCCGTCAAATAATCCCCTAACATATCAATTCCTACAAAATACAAACCCAAACGCCGCAAATGCGGTTTTAAAATGCCCATCACTTCTTTATCGCGAACTGTTATTTTTGCCGGATACGCTTTGCCGCCTGAGAAAAAATTATTGCGATGATCATCTTTGGCATGGACACGCAAAACAGCACCTAAAGGTTCGCCATTCAAAAGCAAAATCCGTTTGTCACCCTTGGCCGATGCCGGAACATATTTTTGCAAAATAATTTCTCTGCGAAAGCGGTCACTTAACGTTTCTAAAATCACATGCGTATTGGTGTCGCCTTTTTTGATACGAAAAACTGATTTTCCGCCGTGACCATTGGTCGGTTTGGCAATAATATCTTTTTCTCGATTGATAAAATCCAGAAGCGCCGGACGATCGCAACTGACCATCGTCGATGGCAAAAGAGAGGTAAACTGCATGGCCCATATCTTTTCATTCACTGTCCGTATGCCAGAAGGACGATTCATCACCACAACTTTGTCCGGCAGCTGGTCCAAAAGCCACGTATGCATCAGATACTTTTCGCCAAAGGGAGGATCTGTGCGAATAAAAACGACGTCGACATCTTGGGCTGACAATTTAAGTTTTTGCTTAATAATAAACGGCTGCGATTTAATCCGCTGGGGGACCACCTGCGTCACGCCAAAAACAATTTGACCGTTTTTCAACGTTATCCCGTCGGATGGCAAAAAATAAACCTGATGCCCGTGCTCTTTGGCACCGAGCATAAGAGCAAAGGTCGTGTCTTTTTCAAAAATGACACTTTCCAGCGGATCCATCAGAAAGACGAATTTCATACTAAAAAGTATTCCCTCCGTTCGGTCATTTGACGCGAGCCTCCAAAGCCATGATTTCCCGATGGGCCGCAATACCGGCGATGCGGGCAAGAATACGATAAATATCAAACAGGGTCAAATTATCATGCACGCAGCTCTCGCCATATTTTTTGAGATGCGGACACATCCGTTTAAATTCTGCGCCTTGCGAATTAAGATTGTCCCGTTCGCTTTTTTGGGCATGTGAGCGATAAAACCCGCCGACAAAATGATTGTCAATCTGATAAAGGCAAACTTCGCTGACCTGATTATCAATATTGTGTATCGTCGGCACGCCTTCCTGCAAAAGATAACGATCGATCACCTGAGAACCTTTACCGACGTGTAATTTGTTTTTTTCTTTACGATTCAGATCAAGAATTTCCTGCGGGCTTTCAATGGCCATAACACCCATCCCATAGGTCCCCGAATCAGACTTGACGACAATATACGGCTTTTCGGAAATATTTTCCTTGCGGTATTTTTCAGTAATCTTAGAAAACAATTGCATCGCCGATGCATACAAACGCATACGGTCAACCTGATCATTGATATTGACATTATCGACGATATCAAAGTACGCTGAAAAAAACCACGGGTCAAAATCCACAATCTGCGCAAATTCCTCGATAAGCTCTTGCGTTAACCGGAAATGATGCGACTTTAACCGCGAATGCCAGCCAGCTTGTATCGAAGGGTAAATAGGAATTTTAGAATTCTTTAAAATTTCAGGAATGCCGGTTGTCAGGTCATTGTTAAGAATGATCAAGTCATAATTACCGGCACCGGCCTCAAATTTGGCGAGCAATTTTTTCAAACAAAATATCCTCACCGGCTGGCCGGTCGCTGTTTCCAGCTCGACATAATTGGCCGTATTGCAAAAATCCGGCTGAACACTCATAAACGTTGCAATCTTGGCATTAAAGCCGGCTTTGGTAATAATTTCCTGCAGAATGCGGATGTTTTCCAGATACCAGACATTGCGCGTGTGCTCTTCGGTAATCAGCAAAATATCCTGGCAGGCAGGGACACGTTTTAAAATCGCCGCTTTCATTAACGCGACGGCATCGTCCAACCCGTGTTCGCAAAGATTATTAAAACCGGCAGGAAAAATATTAGTATCAACAACGGCAATTTTAAAACCGGCATCGCGGATATCTACCGACGAGTAAAGAGGAAGTTCATTGCTGCCCTCGAGGCTATTTAGCCAGGCGTGAATCGCCGATTGCTTGGCGCGTATCCGCTCTAAGATCAAGGGATTGACAATGGCAATACTGTTTAAATTTTCGTTTGGCATAATTTTGGAACATTATTGCTCAAATTCTAAACATTGTCGAGTGTTTATCTTTTAGCCATTTGCATTTCTAGCGCCGCTTTGGCTTTGCGGGCGGCGTTGCGGACAATTTCCGGTAAGGCCGGATGAATATAAATCATGTTCAAAAGATCATCGAGTGTTGCATTTTTGTTCATAAAAGCAATCAACATATGAATCATATTGGCCGCCTCTGCTCCGATGATATGCGCCCCTAAAATTTCGCGAGTGTTGCGTTCAATGATAATTTTAACAAAGCCGTAATTCGAAAGCATCGCCATGCCCATAGCGCTGTTTTGATAATGATTGACCCCAACGACATAGTCAATCCCGGCGGCTTTCGCTTCTTCTTCGGTCAAACCAACCCCGGCAATTTGCGGATGTGAAAAAACCGCATGTGGCACCGGCGGATAATCAATCGGCACGCTCGAAGGATGGACAAAAATATTTTCAAAGAGATATTCCCCTTCAAAGTTGGCACTGTGCCGATAAAGATAGCGACCAATACAATCGCCAAAAGCATACACACCATCAACGGTTGTTTGTAAACGCTCATCAACTTGCACAAAACCATTTTTATCGAGCAAAATCCCTGTCTTCTCCAAATTCAAAGTATCTGTATTGGGGACAACCCCGGTGGCAACAAGCAAACTTTCGGCAGAAATATGTTTCGCAACCCCATCCTGCGAATAAAAAACCGTGAATTCTCCATTAGCGTAGTCGACACTCTTAATCGTTGTGTGCAAGTTCACATGATGATTTTGCGAAAAGACTTTTTGGAATTCATCGGCGGTCTGGCGGTCTTCATGCCGCAAGAGAGTCGTTCGCACCAAAAAGTGGACCTCGGTTCCAAATGCCGCATACGCAAACCCCAGTTCAGTTGCAATATACCCGCCGCCTAAAACAATCATTGATTTCGGCAAAATTTTGTTACGCAAAGCTTCCGTTGATGTCATAAACGGCGTTCCCGCAAGGCCCGGGATATCCGGAATTTGCGGCCTGGCGCCAACGGTAATAAAAATTTTGTCGGCCGTAATTTCTTCACCTAAAACCTGCAAAACTTTGTCAGCGATAAATTTTCCTTCGCCAGGGTAATAGGTGATATTGGAATTGCGGGCATACCCCGCCGAGATGCTCGCTGAATCAGTATCAACCGTTTTGGAAATCCGTTCAACAAGTTTTGCAAAATCCACCGAAAACGCAGGGTCATTTTTAATATTAAATTGGCGGGCATCGCGGACGGCCACAGCGACTTCGGCTGGATAAATGAGCATCTTTGAAGGAATACAGCCGCGGTTTAGACATGTTCCGCCTAAAGGGCCTTTTTCGATCATTGCAACTTTTAACCCGAGCTTTGAGGCAGGCGAGGCGATTTTGCTGCCGCCGCCGGACCCGATCACAATCACATCGAATTTCTTCATGAATACCTCTTTCTTAAGCGCTAAGGGCTAAGGGAAAAGTTTCTTCTA
>CAZWOH010000038.1:0-2260 GCA_964635405.1 uncultured Planctomycetales bacterium | reverse complement strand
ATACTGATAGAGCCGACGGGTGATAACATCCAAATCGGTCATTTGCATCAAATCCGCACGCAATTTGGCAATATTCGGCTGGCCATGAAAATATCCGACATAATATTTTCGAAACTCCATGATCCCGCGATTTAATCCTTTGTACTCAATGCTTAAGTGCAAATGACGCAAACACAGCTGGACACGTTCCTCAAGGGATGCCGGCGGCATAAGTGTTCCGGATTTTAAATAATATTTCGCTTCACGAAACAGAAAAGGATTGCTGATAGCCCCACGCCCGATCATAACGCCATCACAGCCGGTTTGAAACATCGCGCGAACATCATAGGGAGTGATCACGTCACCGTTACCAATAAGAGCAATAGAAATCACCTTGCGGATTTTTTCGAGCCAACGCCAATCGGCCAAACCCTTATAACCTTGCATTCGTGTGCGACAATGGATCGTCAACGCCGCGACACCGACGTCCTCAAGCATACGGGCAACGTCGAGAATAACAATGGAATTTTCATCCCAGCCTAAACGTGTTTTGACGGTGACCGGTAATTTTGTCCCACGAACGACAGCTTTGACAATCCGTTCAAATTTGGCCAAATCCCGCAGCAACCCCGCGCACTCACAGCGCTGAACATGATTTTTGACCCAACAGCCGCAATTGATATCAATAAAATCCGGATGAAAACTTTCCGCAACTTTGGCCGCGCCATCCATCGACGCTTCAACGCCGCCATAAATTTGAATCCCCACCGGACGTTCTTCATCACAAATTTTTATTTTTCGCAAAGCTTTCGGAATATCGCGAATAAGCGCTTCGCTGCTGGTAAATTCAGTAAAGACAATATCTGCGCCCAATTCTCGTGAAATCCTGCGAAAAGACAAGTCTGTCACGTCTTCCATGGGAGCAAGGCAGAGCGGGTGATCAATCGTGATAGCGCCGATTTTCATAAATGTTTACTCTAATAATAAGGTTTATAAAGTCGGTAAATTATAACGGATTTCTTTAATATTGCAACCGCGACGCCGTGCGCTTAAATTTTTTGTATTTTTTAGTTTTTTATCATGGTTTATGCTATAAATTAAACAGCCATGAAAACCTGCTTTAAGCTTTTTCTTCTGTGCGTGTTTTACGTTTCGTTTGTTACGCTTAGCGAAGCTACCTTTGTCAGCTACACAGATGTCAAAGGCAAAAAACATATTGTTAACACCGATTACAATAAAGTCCCTGACCAGTATTTAAGCCAGGTAGAAGAGCAACTCAAAAAAATCAAAAATAACACCTCAGAAGCTGTCGTACCTGAAAACCCTTTGCTGACTAATGAGCAACAAACCCTGCCAGCAAATCAACAATCTCCAACCCCCCACCCGGAAGTTGAAGTTTTTATAAAATCCAACTGTCAGGATTGTACGCGCCTGTTGACTCTTCTTGACGTCCATCAAATTAAATTTTCGTCTTATGATGTTGAAAATTCACAAGTCGGGATTGACTTTTACAAAACCTCAGGGAATGCAGAACTTCCGATTACACGGATCGGCCCAAGTTTAATTTATGGCAATGATATTAATGCGATCCGCAATGTTTTAAATCCACCAGTAGTTTCGCCAAACGTTACCGCAGCACCGACGGGACCTTCGCCGGTCGAACAAATCGAACAATCTGCACCAGCAGTGAAAACCACAGAAGGCTACGGCGGATACCGGCCAGGGGAATATTTCAAAATTAAACCTTTGCTTGGAAACAAAAAATGAAAAATAAAAGCGGATTTACCCTCGTTGAGATTTTGATCATCGTTATCATCATCGGACTTTTGGCAACCATTGCTATGCCAAATCTTATCAAAGCCAAAATTCAGGCTAATGAGTCTTCCGCCCAGGCAACGCTGAGAACCATATCCAGTTCTCTTGAAAATTATTACGCTTTAAATAATGAATACCCTCCGGATACAACCTCCCTTGTCGGCGCAATACCGCCGTATCTGAATTCCGATTATTTTACAACAGCTCGAAACGGCTTTAGTTATGTGGCTGATGTTTTAGACCCGTATTCATACTTCATTTCTGCTGTGCCGCTTAGCAGTTCAACAGGCAAACACAGCTACACGATTTCAACAGGTGCTGTGCTAGAGGAATTTTAAAAAATTATTAAATGCCGATCAAATGAGGCGATATGAACACTGAGAAAACCTTTGATTATGACAAAGCTTTTAGCCGGAATATCGGTTGGGTGACAGCCTGGGAACAGCAAATTTTACGTAACAAAAAA
>CAZWOH010000037.1:12036-14765 GCA_964635405.1 uncultured Planctomycetales bacterium | reverse complement strand
ATGGATAAGTCTTTGCAAAAGCTCTATCAGCAAGGCACGATTACTTACGAAACAGCTATTGAAAACGTTAAAAATAAAGAAGAATTTCGCCAATTGCTCAACAGCGGCAAGCCGGGCACAAAAAAATAAAGGAAAACTATGTCTTACAAAGTTACATTATTGCCGGGTGACGGTATCGGCCCGGAAGTTGCCCTGGCCATGCGAAAGTGTGTCGATGCCACGGGTGTTAAAATTGAGTGGGACGAATATCTCGTCGGGGAACAGGCAATCGCAAAATTTGGGACGCCCCTGCCAGAGCCGGTTTTAGATTCGGTGCGCCGCAATAAAGTGGCGATCAAAGGACCGATTGCAACGCCGGTGGGCAAAGGTTTTCGTTCGGTCAACGTGCAGTTGCGTCAAGCTTTGGATCTTTTTGCCTGTGTGCGTCCGTGTAAATTTTATGAAGGGACCAAATGCAAATATCCAGAAGTCGATTTGATGATTTTTCGTGAAAATACAGAAGACCTTTATGCGGGCATTGAGTTTGATATCAATACCGCCGAAGCCAAACAGTTGATCACGACAATCAACGGTATGTCATCGCGAAAAATCCGCGAAGATTCCGCAATTTCGATCAAACCGATTTCGGTTACGGCCAGCCGACGGATTGTCAAATATGCTTTCGACTATGCCGTGAAACATAATCGCAAAAAAGTGACTGCTGTTCATAAAGCGAATATCATGAAGTTTTCTGACGGGCTTTTTTTGCGTACCGCGCGCGAAGTGGCAAGCGAATATGCAGGGAAAGTCGAATTTCAGGATGTCATCGTCGACAATATGTGCATGCAATTGGTCCAAAAACCTGAGCTTTATGATGTTTTGGTTTTGCCGAATCTTTATGGCGATATTGTTTCGGATTTGTGCGCCGGACTTGTCGGCGGGCTTGGAATTGCGCCGGGGGCTAATTTTGGCGATGAAATCGCTTTGTTTGAGCCGGTGCATGGCTCGGCGCCTAAGTATGCCCGACAGAATAAAGTCAATCCGACGGCGACTATTCTTTCAGGTGTGCTGATGCTGCGCCATTTGAAGGAGGAAAAGGCTGCGGATCGTCTTGAGGAAGCGGTTAAGGCGGTTTTGCGGCAGGGCAAAGATGTGACGTATGACCTTAAGGCAGATCGAAATGATCCGACATCCGTCGGGACGCAAGAGATGGCCGAGGCGATTTGCCGAAAACTTAAATCTGTTTAAAATTGTGCGATTAACAAAAAACCCCGATTCGCTTAATAGAGCTTCGGGGTTTATTTTTTCATTTATGCAAAATCAGGGTTTAAAAAATGTTGGCGCGTGTTTTGTCGACCTTGGTTTGATTGATTATCAAGACGCATATCGTTTGCAAAAAGAAGCGGTTCTCCAAGTTGCCGCTGGCGCACAGGAAAAAATATTTCTTTGCGAGCATCCGTGTGTTTTGACTTTGGGGCGTTTGGCTGATCAACGTTATATTTTAGCTTCCAAAAGCGAGTTGTCCCGGCGGGGCATCAATGTTGTTTCAATTGACCGCGGCGGGGAGGTCACTTTGCACGCGCCGGGCCAATTGGTTGTTTATCCGATTTTAGATTTGAAAAAGCACGGGAAAGATCTAAAGCAGTATTTGCATGATTTAGAAGAAGCGGCTATCGAATTTTTGCAAGGCTATGGGATTTGCTCCTTAAGAAATCCGGGCAAGACTGGCGTTTGGGTGGGCGCTAAAAAAATTGTGTCGATTGGCGTTGGCGCAAAGAAATGGGTTGCGTTTCATGGACTGGGAATTAATATTAGTACAGATTTGGAACTCTTTTCGCTGATTAATCCTTGCGGCTTGGGCGTGCAAATGACGTCGATTGAGAAGATTCTCTCAAGGCCGGTGGATTTTAATGAAGCTAAGACAATCTTTGCGGCAGTCTTTTCAAAACAGTTTAAGCTTTAGAGAATTTCGTTTCGTTGAAAACAATTTTGAGTATAATAGCAATGATTTATTTCCTGTTATTTTTTGTAACCAAACATTTTGGACGTTAAACAAGATTATGGCGCAAGTTATTTTACCCCATTTAGGTGAAGGAATAGAAAAAGCGACCGTCGCTTTTTGGCATTGCAAACTTGGCGATCAAGTCGATAAAGACAGCGAGCTTGTTGAGCTGGTCACAGACAAGGCGTCGTTTAATGTCACGTCGGACTTTAGCGGTGTTGTTAAAGAGATTCTTGTCTCTGAAGGCAATGAAGCTCTGATCGGTCAAGTTTTGGCTGTTATTGAGTAAGATCATCGCAGGGGAAATGCAGACACGGATTTGAGTTAAGCTGTTTAAAGAGGAAGATATGGATAAAGAAATACGAAAAAAGCGTAAAGTTCTTTTGATGTATATTACAAAAGTTTCCGGACATCGTCAGGCGACAGTCGCCATTCAGCGTGCCCTGCGCGAGTTGGACCCGACGATAGAAGCTCCCGGCGTCAACGGGTTTGGGTACACTTATCCAATTCTAGAACAAGTGGTCAACCGCGCTTATATGAGTGTCATCAAGCGCACCCCTAAAGTGTGGGATTACCTTTATGACAATCCCAACATCGTCAAAAAATCCCAGTCGATCAAAAAATTTTTGCATAAAACGAGCCACAAGAAATTAGCCAAACTTTTTGCCGAGTATCAGCCCGACACGGTTGTTTGCACGCAAGCTTTTCCCTGCGGCATGGTTGCTGATTACAAGGTTGCGCATAATCT
>CAZWOH010000037.1:0-11936 GCA_964635405.1 uncultured Planctomycetales bacterium | reverse complement strand
CAAAAAATTGACGCGCCTCTGCAGATGATCGTCATTACCGGCACAAACAAAAAATTGCAAAAGTGGCTGGACCATGAAAAAAAGCATTTTTCCAAAAAGCTTGTCAGTTTTGAGTATGCCAAAAATGTCAATGAACTGATGGAAGTCT
Organism: uncultured Planctomycetales bacterium; assembly: GCA_964635405.1. Lineage (GTDB taxonomy): Bacteria > Omnitrophota > Gorgyraeia > Zapsychrales > JANLHA01 > JADLGJ01. The sequence continues at coordinate 11,788 of CAZWOH010000037.1, read as the reverse complement.
CCACTCTTATTGTCACAAAGCCCGGCGGAATGACGACGAGTGAATGCCTCACAAAGGGTTTGCCGATGGTGATTGTCAACCCCATTCCCGGACAGGAAATGCGCAACACGGATTTTCTTTTAAAAAACGGGATTGGTATTCGAATCGATAAGACCAGTGATGTAGGGGAAGAAATAGAGATTCTCTTGCGGTCTTCGGATCGACTGGATATGATGCGCAAGGCCGCCCTAGCTTTTGGCAAGCCCAACGCCGCCTATGATGTGGCCCGCTTGATTTTAGACGGCCCCGTACAAAAAGGGCATTAACCAATTTTTTATGTTCAAATTTTATCTTTATAAATTCGGCCAGTTTTTAATTCGGCGGATATCCTTAAAGACAGCATATCAACTGGCGATTTTTCTTTCGGACATCCATTATTTTTTGTCTTTTCGTGACCGCTGGGCTGTCAAAAGTAATTTAAAAGTTATTCTTGGGCCTGAGCACGACGTAAGGGCTGCATCGAGGGATGTTTTTCGAAATTTTGGAAAATATTTAGTCGAGTTTTTTGGCATCGCCAACAGTCTCGACGAAAAATTTATTAAAGATAAAGTCAAGATTAGCAATCGTCAATATCTGGACGAAGCTATTTCGGCGGGAAAAGGCGTTATCATGTTGACTGCGCATATCGGCAATTGGGAGTTGGGTGGTTTGGTGATGGGGATGCTGGGGTATCCGATGATGGCAATTACCTTGTCGCACAAAGAACGACCGGTCAACGAACTTTTTAATAAGCAACGAGAGTTGCGGGGAGTTATCAGTGTCCCTATCCGTCAGGCTGTCCACAAGTGCCTGGCTGCTTTAAAGGAAAATAAGTTTGTCGCACTTTTGGCGGACCGTGATTTTACCAGCAGCGGCGAGCGGGTCATGTTTTTGGGACGCGACATTTTAATCCCTAAGGGCGCGGCATTGTTTGCGTATAAAACAGGTGCGGTGATTCTACCGACGTTTTTTTTACGTGAAGCCGACGATACATTTAGTTTGCAGTTTGAAAAACCGATTTATCCATCCTTTTCGAGTAGCGGCCAGATCGAACAAAAAGATATGACCGCGCTTGTCAGTCAATATGCGAATGTCATCGAAAAAAAGATCCACGCTTATCCGACACAATGGCTTATGTTTCGTGAATTTTGGAATGAGAAAGCCAATCGTTTGGCCGACCTAGACGAACGGATTACATAATTGTAGCGAGGTTATCCATTGAAAATCTGTGTCCTGATTCCAGCTCACAATGAGGCAAAAGAAATTAGCCGTCTTGTTATGATGGTGGCCGCTCAAGGGCTTAACGTCATTGTCGTTGATGATGGTTCATCCGACCAGACGGGTTTACTTGCGCAAAATGCGGGGGCGATAGTTTTGCGCAATGATCCGCGTCAAGGCAAAGGGTTTTCGCTCAAACGTGGGTTTGCGTATCTTCTCGAGCACGGATATGAAGCTGTGATTACCATGGACGGGGATGGGCAACATGACCCGGAGGATTTAAAAAACTTTTTTCAGGCCGCAGAGGGCAAGAAAATGTGTGTCGTTAACGGCACGCGCATGTCTGATGCAAAGAGTATGCCGCTTGTGCGCCGGATGACGAATCGTTTTATGTCGTCGATTATTTCGGCAATTTGTCATCAGCGCATTGATGATACTCAGTGCGGGTTTCGTTACATCAGCGCCGATGTCCTGCGGGCGATTTCTTTGGAGTCGAATGATTTTGAAATTGAAACCGAAGTTTTGATCAAATCCTGCCGCGCTAAAGCTCAGGTCACTTCTGTCCCGATTAAGACAATTTACCGTGATGAAAAAAGTAAAATTAATCCGCTTAAAGATACCTTTCGTTTTTTTGCTTATCTTTGGCGGGAATTAATCAACCCAAAACGCTAAATGCCCAAAGACGTGACAATGCCAGGTCGCAGCGTAGATATTTTTGAAAACCGCATTATTTATTATGCGCTCTTGGCATCCTGCTTTTTGCATGCCTGCTTTTTGGTGTTTTCTTATTTTGTCCTTTCTTCGTCGAACAAACTTAAGTTCAAGACAATGGAAATTCGCTATCATGCGCAAGTCAAAGAAAAGCCGCTTGAGCGTCAGGCGAAGATTGACAGTGTTTCTGACCTAAAGGAATCCCGAAAAAATTCGTCGCTGAGGACAAAAAGCTTGCTCGAAAAACAAATCGCAAGCCCTGTGTTTTTGCGCGACAGCAACAAGCTCAGCCGTCGGATCGACATCCCCGACAAACAGCCGCCTAAGATGACAAACTTGGTAGAAAAACGCAGTATCTCTGTCCCCGTTATCAGCACGCAAAAGATTACAAACCCCAATTATGTCGGCTACAATGACCGTATTCGCGACAAGATCCGTAATCGGGCGTATTTTTATATCGATGATCCGCAGTTTCAGGCGGGCGAAGTTTATTTGACTTTTATTGTGACTGCCGACGGGAATTTGAAAGATCTGCAGATTATTAGTGAGCGCAGCCGCGCTAATGAATATTTGCGCAATGTCGGTTTGCGCAGTGTCCGAGAGTCGAGCCCTTTTGCCCCTTTTCCCTCTGATTTAAAATATCCGGAACTTTCCTTTAATGTCGTGATTTCTTTTGAAGTCAGCGGCGGACAGTAAGAGATTAGGCTTTGTCAGATAAAAGAATTGTGTCATTGCGAGCGATAGCGAGTCCCTTCTGGGACGAGCGAAGCGAAGCAATCTCGTTTTTTTGTCAGGGATTGCTTCGTCGCTCCTTCGGAGCTTCTCGCAATGACACAGTTTCTTTATTTCGCCAGCGACAACTTGTCCGGCCCAGGCTTGGGAGGCGTACTCATCAAGAAGGGAAGATTCTCGATCTTAGCCGGCTGTATGTTAAGAATAACCGGATACAATCCTTCGATATTAATCTGATCAATGTTTTGCATTGGTAAAGGCAGCGGGACACCGCGGCTGTCACGTTTAATCTGCAAATCTAAAAGAGCTGGATTAAAGTCGATACCGCCGACGGTACTCGACGCAGCTGTGGCTTTAGCAACGGTTAGGTTAGACTCTAAAGCAACGCCAAGAATTTTAGCAACTGGTGTTATCTTCGCCGGATTCGCGATAAGCATGGCTGGTAAAAGTTCGAGAAAAAATTGACTTTTTTGTTGTGGAGTTATATCAGCTTTCATTGAGGTAAGGAACATTGCATTATCCGGAGTAGAGCTATCAATTTGATTTAATATTTGATAGTAAATTCTATTATTATCTGGAGTCGTAAACGAGATGCCCGTTGCTTTATCAAAGATCCGCAGAAAATTATATTGTTGAAGGGATGTTAAATTTGGGCCTTGGGTGGCAACGACACGCACACTCTTTTCGAACCCTTCGGCATCATTAAATGCATCAAAGGAATAATTTTGCCAGTTACCGTTGAGAGTATGCAAATGAGACACGTTAATTCTTTGTGGAATGGTGCTCCCCATCTTTGTTTGGTAAGCAGGGTATGTAATAGTAAAAATACTGGTGTCAGTCCGTGCGCTATAAAATATTTTTATTTCTCCGCTTTTTAAATTTTTTATTGAAACGGTATTAATCTCAAGGATTCTTTCTAAAGCGTCAATATCATCAGTATTTTTTCTTAATCTTTCTTCTGCAACTTTTATAAATGCCTCTTTTGCGTCATTTTCGCTTGTTAACTTTGTCGTATAAAGAACTTGCCCAAATAGAGCTAGAATTTCATTAACTTTACTACTGTATCTCCCTGCAAATTCTGCGGTATCTAAACCATGAATCGTTACTAATACATTTAGCAAAGCTCCTTGTTCCTTTGTGCTAGGCGATTTATTTTTTGCAATGGAAATAAGGTTTTTAAATGTTTGAGCAGACATATCATCTGGGATTTTAGAGATAATACTTTGGATATCAGCTGTTTTAAATGATTGAGTGGTAGATTCAAATCCACCGAGACCTTTTGAAACGGTAGGGGAAATTGTAATTAGCGTTTCATCAGAGTTTCCCTTATTGGAAGTAAATTCTATCGTTCCATCAAGCCGGTCAATAATCGTACTCGACGCAACGGGAGCAAGCGGCTGCAAATTCAAGTCTAATAGTTTGGCTGTTTCCGTGAAGAAATTGTCAGCGTTTGTGCTAGACGGTATGGTTGCAAGAAAATTGATAAAGCTCTCTTTTCTTTCTTTGGGGGTATTGTTTGCGGCACGAAGAATCCATTGAGCTGTTTTTCTGGCTTCGATCGAAGAAGCTTCTGCTAAAATCATTTCAACTCTTGGATCGTAGCGTTTATTAGTGTTTAACCGGAAGCTGTTTTCTTCGAGGGTTGTTGCTTTCGTCAAGATTTGAAAAAGGTTGGCTTGCTGTTGGGGTGTTAAAGATGTGATCTTAGCGACGTTGCTTAAGCGAGATATGATTTCTGCAGAAGTAGCAATCGTATCAAAAAGTGTCGTGTTGCTCCAGTCGCCATTAACAATAACATTGTTAATTGTACTTGTATTAGTAGCCGCATCGTAAGCAATTTGGATGTTGACATCGCGTTTTTCCTTTAAATCAATGATGCCGGTTGCCAGCTGCAACAGTGTCTCAAAAATTTTTGTAGATTCCACAGGCCGAGTACGGGAAAGCTCGCGCATGATTTGAGAGAGTGTTTCATTAAAAATTTTTTGTCTTTCTTGAGGAGTTTGCGCTCGAGCCATTTGCGTGGTAAGTTCATCGCCTGCAGTTGAATTGAGCGTTTTGATTTGAATGATTAACCGGTTAATGATGGGATCTGTTTCGTAACGGCTGAACTCTTTAACCGATTGCCATGCGGCAGCTAAGATTGTAATATAAAGTCCTTTTTGACCATTGAACAAATCAGTAGTTTCAACGACCTTTTCATCCAGCCACTTTAAAAGTTTTTGAGCATCCCCGTCAAAGGCAGAGAGCAAAAAAGGATTCGCCGTAATATTGCCTGCGATCATGTTTTCTTGAATTTCACCTGTTGCGGATTGAAAAAATATAACGCTCGTATTTTTTTCTGGGTCCCAAAATCGGGTAAGAAAACCATTTTCTTCTCCAGCATTATTCCGCGATATTTCGGTAATACTTCCAGGCCATTGTTCTGGAGTTCCGCGTTGGGCTTGTCCATTTTGAGCCGCCGTCTCAAGGAGTTCTAAGTATCGCTCGCTGGGTTTTTGAATGCGTCCATTTTGGCGAGATGTTAAAATCTCTATAATGATCCGTAGTGATTTTTGGGTCATATCGGAACTCGGCTTTAAAATAGCTTCTCTTGCCACATCAGTTCCAAATATTCTATTTTTGGGAGGTAAAGCTGCCAGTTCGCGAGCCAGATTTTTTAAATCCCCATTCATGCGAAATGGTTCAATAGCTAAAAAATAACTATAGGATCGTGAGCCATCATTAAGGATGGTATCTGAATAAGTTGTAATTGCCTGCTCAATTCTTATCAGGACTTTTTCTGGAGTCTGAGCTGAAAAAATAAAATCTTTTCCAGCAGTTATGGCATATTCCCCTTTGTTTTCTGTGAATAACGCAGTCACTCTATCAAGGGCACCAGAATCAATAATCGCATCGGCGACAGCTTGAGCAAAAGATCGGCTTTCTCCATTTAATTTTTCACTCAAGATACGCTCCAATGTATCTCGGTCGAGTTTTTTACCGCTTTTTCTTTTTTCTGCAAGAAGTCCTTGAAGGAACATTGAAATCGCAGTTATTTGAGCGCTGGAAAGTGTTTTTATGTCTAGGCGGATCGTTTCAAGCGCGCTGCTCGCCGCTTTACCAAATTTAACCCCGCCGGAGAAATATTTTCTGGGCAAAGGCTCTTGCAAGGACGAATCATAATCTTCTTTAACGAGATTATAAACTCCTCGGCGAAAAGCATCTAAGTATTGGTCGTAAACTTTTTGTTTGACGTCTTTTTCGGGAATATCCACGCCCTTGATTTTGCCCTTGTCCGCATAGACTTTTCCTAAGAGTGTTTCTTTGAGATTTTTTTTGTACCACGCGGCAAGAATAACCGAGTTGTAAATTTGGCGGACCGGCGCAAAATTCTTGCCTTCATTGACTTCTTTTTCAATCTCCGGCAAAATCGTTTCGCGAAAGATTTGTGACGAGAGGCTCGTTATGTCATTGCGAGGAGCCGCAGGCGACGAAGCAATCTCGTTTGGAGGGAGGGATTGCTTCGCTTCGCTCGTCCCCGAGGGACTCGCTTTGCTCGCAATGACGGTATTCTTTTGCATTGCTTCAAAGTCCTCTGCCATCATCACTTTTAAACGACTCGAACCGATAAACGCATAGCCGTCTTGCTCTAAGATGACGGCCTTTTGGGGCATGATCCAGACCTTATTAAAGGTATTGACCGGAATTTCTGTTGTCCCATAAAGGTCAAATGCCCGTTTATAAACCGAGTCCCAAAATTTTTTGCCGAGTTCTTTTTCAGGATTCGTCAGCGACGAGGCCAGTTGTTTGAGAAGATAATCCTGCTCGAGCATTTGTTTGCCCATTTCGGTTGAAGCCAGTAAATCCGGAATAATCCGGTCACCTTCATAAGGAGAAAGGTTGACCCATGACTCATTTTCGGGAATTGTCATCGCAGCCAAAAAATATTTGATAAGCTTTTGGGTTTCTTGCTTAAATTCTTCGTCGGTTTGCTTGGTTTCTCCATGATCAACCAAAAAATCAAACTCAAGCGGATTTTCAGGATGAATGGTCAGGCCCTTGAGGACGACGGGGCCGAATTTGGGGCTAAGTAGAACCATTTCTCCGGGTTTTGGAAGTGTAGAGATATACTGCGCTCCAAGGGGTGTCGTCGATCCGACAATCATGCTGAGCATAAAAACCGCCGCTAGCGCTGTGTGGAGCACTTTACAAAAAAGACGATGAGCTGGTGTGCGAAACGGTTTTGTTAGCATAATAATATTTTGTGTGATTAGAACACGAGACTCTGAAGATCCTTTCAGATACTTTTATAGTCAAAAGATACCATATAGAATTAGTTGTAGCAAATTTATCACAAATTTGCCTCGTTGCGATTGACAATGGTTAAACGCAATGGTATTCTAAGCAGCATTTTAACGAGAACCCTAACGCAAATTTGAAAGGAAGCATATAGATGGATCGTGAAAAGCATGTTGATGAATCGTGGAAGGACTCAGTTTCGAATGAGAAGGAAATTCTTATCGGCGGTAAAAAAGAGAATTGCGGGGATGGTTGCGGTTGCGGCCACTCGCACCAGTCCGGTCAGGATGAAGCTCCGACTGACCCGATGGAAATCAACTTTATCAATTATGTCTCGAGCCTTGCTTTTCAGGCTTTGATCTTTTTGGGGGAACTTCCTAACCCGCTCGACGATAGCAAGCTCGAAAAAAACCTGCCGCAAGCGAAGTTTTTGATCGATACACTGATTATGATCCGTGAAAAAACAAAAGGGAATTTGACATCTGAAGAGGATAATTTGATTTCTGCAACGGTCTATGAGTTGCAGATGAAGTTCGTTGAACTGCTCAAAAAAGAAAACGCATGATTGATCAGGACCTCTTAAAAATTTTGGCCTGTCCGGCTTGCCGCGGCGAGGTTGAGCACAAGGACGGAAAAATTATTTGTACCAAGTGCGGCCGTCGCTATCCGATCAAAAACGGTATTCCGATCATGCTCGTTGACCAGGCAGAGAAATGATCATGAAAAAAATCCTTGTCATTCATGGCCCGAATCTCAACCTTTTGGGCCAGCGCGAAAAAGACATTTATGGCCAGCTTACTCTTGAGCAAATCAATGCCCGTCTGCTACAACTTGCCAAAACCCGCGGTGTTGAGCTTAGCTTTTTGCAGTCAAATCATGAAGGCGATATTGTCGACAAGATCGGGGCTGCCAAAAAAGACGGGTTTAATGCAATTTTAATCAATCCGGCCGCTTATACCCATACCAGTGTTGCTATCCGAGACGCGATCCTTGCAGTCAGTTTGCCGACGGTTGAAGTTCATTTGTCGAATATTTATGCTCGCGAGGATTTTCGGCATAAGTCGTTGATTGCGCCCGTAGCGCATGGGCAAATCAGCGGTTTTGGCGTTGAGAGTTATCTTTTGGGCCTTCAGGCGGCGATTGGGATAATAGGGTAGCAGATTGGTGAGGTTTTTTTGTGTCCCAGCGATTAAAGAAATTTCAAAGTCTTTTGGCGTCTTACAAGCTCGATAGCTATATCCACACGTGTGACACGAATATCAAATATTTGACAAATTATCCTGCCAGTGAATCCGTCTTACTGTCATTTCCCAAAAAATCAATATATTTAACCGATTCAAGATATACTCAAGAAGCAAAAGCTGGTCTAAAAGGCATATTTGTGGAGCAATATGCCCACGATATGAATAAATCGATTTTTGAGATTTTGGCTGAGAATAAAGCCCAAAGGGTCGGTTTTGATGATCGACATCTTTCGCTCAATCGCTATAAGCAACTGCAAAAAGCCTGTCCCCAAACAATCGAGCTGGTTTGTGAGAATGACTTGGTCGAAAAAATGCGTTTGATTAAAGAAAAGCAAGAAGTCGACCAGATCCGCAAATGCTTGAAGCTCAATTTGGCGGCGTATCAGTTTCTTAAACGCGTGATCCGTCCCGGACTTTGCGAGAGAGATGTTCTCTTGAAACTCGAAAATTATGTTAAGCCCAAAGGCGCCGGTTTTTCGTTTGACCCAATTATTGCAAGTGGTCCTAACTGCGCTTTTCCTCATGCTCGGGTCACCGACCGAAAAATCCGTAACAATGAGCCTGTCCTCGTCGACATGGGAATTGATATCGATGGATATAAGAGCGACTTGACACGGATGTTCTTTTTAGGTAAAATGCCCGATCTTTACGGCAAGATATATGCGGCGGTCAGCCGGGCCCAAAGCTTAGCGATTGCCAAAATTCGGCCGGGTGTTAAGGCTGCGGATGTGGATTTTGCCGCACGTAGCTATTTGGAAAGTTTAGATTTGGCAAAATATTTCGGCCATTCCCTTGGGCATGGAGTGGGGTTGGACATCCATGAATCCCCGCGACTCTCTGGCCAAAGTGGAGCGGTATTATCAGAAGGAATGGTTATTACCGTTGAACCGGGAGTTTATATCCCAGGAAAGTTTGGGGTGCGGCTCGAAGAAATGGTTCTGGTGACAAAGTCGGGGTGTGAAGTTTTAAGTCGGTCAAGTCAATGTTAGGCGATTTAGGAAATCCTTTTTTGGCTCAATTGTTTGGCGCCTCTATGGCGCAATTCGCCTCAAAAGGACTTCCTAAATCACCTAAGCTTATGGTAACTATATTTTAACAGTTTTAAGAATGGATCGTTTATGACAATTTCAATCAATGACATCGAGTCGGGAATCGGGTTAAACATCAACGGCCATGTTTTTATGGTCATGGAATACCAGCACGTTAAGCCGGGGAAGGGTTCTGCTTTTGTGCGGGTCAAAATGAAAAGTTTAACGACCGATTCTGTGTTGGAACGGACGTTTCGCACCAGCGAAAAACTCGAGGACGTCGAAATCCAGGAGCGCGAACTCGAGTATCTTTATTCTGACGGGACGGCCTTGCATTTTATGGACCATACCACGTATGAAGAGGTCGCTGTCCCTCGCGAGCTTTTGGGCGATGGAGAGCGTTTTCTTCTGGAGAATTTGACAGTGACGGGAATGTGTTATGACAATAAAATTGTGAAAGTTGTCTTGCCCAATTTTATTATTTCCCGTATTATTGCTTCTGAGCCGGGGATACGCGGAGACTCAACGCGTTCCGGCAATAAACCGGCGACAATTGAAACCGGCGCTTCTGTGGGCGTGCCGCTTTTTATCAATGTCGGGGATTGGGTAAAGATCGACACTCGCAATGGTCAATACGTTGAAAGGGTACAGCGATGAACTTGAAGGAAATTAAAGAAATCATCGGACTGATGAATGAAAACGATTTAACCGAAGTTGAGGTTGAGCGCGAAGGGTCCAAAATCAAAATCAAGCGGGCCTCAACGGAATTTGTTGAAACGGTTGTCCGGCCTTCTGCTTTGCCGCAATATAAAGTTGCGAATTTACCGGCAAGCCAGCCAACTGCGAGTGCGCCTGCCGAAGAAAAGCCAGGCAAACTGACCAAAAGTATCAGTTCGCCGATGGTTGGCACATTTTACCGTTCTCCATCTCCCGAGTCGCCGGCCTTTGTGGAAATCGGACAAGTCGTTGAAGTCGGCCAGGTTGTTTGCATTGTCGAAGCGATGAAATTGATGAATGAAATCAAGTCTGAAGTCCGCGGTAAAGTTGTTGAAATAAAGGCAAATAACGCGGAGCCGGTTGAGTTTGGGCAAGTCCTTTTTGTTGTTGAACCAGTCTAAAATTAGCAGATAGCTGATTTTTTTATATTTTTCAAAATCATGTTCTCCAAAATCCTCATAGCCAATCGTGGTGAAATTGCCTTGCGCGTCATCCGCGCGTGCCGGGAACTCAACATTAAAACAGTTGCGATTTATTCGCAAGCCGATGCGTCATCTTTGCATGTGCGTTTTGCGGATGAAGCGGTTTGTATCGGCCCATCGCAAAGTTCGGAGAGTTATCTTAATATTCCGGCGATTATTTCTGCTGCGGAAATTACCGATGTTGAAGCGATCCATCCGGGTTATGGATTTCTTTCCGAAAATGCGCACTTTGCCGAAATTTGCGAATCTTGCAATATCACTTTCATTGGGCCAACGCCGGAAACGATTCGCTTGATGGGCGACAAGGTCCAGGCGCGCGAAACGGTGCGCAAAATTGGTGTACCGCTGACGCCCGGTGGAAAAGGAATTATCAAAAACCAGCAGGAAGCCCTTAAAGTAGCCAAGGAAATCAAATATCCGGTCATTATCAAGGCGGCAGCCGGCGGCGGGGGAAAAGGCATGCGCATTTGTCACAATGATGTGACGCTGACCAGTTCGTTTAATATTGCGCAAAAAGAAGCGGAAGCGAATTTTGGTAATCCCAATGTTTATATCGAAAAATATATTACCGACCCGCGGCATATTGAATTTCAGATTTTAGCGGACAAGCACGGCAATGTCATTCATTTAGGCGAACGCGACTGCAGTATTCAGCGTCGGCACCAAAAGCTTTTGGAAGAATCGCCCTCGCCGGCCCTCGACTCTAAGCTGCGTAAAAAAATGGGCGAAATTTCAGTCAAGATCGCCAAGGCGTGCAATTATCGCGGGGTTGGGACAATCGAATATTTGCTGAATTCCAACGGCGAATTTTATTTTATGGAAATGAATACGCGGATTCAGGTTGAACATCCGGTGACCGAAATGGTGACGGGCATTGATTTGCTTAAAGAACAGATCAAGGTCGCCGCCGGCGAAAAGCTTAAGATCAAACAAGACGATGTTAAATTAACCGGCGCCGCGATTGAATGTCGCATCAATGCCGAGGACCCCAGCAATAATTTTATGCCATCGCCCGGAAAAATCCTTGAATTAAATTTACCCGGAGGCTTTGGGGTGCGTGTTGATACGCATATTTATTCGGGCTATGCGATTCCGCCGTATTATGATTCGATGGTGGCCAAATTGATTGTGCATGACAAGACGCGTATTGAGGCAATCCGTAAAATGCGCCGTGCGCTCGAAGAATTTTATGTCAGTCCGATTAAGACAACCATTGGTTTGCACAGTGAAATTTTGGAGCATCCGTCATTTGTTGAAGGCAAAATTTCTACGCATTTTTTGGAAAAAATGGTAAAATCCGACGCTGAGGTCTCCAAATGACGGGATTTAGTAAAGTGGATTCGGGGCTCATCAATTATCA
>CAZWOH010000036.1:0-15959 GCA_964635405.1 uncultured Planctomycetales bacterium | reverse complement strand
CCCCTGATCGACAATGAAATCAAACAACAGCGGATTTTCGGGATGGATTTTAAGGCCCAGCAAAACCGGCGGCGCAAATGCCCCGCTGACAGCAGCCGGCGCAGTGATAACCGGTAAAACTTGCGCCCCGGCAGGAGCGACTATAAGAGAAGTCAGAAAAGTGAGCGCAATAAAACTGCTCACTGTTTTTTTAAAAAATATTAGACTGTCACGATTTAAGAGAGCCTGCATAGAGTTTTTCCTCCTTTAGGAAAAGTCAAACACATAAATTTTGTCAAAGGAAAATTAAAAAAGACGAAAAATACAGACAAGGTACACAGCTAAAATATACAAGAAAACCGCCCGAATAGCAAATTTATTTTTGCCTTCCCAGCTTTACAGCGGACGCTCGATTTTGAGGATTTTATAATGCAGAATGCCGGCTGGAACTTTGATTTCGACCGATTCTCCGACCTTGTGGCCCAAAAGACCTTTGCCGATAGGCGAAAAAATCGAGATCTTGCTCTCTTCATAGCTGGCTTCTTCAGGGGACACCATCAAATATTTCATTTGCTCACCGCTTTTGACGTCCTTGAGCGACACTAAAGCGCCGATCAAAACCTTATCCGAGGCAATATTTTGATCTTCAATAATGCGGACATTAGCAAGCTTCGCCTCAAGCTCGGCGATACGCGACTCGCAATGCGCCTGCGCGTCTTTAGCCGCGTCGTATTCGGCGTTTTCAGAAATATCTCCCAAAAGCCGCGCCTCGCCTATTGCTTTCGAAATTCGATAGCGTTCGGTGGTTTTTAAATGTTCCAAGTCCATGCGCAGTTTTTCAAAACCCGCGCGCGTCAAATACACTTCCTGTCCCATGAGAACTCCTTAAAAGATATGTACAGCTAAAACATCATTTACATTTACATTTTCCTCTCCCCACCGGGGAGAGGACTAAGGTGAGGGGAATTCTTTTATTCTTAATAACCCCTCATCCTAACCTTCTCCCCAAAAGGGGAGAAGGAATATAACAATACACTGAGAAAAGTTTTATTACATACTCTCAATAGCCTTCATAATAAGAGGAGCGACTTCTTGCGCTTCCGTCTTATTCATCCGCCCTAACTTGGCAAAACGCCACTCATTATTCTGGTCGCGATTTTCACGCGAGAGCTGCAATTTTTTTTCGCCATTGTTATACGAAAAAACCCCGACGGTCACACGGCTTTCGCCAAATTCCTTGGTCACTTTAAAAATTTCCTTATCCAACGATGCATCATACGGCATGTGTATCCTCCTTGTAAAAGCGGGGTAGTTTCATTAACGGAAATTTACAATTTACTTTAAACCCGGCATTGCGGCCATCATTTTTTGAGCGGCCACCTGCTGGACTTTTCTTGTCGCGACATTAAGGCTGCGCATTAAATCCGCTTCCAAACGCTTTTTATTCGTCGGAGCAAGGAAAGTCTCATCAATATCAATCCCACGGATTTCCTGAGAGCCGGTGATCGAAATTTTGATGCCCTTCACATCAGTTATTTCCAAAGTCACCGCGTCCAGCTCTTTTTTCAGACGGTCCGCCTGACTTTTCATATCCATCAATTGTTTCATTTTATCAAACATTTAAAATCTCCTTAAGAGGGGTCAATAAACATTTCAATCTTATACACAAAAACTTTCGCTTATGCAAGATTTAAAAATTTATCCAAATTTATAATCGATTGGCAATGTCATAAAGTGTAGCCACCAAAAACGATTTTATCGCATAGATCGCCAAAAAAGCCACAATCGGCGAAATGTCAATGGCGAGAACCGGCAAAAAACGGCGTATCGGCTCTAAAATCGGTTCAGTCGCCTGATGCAAAAGCTGGACAATCGGATTTCCCGGGTCGGGATTGACCCAGCTAATCAGCGCACGGACCAAAATCAGCCAATACAAAATCATCAAAATAATATTAACGATTTGCGCCAAAGTGATAAGAAGATTTGCCAAAATAAACATGCCCTTAAAGACTTTCCATTAAAAGATTTTGAATAAATTCCCGTCGATGACGCGCTGTTCCACACGGTTTAAGAGACGTTTTGTCGAACCCGAAACGTCCTTGATTTCGCGGATCATGTCATTGATCGATCGTGAAGTTTGCAAAAGCGATCCAGCCGCATCGCCAAAAGTCTCGGTCAAATTTTGCACATCCAAAGGATCGATGCCGATCACGGTTTGCGTTAAATCTGTTCGCCGAAATCCCGGGGACGTCGTAATCTCGACGACTTTTTCGCCCAAAACCCCTTCGGTAATGATCGCAAACTTAACACTTTTCAAAAGCTGTTTTTGATATTTGGAATACAAGTTGAGTTTAACTTCCACGTCGCGTCCGGCTAATTCAACATCCAAAAACCCTATATCTTTGACCGTCCCCACCGTCACCCCCGAGAGCCTTACCGGAGCCCCGATCGAAAGCCCACCAACCTTGCTAAAGACCACATTCATTTGAAATTTGGGTTGCGTCAATCCTTTCTCAACGCCGATAATAAAAATCACAACCCCAATAACGCCTAAGCACGTCATAAAAAACAGGCCCGCGACAAATTTTTTTACAAAATCATTTTGTTCCATCATAAGGGAAACTCCCTAATCAGTTTAATTAAAGAATTCCTGCAAATACGCATCTTTCGACGAGCGAAGCTGGTCGGGCGTACCTTCTGCGACAATTTTGCCTTCACGGATCAAAAGCAGACGATCGGCAATACGCAAAGAATTAAAAATGTCATGCGACGCAATCACAGTCGTGCATTTGAGCTTACGCGCAAGCGTGCTAATCAAATCCATAATACTACGACTTTTGATCGGATCAAGCCCGGAAGTCGGTTCATCGCAAAACAAAATTTTGGAGTCAAGAATGACCGCCCGCGCCAAGGCCGCACGCTTTTGCATACCGCCGCTTAATTGCGAAGGAAATTTTCCTTCCGCCCCCGCAAGGCCGACTAAATTAAGCATATCTTTAACCTTGTGGGCAACTTCTTTTTGCTTCAAGCGGGTATGTTCACGTAAAGGAAACGCCGCATTTTCAAAAACCGTCATAAAATCATACAGCGCCCCGTCCTGAAAAAGATATCCCATGTCCTTTCGCACATTCAAAAGTTGGCGCTCGGACAATTGTGCGATGTCCACATCCCCAATTTCGATTGTCCCGCTGTCAGGACGCAAAAGGCCGATCAAATGCTGGAGCAAAACGCTTTTGCCCGAACCGCTTTCGCCTAAAATCACCAAAAGCTCGCCGGGCTTCATCGAAAAATTGATGTCGCAGAGGACCGCTTGGTTCCCAAATTTTTTAAAAAGCTTTTTTACTTTTATCATCGGGCGCTTTCGTTTCAAAAACACGGAATTTGTTATTATCAAATTTTGTATAAATCCGCTCGTAGGGCCGGACATCGACGGTTTGCAAATAAAACGGCACGTCCCGATAAACCCCCAAAGGCATGACTTCCGAATCCATCAAAATATCCACCGTATCCCGCGGATACCACAGTTCCCCTTCAAATTCAATCGGCTCGCCGTTGCGTATCCACGCTGGTTCGGGGCTTGTGACTTGATAAACGCTCATCCCTGTGTCGTGGCCCGACGAAGAAAAGCAACCGCTGTTAGAAACTGCTGCTACAATGATGAGTCCCAACGCTAATAATATTTTTTTCACTCTCTTAACCTCCCTGGAAGAATTTTCTTATCCCCAAAACGCTAAAATGATTTTTGTTAGAATCACATTTGAAACAACAACAAGAATGTACGAAAACGCCACCGCCTTTGTGGTAAATTGCCCTACCCCTAAAGAACCGCCGGTTGTTTTAAAACCCTGATAACAAGCAATCCACGAAATAAGCAGCGCAAAGAAAAAAGTTTTGATAAACCCGCTAAAGAAATCGACAAAACTCACCGCATGGATCGTCTGATGAATATACGTCGAACCGGGAATCCCCGCATTGTAAACACCGACGAGATATCCGCCCCAAGCGCCGACGATTTCCGAAAAAACGACAAGTCCCGGCAGGACCATAAAACATGCAAGGATCCTGGGCACAACCAAAAATTCGATCGGGTCGACCCCCATCGCGCGTGTGGCGGTAATCTGGTCATTGACTTTCATCGTGCCCAGTTCGGCAGCAATACGTGCGCCGACTTTTCCGGAAAAAATAAAAGAACTAAACACCGGGCTTAACTCGCGCACCAAAGACAAAATAACCAATTGCGCGACCGCCTCTTTCGCACCAAAACGGCTGAGCATGACATAGCTTTGAAGTGCCAAAACCGCACCCGTTGCCAGCGAGGTTAACGCAATAATGACGACCGACTGAACACCCTGAACGTAAACCTGCTTTAAAACTTCGCTCCATCGGATTTTACCCTTAAGGACACAGACAAAAGCATCGAACAAAAAGAACAAAGCTTCGCCCGTCGAAGTTACGAAACTGACAAAATTGTGAAATAAAAATTTTACGGCCCGTATCATTGGCTGTCCTTTAACCAAACGCGGCTCATTTCGCGGGTAATTTTATCTTCCAAAACACTCGAAATTTCTTTTTTGTCCGTCTGGACCCTTTTTAATTTACGCGCCAGGTCCGCTTGACGCCGACTAAACCTACGGCCTTCCAAAAACTCGCGCGTGCCCATAATCGTCGCACCCAAAGAACGAACAAAATGCCGGATTTCACGGTCATCGGTTACCACGACAATATTTTTAGGCGTTGATGAGTCTTCGACAAAACGCTTAATCCAATCATCCGCCGTTTCACCGCTAGTATAAACGAGCGCAATTCCCAACGAGTACTGTTCTTTGACACCGCCTAATTGCCCGTCAAAAACAACGGTGACCGGATTGCTGCTGCTGCCTTGGAGGCTTTTGGTTTCAATCTGTTTTAAAAGCGCCAAACGACCGGCTTCAAGGCGCAAAACAGCCAGATAGGCATCTTGCTTTATCAGATTATAACCGTCCAAAATAAAATGCAATGACATTGAAGGAAATTTTTATAAAGGGTTGCGCGAGTAATGGTTTGGTGTCTGGCTTTTATGGCTTCTTAGGCTGGGTCAAGGTAAAATATACCCCGCCTAACAGGCCGACTAAAGCCATAAACAAAAAGTTTATAAGACTGATGCTCACGGCAACACCGGAGGCGACACCGACTTTTCCAAGAAAATACGCCGCACCCGCTTCGCGGACACCCAACCCGCCAATCGAGGGAACCGTTGCCATGACACAAATAAGAGGTATAAAAATAATAAAATAAAAAATCGACACATCCTGATGGAGCGCTTTGCTGACCAAAAAGAATGTCGCCGCTAAAGCCACTTGCGAGACAGCCGAAAGCCCGACTGCTTTATAAAGCGCATCCTGACGGCCTTTAAGAAGGGCGATATCATAATGCATTTGCATCAGGCTTTTTTTAAATTTCGGAAAAGAACTAAATATCTGACAGCAAAACGAATAAGCGGTTTCATTAAAAAGGACCATTGCAATACCCGTCGAGGCAACAGCCATTGCGGCAATTGCAAGCGCCACCGACATATCGGCAATCCAGCGAAACCCGCACACAAACGAAATGATCGCCACAACCACCATCCCGGCAAAACCGCTTAACCGGTCGACGAGAACCGAAGCGACGACTTTAGGCTTATCCTGCGAGTTTAAACACAGTCCGACAATTTTAATCAAATCGCCGCCGACAGCACTGGGTAAAAAAAGATTTCCAAAAAGGCCGATCAGAGAGTACCGTGCGGCCTTGCCAAAGCTCACAGGCAGCCCTAACGCTTTAATGACAACAACCCAGCGGGCGATCAAAACAAAATTGATCCCTACAAAAAGAACAAAAGCATAAAAAATATATTGAAGGTCCGCCGACTTAACGACGGCTGCGGTTTGAGCAAAATCAATCTTTGTCGACAGCCACCACATCAGGCCACCGCTTAAAACAAACGGCAAAAGAGCGCGGAAAAAATTTTTTAATTTGTCAGTCATGTTCCTATCGAGCTGTCCTTAATGATTCGATGCACCCGTTATACCCTTCTTCAGCGATAAAAGAACTGCGCACCAAAGGAGCTGACATCACATGCTTAAAGCCAAGCTTATAGCCAAGTGTTTCAAACTCTTTAAATTTCTCGGGCGTTACAAATTCCAAAACCGGCAAATGACGCTTCATCGCCGACGGAGCCAAGTACTGGCCAATCGTCAAAATGTCACACCCTGCCGCAATCAAGTCCGCCATCGCTTCGTAGACCTCATCGTCCTTTTCGCCTAACCCGACCATCAAACTTGATTTTGTAAAAATGCTCGCATTGATTTTCTTATAATTCGCCAGGACAGACAGAGAACGATCATAATCCGCCTGCGGACGAATCACAGGAGACAGACGCCGGACGGTTTCAATATTATGGCTGATCACCTGCGGCTTTGCATCGACGACGGTTTTTAAACTTTCAAACTTGTCAGAAAAGTCTGGGACCAAAACCTCAACCTTGGTTTGCGGCATCAATTCTCGGATCGCAAGGATTGTTTGCGCAAAAACGCCCGCGCCCTCATCTTTTAAATCGTCACGCGCGACTGATGTAATCACAACATAACGCAAATCAAGTTCTTTAACAGCCAGAGCAACATTTTGTGGCTCGGCAAGGTCAAGCTCTGTCGGGCGGCCCGCATCAATCGCACAAAACCGGCAAGCGCGCGTACAGATTTCACCTAAAATCATAAACGTCGCCACACCCTGCCCCCAGCATTTGCCGGTATTAGGACAGTGGGCACTTTCGCAAACCGTGTGCAACCGGCTGCCGCGAAAAAGCTGTTTCATCCCTTCAATGCGTTTGGCATCAGGAATAGGTTGACGTAGCCACGTCGGCAAACGCGCAACTTTGACCGGAAAAATCGTTGGGTTTGGCAAAGAAACGCTCATAGGTTTTTGCTTAATTTCTTTAATTCGTTTAGTTTTTTTCGCATTTGCGCCTTTTGGGCCAAGGTCGCATAATCGATGATGAGCTTGCCGGAGAGATGATCGTTTTCATGCAAAAAGACCCGCGCTAGAAGCTCGGTAAGATTTTTTTCAATTTTTTGATTATTTTCATCGGTATACTGGACAGAAATTTCACTGGGTCTGCGGACATTAAGCTTGATGCCGGGAATGCTCAAACAGCCTTCTTCCATTTTGGCGCTCCCGCTTTTTTTTAAAATCTTTGGATTGATAATCGCCATCGGCCCTTCGCCGACATCAGCGACAAAAATCTGCTGGCTGACGCCTACTTGCGGCGCGGCTAAACCAACGCCCTTGTTCTCGTACATCGCGACCAACATCGCTTTGATTAACATCCGCTCGCTGACACCGACGCTTGTCACTGCGGCTGCTTTTTTTCGTAGAATCGGATCACCATAAAGTCGAACCGTCAGCTTGGGAATCATGTCCGGATATGATTTTTTTCGTTTAAATAAACGATTTTGGTTTTGGCTTTTTGGGATTCGGCTTTATCTAAAAGAGCATAACTTAAAATGATGATCTTATCCCCCACAAACCCTAAACGCGCCGCCGGACCGTTTAAACAAATGTGTCCCGAACCTGCCTTACCGGCGATCACATAGGTTTCTAAACGATTGCCGTTATTGACATTAAGGACCTCAACCTTTTCGCCAGGGATAATATCGACCGCACGAAGAAGCGCTTCGTCAATGGTAATGCTGCCTTCATAATAAAGCTCGGCTTGCGTTATTGTCGCGTGCGCAATTTTGGACTTACAAAAAGTGATCAACATGTTTTTCCCTTAACCTAAATTCGGTTGTATTTTGGCCAAAAGCTGCGTCTTGCCCATGGCCCCGACGAATTGGTCGACGGCTTCGCCCTTTTTAAAAACGATCAAGGTTGGAATTGACATAATATTAAATTGCGCGGCCAGTTCGCCAGCCTCATCAACATTGACTTTGACAACTTTGAGTTTTCCGGCCAAATCCCCTGCAACTTCGTCGACAATCGGACTTAACTGCTTGCACGGGCCGCACCACTCTGCCCAAAAATCGACTAAAACCGGCAGCGGCGACTTTAAAACTTCGGTTTCAAAATTATTTTCTGTGACAGCGATAACAGACATTTTCAACTCCTCTGTTCGAACTTATTATACAAAGTAAAACGCCCTCATTATACCCATCTGCCCTGATCTTTCAAGGAGAATTTAGGCGCACAGATAAACAAAATGCAACTTGCAATACCTGCCAAAATCCGTATAATTTTCCCTTATATTGTTGAATTTCTGCCAAAAAACTCCTGGGAGTTTTTTAGGGTAGAAAACGGGGGAACCAAAACTGCATCTAATAAAATTTTTGATGCTTGGGGCGTATATCTCTACAAAATAAGAGGCACTTACCTCTAGCCCGACAGCTAACTCCGTAAACCGTTAAGAGAGTTGACCAGGAAAAACTCTTGGTCTTTTTTTATACTCAGAACAGGAGAAAACGATGCCCCTGATCGGCCGCGTTAAAAAATTGATTCTCGGCAAAGCCAAAAACCCGCAAGACCAGCATGTTTTTCACCAAATGTCTTTGATCGCCTTTTTTGCATGGGTCGGCTTAGGGGCAGATGGTTTGTCGTCCTCCTGCTACGGTCCTGAAGAAGCGTTTCGCGCCTTAGGGTCGCATCACTATTTAGGGATTTTTGTCGCTTTACTTTCGGCCTTGACCGTTTTTTTAATCAGTGCAAGCTATTCGCAGATCATCGAACTTTTTCCCAACGGCGGAGGCGGATACTTGGTCGCCAGCAAACTGCTAAACCCCCAGCTGGGAATGATTTCCGGCTGTGCACTTTTGATCGACTATGTTTTAACGATCGCCATTTCGATTGCCAGCGGCGCGGATGCGCTTTTTAGTTTTTTGCCGGATAGCTGGCACGCATACCGGCTGACTGTCGCTTTACTCGGCGTTTTTCTTTTGATGGTCCTTAATATGCGCGGTGTCAAAGAATCGGTTGTACCTTTGACCCCGATTTTTATGACGTTTGTCTTAACGCATGTTTTTGCGATCATCTATTCTTTTGCCACACACGTCCCCGAAGTCCCGCAAATCGTGCATCAGAGCATGACAGAAATCACAAAAACCAGCAGTCAGGTCGGTGTTATGGGCCTGATTTTTATGATCCTTCGCGCTTACAGCTTGGGCGCCGGAACTTTTACGGGAATCGAGGCGGTCAGTAACGGCTTGCCGATCCTGCGGGAACCAAAAGTCATAACCGGAAAAATGACGATGCGTTACATGTCGTTTTCGCTGGCTTTGACTGTCGCGGGACTGATGATTGCTTATCTGCTTTTTGGCGTGATCCCCGAGCATCACAAAACGCTAAACGCAGTTCTGATGGAAAACATTTCCCAAGGCTGGGCAAGCCCGTGGGGAAAAATATTTGTTCTTGTCACGCTGATCTCTGAGGCGATGCTGCTTTTTGTCGCCGCCCAAGCCGGTTTTCTCGATGGACCGCGGGTTTTGGCGAACATGGCCTTAGACCGCTGGATGCCGTCAAAATTCTCAAGTTTAAGCGACCGGCTTGTCACACAAAACGGCGTTGTCTTAATGGGCTTAGCCGCTTTGATCACGGTTGCGGCAACGCATGGCTCGGTTGGACTGCTCGTCGTGCTTTACAGCATCAACGTTTTTATCACCTTCTGTCTTTCTCAGGCCGGAATGGTCCGTCACTGGTGGCAAGTGCGCAAACAAGAGCGCCAATGGGTGAAAAAAATCCTGCTCAACGGTTTGGGGCTGACGCTGACGACTTTTATTCTGATCTCAGTCATTGTCCTTAAATTTCACGACGGAGGATGGGTTACGCTTTTGATTACCGGATGTTTGGTCGGCGTTGCGGTCCTGATCAAAAATCATTATCGCGACACACTCAAAATGCTCGAACGGCTCAATGTCTTGGTTGAAACTGCGGCCAGTGTGGTCACAACAAATCCGGCCCGGCAAGTTCCCGCCGATAAAGATGCAAAAACAGCGGCCATCCTCGTCAACGGCTTTAACGGTTTGGGGCTACACACGGTTATGGGGGTTATTCGCAACTTTGGAAAAGAATTTAAAAACTTTGTTTTTATCGAAGTCGGGGTTTTGGATGCCGGAAATTTTAAAGGGGTTGAAGAAGTTGACCGCCTAAAGACCTCAATAAAAAACGACCTTGATCGTTATGTCGAGTTTATGAATAGCCATGGATTTTATGCCGAAAAGATTTCCTCTCTGGGGACTGAGATCGTCGCAGAAGCGGAGAACCTGGCTAAAACCGTCTCAAAACGTTTTCCGGGGACCATCTTTTTTGGCGGGCAATTGGTTTTTGCGCAAGAAACTTTTGTTGACCGGCTACTGCATAATTATACCGTTTTTGCGATTCAGAAAAGATTTTATCACCAAGGGATCCCGTTTGTCATTCTACCCATTCGGGTTTAAGCCACTGGCGTTTCTATTTTCCTCCAATTTTTACCGCCTAACAAGCGGGCAACCATCATGCTGGCGACATTGTCGCCGACCGCATTGACCATTGTCGCTGGTGGATCAACAATCGTCCCGACCATTGAAATAACCGGCAACGCTTCAATTGGAAAGCCGTACATCGTCACAATCAAAAGTTCTCCGATAAAGCCACCCCCGGGAATACCGCTCATGACCGTCCCGCTTAAAATCGCAATCCCTACCGCCGTCAACAACACCATCGGCGAAGAAAAATCCATCTGATAAATTCCAAACAATAAACTGATCTTGACAATCGCGGCCAAACACGATCCTTCCATGTGAATCGTTGCCCCCAAGGGGATCACGACTTCGCGGATATCCTCGGGAACACCACTTTTTTGCGCAGCTTCCAAATTAACCGGAATCGTCGCCACACTGCTGCCGGTTGCCCACGCGGTCAAGGAAGTTGGAATAATATTTTTCCAAAATGTTTTAACATTTCCTGCTCCGCCGGCGAGAAAAGCGTAAAAACTAAACGCAAAAACAAAATACAATAATGACACCGGATAATAAAGGGCGGCGACACGGACATACGAACCCATAAGCTGCGGCCCAAAGACACCCACCAAATACGCAAAATACGCCCCTAACCCGACGGGCGCATAGAGCATAATGATCTGAATGACTTTTGTCATAACCGCGTTGCCGGAAAGTAAAAACTGGACAAAAACTTTTCCCTCCTGACCGGCCCACAGTGTAGCCAAACCAATCAGCGAAGAAAATAGAATCAGCGCCAGCATATTTTTCTTCGAAAAAATTTCCACAAAATCCGTGACGGTCAGCGCTTTAACAATTTGCTGGGCCACGCTGTAATGTTCGGTATTTTGCACCGCCGGCAAAGAGATATTAACACCTTGGGCGACGGGATAAATCTTGACCGCGACAATCATCACAACGCTAGCGATAATCCCGGTCAAAACAAAAATAAGCATCATCGAGCCAACAATTTTGGCCAGACGTTTGGCATCTTGCATGCCCGCAATGGCAGACGAGATAGAAAAAAACACAAGTGGGACAACTGCGGTAAAAAGGAGATTTAAAAAAATATCGCCAAATGGTTTAAAGACAACCGCGTTTTCTTTAAAAAGCATCCCTAAGAATGCTCCGACAAGAATCGAGACAAAAAGCAACAAAGAAAAGCCGTAGTTTTTAAGAAAGTTGCTATTTTTCATGTTGAGTTTCCAAGGCTAGGGTGATTACATTTTAAGCTGGCGTTGAGAGGCGAAGCGGGCACGGTTTCCCCGAAGGGGAAGAGCGAAGCCGATCATCGAGCGTAGCCCCGCACGCTGGGCGGGGCAAGCGTCCAGCGAAAAATGTAATCATCCTAGCCTATATTATTTTTCCTCGTATCGCCAATGCCACGGTTCATAGGTAATCCCGACCGGTGCTTTTTTGGGATACGACAAAATAAAACCAAACTTCGCCGCATGCTTTTCTAGCCACGCAAATTCGGGCAAAACATCAAACTCCGATGTATTTTCCTCGCCGTTAATTCCGTCCTCATTGATAAAATCAATCGCCTGATGTTTTGGCGCGCCATGCTCGCTATAACCAGGCAAAGCGACAAACTTGACCGTTTCACGAATCGAATATTTATGATTCTGCAGATAATAAACGAAAAGATATAACTGATAAGCACTGGAGCGATAGCCGGACTCGACTAAAAGCTTTTTGCCAATGTCTTTTTTCATCGCGGCCATCATCAGATTGTACTTAGCATAAACGTTCCGTGGCAAAAATTGCGGGGCAAGCTCACGGCGGTCTTTCTTCGTCTTTTCCTTTTCGTGATCGCGGACCTTGACCTTTTGCCCGACGATGAGGACCAAATCCTCTTTGCCGCTGGCCAATCCCCGATAAGGAATTTTGACCCCCAAAGCTTTGGCATCGAGATTTTCAAAACTTTTTAAAAAAGCTCTTTCCTGCACGTTAAGCGGCGCATAAAGCTCGTCAAAGGTCAGCTTGGCTAAGTCCTTGGTCTTGTCGCGCTTTTGAATAAACGGCTCGAGCTTTTTGACCAAATTTTTGACCTGCTTGATGTCCGCATCCGAGAGCTGATCCAAATCAAGCACCGCATACGCACGGTGTGCGAAAAAAACAAACATCAATCCCAACAGAAAAATTTTTTTACGATTCATTTTTGACCTTCCTTACTTGACCGCACGAATAGCGACGATGCGTTCTAAAAGAGAGCCTTTCTTCGACCCTTTCCCTAAAGAAAGGTCTGAAACAATCACGCGATTGACCACGCGGGTTTGATCCTTGCCTTCAACTGGTTCCCGGTAAGCATACGCTGCGTGAATGGCATAGACGCTCTCGCTGACCATTCCCAAATACAAAACAATATGTCCTTTTAATTGCGCAAGTGTGATCGCAGGCATAGCTTTTTCAAAAATTTCGGTTTGCCCCTTGGTCCCTAAAAGTTCTCCGGCCTGTCCTTGCTCGGAGGAATTGCGCGGCAATTGAATACCGACGCTGGCAAAAACCTGTTTTAAAAACGCCGAACAATCCTGCTGGCCGTTTGCTCCACCCCAACCGTAAGGAGCATTGAGCATTTTAAAAGCTTGTTCAATGATTGTGCGCGGCGTATAAGGCAAATACCTCACCGCAATATCCCGACGGGCAATAAACAAATTGCGCCCGGGTGCGATCAAAACTTCCACACTGTCACTTAAAAAATTAACGACATTCAAACGAACGCCCATACGAACGCAATCATAAAATTGCGTACGCTTTTCATCCACGTAAAGATCCGCCTTGGCAGCGGTTACAACCACAAAATCTTTACTGGTCAGCATTTGCTTAAACTCGCCGGGAGCGACAAAAGCCAAATCATCTTTTTTGACCCAGCCGGCACTGGCCGATGTTTGTGTGTAAACCCATTTTTCATCCAAAGTTTCAAAAAGCACGATAAGCGGTTCTCCGGCGTCCAAAGAGCTATTCTGAACTTCGTCAAACTCAAAATCAAACGCTTGCGCGGTCAAAATTTCGTCTGTCGGCAAAAGCCGCTGGTCGGTCTGCCGCACGACAAAAGCCTGTCGCAGATGCCAATCTGGGGGATTCTCAAGAACAATATTTTCTTTGATCCGACGGAAAAAATCCCGTGAAGCGGGTTTTCCCTGCCTGTCAAAATAATCACCACGTTCAAACTTACTCATTTCTTTTTGAATCTGTAACTGGCTGACTTTTCGGTCAAAAGCATCAACGCTCAGCAAATCTTTGGTCAATCCCGTTTTAATTAATTTCTGGTTAAAATTTTCCACGCCTGCAGCGTCCAAAATAACAGCATCGGACGACGGATGACGGCTAATCCAAAATCCGGGCCTCTGCATTTGCGCTGTAACATTGGCCATCATCGCCGGCGCCGCATAATTTAATTTCTCCCCGGATGGGGCTGCGGCAAACGTCAAACTCGCCAGGACTAAAATCGGACAATATATTTTTTTCATGCGGACACCATTTTACACAACTGGGAGGTAATAATTCCCAAATACGTTCCCATAATATTTCCTAAAATCGCAAGCAAAAGCCCCACACTGGCCAGCCCCGGCTGATAAACCTGTGCGACAATCGGGGCGGAAGCTACCCCGCCGATATTCGCCTGGCTGGCTACCGCAACTAAAAACATCGGGGCCCGAAGAATTCGTGCGACAAGCAAAAGCCCTAGTCCATGAAAGATTACGGCGAGAAACCCCGCGCTGATCAAAACAAAAGTTGCGCTGATATTGACTATATTAGCTTTAGCGCCGATTGTTGTCAGCACAAAATACAAAAGAAAATACCCGATGCGCGAGGTGCCGTAGCCTTCAAGTTTTTGCGCCCTTGTCAACGAAAGCGCGATTCCTAAAACAGACGCGGCGATGATCGTCCACGCATAAGCTGAAAAAATATCTTTTACCGTCGGCAAACGCTCTCCGACAGATTGGGCTATCCAAGAACCGGCCAGAGCAAACAAAAAAATAAGCACAGTAAATTGCCAAGAACTTTTTTCCGCTACCGGGCTGAAAAGTTCCTTCGTGCAGGCGGCTAAATCATCAAGGATCGTGCGGTCGCTATTATTGATACGGTCAAATTGCCATTGAAAACTGCTGGCCGCAACCAAAAATCCCAGCCACACATATGGCACAACCGTGTCGACGACAACCATCGGCGTAAAAACCGCCTGCGGGGTTCCAATGGCTTCCTTAACAGCAATCATATTCGCGCTGCCTCCGATCCACGACCCGGACAAAGCGCCAAAACCCGACCACATCTGTTGGCCTACGACCCCTTTAAAAAGCCAAAAGACCAACGGCATGCCCAGCATAATCCCTAAACTGCCTGCAGCCATCATCAACAGCGCCGGCTTTCCTAACTTTATTATGGCCCTGATATCAGACGATAACAGAAGCAACACCAAGCTCGCCGGCAAAAACCATTTACTAATTAAATCATAAATTCCAGATTTAGAATCTATAAACCCAAAACTTGAGCAAAGCATCGGCAAAAAATAAATCCAAAATACCGGCGGCAAGAATGAAAAATATTTCTTAAAGCGCGGCTGGGAAGAGACCAGCAAAACAGATGTTTCGATTGCAAGCAAGATTCCGACGATAATATAGGGGGAATGTATCATCAAAAATTGGGAACAAGGCCGATACCGGACTTGACTTTAGAAAGGTCATAAACGCCTTTGGAGTTTAGATACGAAATCTGGCGCAGTCCCCCGATACGCACCTGCGACTTGATAAAAAACGGCGTGTCCAAATCCACATATTTAAATCCGCCCACGCCCGACGATAAATGCGCTCCAGCCGTCATGGCTAACGGGCTTTCCATCATTCCACCGATCATCAAATCCAGCCCCGCTGCGCGTGCCAAACTTGCCGCTTCACGCGCCTGCAGCAGCCCAAACTTCATCAATTTGATGTTGATCACGCTCGCCACTTTTTCACGAATGATCCGAAGCACATCCGCCAAACTGCCCGCGCTCTCATCGGCGCAAACCGCAATATCCGTGCTGGCCGTGACTTTTTTAAGCCCGTCCCAATCCGCTTTGGCAACCGGCTGTTCAATAAGCTGCGGCCGCACGCCAAGACGTTTTAATTCGATTAAAAAGTTTAATGTTTGCTCTGCGCTATAACCCTGATTCGCATCGAGAATAATCGGCGAATTATGCGTTGCCTTTTTCACGGCGAGAACACGCTTAAGATCAAGGTCCTGATCACGCCCGATCTTGACTTTAAAAATACGAAAGCCCTGACGATAAAAGTTCTTGGCTGCGAGTGTTGTTTCTTCGACGCTATCGATCACAATGGTAATATCGCTGGTGAGCTTCACACACGTCGGACCAAAGAATTTCCATAAAGGGATATTAAGCTGCTGGGCCAGCGCATCGAGCATCGCCATCTCAATGGCGGCCAGCGCACTTTTATTATGGGGGAGTTTTTGATGCAAATAGGAAGAAATCGCTAAATAACCGCTGATATTTTGGCCCAAAAG
>CAZWOH010000035.1:9788-16267 GCA_964635405.1 uncultured Planctomycetales bacterium | reverse complement strand
TCGTCCCACAAAAGTTTCATCCCATTATTTTTGCACGCATAATTTTTGATCTCATCCGATGACTTGCCTAAAATAAGCATCTCCCGCACCGTATCATCAACTTCAAAAACTTCGGTGATGCCCATGCGGCCATAATAGCCTGTCTTTCGGCAATGATCGCAGCCCTTGCCTTCATAAAACAATGTTCCCAGTGGAATTTTATCTTTAAACGCCTTGGCTACCCAATGAGGTGGATCAACCTGACGCTTGCAGTGCGGACAAATTTTTCGACACAAACGCTGGGCACAGACCAAAACAATGCTTGAGGCAACCAAAAACGGCTCTACACCCATATCCACCAAACGGGTCAAAGCACCAGCCGCATCGTTTGTATGGAGCGTCGAAAAAACCAACTGTCCTGTCAAAGCTGCTTTTATCGAAATATCCGCTGTCTCAACATCGCGGATTTCTCCGACCATCACAATGTCCGGGCTTTGACGCAAAATCGCGCGCAGTCCCGAAGCAAACGTTAGACCAATTTCCGGCCGGACGTGAATTTGCGTCAACCCTTCTATCAAATATTCCACAGGATCTTCGACAGTAATAATGTTTCTTTCAACACTATTAAGCTCATTGATAATCGAATAGAGTGTCGTCGATTTTCCGCTTCCTGTGGGGCCAGTGACTAAAATCATGCCAAACGGACTATGTATGCCCTGCTGCAAAATTTTCATCGAGCGCGGCGAAAAACCCAACCCATCCAAACCGATCGACAAATTTTTACGGTCAAGAATACGAAGAACAACTTTTTGTCCAAAGATCGTCGGTAAAACCGAAACACGAAAATCCACCTGTTTATTTCCGATACTCATTTTAAAACGACCATCCTGCGGCGTGCGTGTTGCCGTAATATCCAACCGTGCCATAATTTTTAACCGAACGAGAACCGAGTTCTGATTTTCTTTTGGAAAACTCATAGCATCTAAAAGTGTCCCGTCGACACGATAACGGACACGCACCATGTCCACCATCGGCTCAATATGAATATCCGATGCGCGTTGCTTGAGCGCCTCTTGAATGACAAGATTAACGAGCCGAATAATCGGCGCCTGTTCACCTTCTTCAGCATTGACTTCATCTTGCTGGACGATTTCATTTTCGGAAACAATTTCAAATTCACTGACTTCAATGCCTTTGCTGATATCCGAAACCGACGCAGTTGCCTTTGATCCATAAAATTGATCGATTGCATGCATAATCTCGGTATCAGTACTCATGACCACATCAATATGCTTTCCGGTAATATTCTTGATGTCATCAATAGCAAAAATATTTAACGGGTCAGAAATAACAATTGTCAGCGTTTCCTCCATCCTGGAAAGTGGGATAATATGATACTGTCGCGCGACTTTTTCGCTGATGACTTCCTTAAGATCCGGGGCAATCTTGTATTTTTTGAGATTAATAAACGGAATGTGCAATTCCTTAACAAGCAACAAAAGCAAATCTTCTTCATTGATAAGCCCTTTTTCCATGAGCGCACGCTCGAGGGAAATCGACTTTTCTTTCTGCAGACGCAAAACAGCGTCTAAATCCTCTTTTTTTAATTTGAGTGATTCCAGAAGATGATTAATAATTTTTGTTTTTAACGTCTCTGCCATAAAATATCAACAATTACCCCAAGTCTTCATCGGGGGCTGTGACACGTAAAACCTCTTCAAGCGTTGTGACCCCCGCAAAAGCTTTGATGAGGCCGTCCTCCCGCATGGTGACCATACCTTCCCGACGGGCAGTTTCCTTAATTTTGATTTCTCCGACACGATCCAAAATTCTTTCTTTGACTTTTGGCGTTAACACCATAATCTCACAAATGACCACCCGTCCGACATAACCTGTCTTGGCACACGCATTACATCCTTTACCTCGAAACAGCATAACCGTTTGCTTGGGATTTTCTTTGTTTAACTTAAGTTTTGTTGCAACATCCGGCGGTACCGCAACGGGTTCCTTGCATTTAGGACAAATCCGGCGGATCAAACGCTGACCGACTATCGCAACGACCGATGAACAAAGAAGAAACGGCTCTATGCCCATGTTCATCATACGCACAACCGAACCGGCAGCTGTCGTCGTATGCAGAGAGCTTAAAACCAAATGTCCTGTCAACGCTGCCTTGACTGAAATATCAAGCGTCTCTGAATCACGGATTTCACCGACCATGATAATATCCGGATCTTGACGCAAAATCGAACGCAAACTTGCAGCAAACGTCAATCCTACTGATGGGCGGACATTGACTTGGTTCATGCCTTTAATCTGATACTCGACGGGATCCTCAACGGTAATAATATTTTTTTCAGGTGAATCCACAAATTTAAGAAGGGAATAAAGTGTCGTCGTTTTTCCGCTGCCTGTCGGTCCGCAGCAAAGAATCATGCCGTGAGGACGAAGCCCACAATCCTGCAGTTTTTTCATCGCATCGGACTCAAGACCCAGGCGACCCAAATCCAAAATTCCGGCTGTTTTGTCCAGAATACGCAAAACAGCTTTCTCCCCATACGCCGTCGGTAAAATGTTGACACGAAAATCAACTTCACGATTGGCGGCCATGATCGTTTTAAACCGTCCGTCTTGCGGCAAACGTTGTTCAGAAATATCCAGAGAACTGATAACCTTAATACGTGAAATAATCGGCAAATGAAGCGCCTTGGGCATGCGGTCGACTTCACGAATAATTCCGTCGACACGGTAACGGATGCGCACGGTCTTCTCCATGGGCTCAATAAAAACGTCGCTAGCTTTAGCATGCACCCCCTGCTGGATGATCGTATCGGTCAGCTTGATCATCGGCGCATCTTCACTTAAATCTTCAACACCATCTTTCGTCCGTGTTTCACTGTCGGTGACAAGCTCAATGTCATCGGATTCCTTCATGTCAGCGATAATTTTTTGTAAAACCTCACCGGAATCCGTCGCATAATACTTTTCAATATTCTGCTGGACCAGTGAAGCACGGGTAATAATCGGGACAATATTCAT
Organism: uncultured Planctomycetales bacterium; assembly: GCA_964635405.1. Taxonomy (GTDB): domain Bacteria; phylum Omnitrophota; class Gorgyraeia; order Zapsychrales; family JANLHA01; genus JADLGJ01. The sequence goes on along the minus strand of CAZWOH010000035.1, from coordinate 13,249 downwards.
TCCTGTCAATGCTTGCACATTGTCGATGGCAAAAATATTAAGCGGGTCGGCCATCGCCAACGTCAAATTGTTTCCCATTCGCGAAATGGCGATAATCTGATACTTGGCGGCAACATCATGAGGAATAATTTTGACAACGGCAGGATCAATTTTAAGACGGGAAATATCAATCGGCGGCATGCCTAAGCCGGAACTTAAAGCATGCGTCAAGTCATCTTCGCTGATACATTTGAGCTGAACTAAAATTTTAGAAAGCTCTCCTCCTTTTTCTTTCTGCTCAACAAGCGCACGGTCAAGGTCCTCTTGCTTTAAAATCTTGTCGGAGATCAAAATGTCGAGCAAGCGCTCTTTAAGAGAAGACATAGAAGTTAACTTGCCAGTTTATAATAACGCGCGATAGCTTCCTTGATATCGCTTGCTGTGCTCACGAAAGCTTGGACCGTAGAACCGGTTATAAGCTCAACATCTTCAATAGCATTTTGATTTAGAGGGTCCGCCATCGCCAAAGTTAAACTTTTCCCAATCTTGTCGACAGGGATAAGACAAAACTGGCGGCAAACATTTTCTGGAATCGCCGCAATAACTTCACGGTCTATTTCATAATTGGCCAAAGGCAGATAAGGAAATCCGTACTGACAGGTTAAAGCCTGCGCAATATCTTCTTCGGTCGCAAACTTAAGTTGAACCAAAACCTCACCAAAAAGCCCGCCTTTTTCGCGCTGGTAAGCAATTGCCATAAGGACTTGCTCATGGTCAATAACCCCGCGTTCAACTAAAACTTCTCCGAGTTGTTTTGTGGTTGCACGTTTGAAATTTTTCATTTGTGATAACCGACTCGATTACCACCCTGTTCAATGGTGTCAGCGAGAATAATACCACTCTTGAGAATAAGCTCATCGGCTGTCCTGCCATCCAGCGGATTTTCAACAACCGCCGCAGTCACGGTTAAACGATGACTCTTGTCTTTATCCACTAAAAATTTAGCAGCAATCTTTTCAATAATGGCCTGTGTTAAAGCAATCGCTTCGCGTTTATTGACCGACGGAAGGACCAAAGCAAACTCATGCTCGGCAAATCGAGCCGCTTTAGCGTCTGCTAAAAGACTTTCTTTCAAAACAGTTGCAATCTTTAAAAGTGCATCCTCGGCACCGATATGCCCGAATGCCGCCAAATAATCGCCGAATCGATCAATTTTCATCAGCACAAACGAACAGGTCTTTTGCGTATTGACTGCCTGTTTGACTTCAAAACCCAAACGACTGCGAGCATATGCATTGTTATAAAGCCCTGTCAAAGAATCGGTGACTTCAAATTTTTCGATCTCCTGCGAAAGTTTTTCGTTTAAAACCGCAATAGCAATATGCTTGGAGACTAATTGCAAAAGATCTTTTTGTGTTTCCCCGCAGGAATATTGTGGCTGGTCATTGCCGGCAATAATCAAACCATATGCATTTCCCGTCGAGGAAATAGGCGCGATAATCGCATTCTTAATTAAAAACAATCCCTTAAAATCTTCGACTTCCTGGGTCACCGCAGTATTCTGGTCAATAATAATCGCTTGCTGTTTGAGAATGGCCTTGCCCAAAACACCCTGCCCGAGTGAAATTTTAAGATTACCAATGCCTCGGCGTTCGAGCTGCTCTTGCTGGGGGCTATGCAAATATTGCAACTTATATTCGTTGGCCTGATTGTCTTTTAGAATAACACACCCAAACGACATTTCCTGTTCGGGAAAACACTTGGTCACAGCAATGCGTAAAATATCTTTCAGCGCAACTTTTTGGGCGATGCCGTTACTGATCTCCATCAAATTGGAAAGCATTACGATGCGATTGTTAATCTCATCGTTGAGCATTTCGGTCTTTTTGTTAAGACTATTTAACTCCTCCACATTCTCGCGAATCCGGCGGGTCAGGGCATTGACAGATGAGCCTAGCTCCCCCAATTCATCTTGACGAACCAAAAAAATTTCACGGCTCAAGTCGCCTGAAGCGATTATTTTTGTTTCCCGGCTTAATCGAATCACAGGCTCGACAATTTGCCAGATAATTAAAAAACAAAACATTAAAATTATGATAATAATCCCAACAACCAACGGAAGCGTAGCACGATTTGAAAACCAGGAACTTGCCGTAACTCCAGGAAAAAGATATCCTAAAAAAACTAACAACGATAAAAAAACCAAACAAAATGCGATCGCGATTTCTTGTCGCAAATATTTATTACTCAAAACAGAACGCGTCAAGTTTTCTTTAAGAGTAGACATTTTTTCCCTTTCATTGACTTGTCAAAATATGATTTTATTATAGTTTACTCTCTGAAGAATCCTATAAGGAAATGCAAAATTTTCCTCTCAAAAAACAGTGCGGCGCTTGCTTAAGCTCAGCAAAAATCCCATCATGATCATAAAGACCATAAACGATGTTCGTCCATAGCTGATCATCGGAAGTGTAATCCCGACGACCGGGAAAAGCCCCATGACCATCCCCATATTGATAATCACCTGCAAAGCAACAATCCCGACGATACCGACGGCCACTTGCGTGCCGAATTTGTCATTGACCTGTTGGGCAATTTTTAGTCCGGTGTAAATAATTCCGCCATAAGCACATAAAAGAAACATCGCACCCAAAAAACCCCACTCTTCACCGACAACCGAAAAAATAAAATCCGTATGTTGTTCTGGCAAAAAATTCAATTGATTTTGTGTGCCCGCCAGCCAGCCTTTGCCAAAAAACTGTCCGGAACCAACCGCAATTTTGGATTGAATAATCGTATAACCTGCCCCCAGAGGATCAATATTGGGATTTAAAAAAACCAAAAGCCGGTCGCGCTGATACGGCCGCAAAATATGCCACATAAAAGGCGCAAGGACCAAACACAAAACACTAAACCCGCCTAAAAATTTCAATTCCACACCGCTAGCATAAACCATAATAAAAAAAATCCCAAAAACCAAAATCGCCGTACCCAAATCCGGTTGTTTAAAGATAAGTAGCATCGGCACCAAGGTCAATAACAGCGGGACAACTAAATGATTCCATAATGCCAGGCTTGTGCTTTTAGTCCCAAATTTAAAAATCGGCCGGCGATGACTCAGATAACGGCCCAACGCTAAAATCAAACCAAGTTTGGCGATCTCCGACGGTTGAAAACTGACACCCGCAATCGAAAACCAACGCTGTGCACCTAAGGCATACCGTCCTTTGACTAAAACCAAAAACAATAACAAAAGCATGATGCCATAAAAGACATACGCCATTTCATAGAAACGCCGGCAATCGATGCGCGAAATAATATACATCAAACTAAACCCGATCCCTGCACAGTAAAGCTGATCATAAAAAACTTTAATCGTGACCCGTGCATTTTGGTACGCTGCACTATAGAGCACAACCAACCCCATCAAAACAACGCACGCTGTAAAAATCCAAATTCGCAGTTCCAATTCCCGTCGCATT
>CAZWOH010000035.1:0-9688 GCA_964635405.1 uncultured Planctomycetales bacterium | reverse complement strand
TGCGCCGCACGCATTTGCGTTAACATCTGTTGCGTAACAACAACCGAATTGTAGCTCGACCCGCCGTTTTCCAAAAAAACGCAAATCGCCACCCGTGGTTGCGTATCTAATGTATACCCCACAAACCACGCATGGCTATCGCGGCCGTGGCCCGCCTGCGCAGTCCCTGTCTTGCCTAGAACTTTCATATTGGGAATATCCAAAATATGCGCTGTCCCCGCCGCTTCATCGACGACCATGCGAAGCGCATTATTAAGAATTTCATACACCTGTGGGATCATCCCCACATGACGGCTCGTCGATAATTTGACTAATTCCTGGCCATTGATCGCTTTTAAAAAATACGGTTGGACTTCCCGGCCATTTAAGGCAATGGTTGAAACCATCCGCAAAAGCTGAATCGGTGTCGCTAAAACATCTCCTTGCCCGATGGACATATTCAATGTATCGCCTGTATACCACGCACGCTCTCTGGGGTTGGGCAAATTTCCTTTTTCCTCAAAAGGAATATCAATGCCCGTTCGGCGGCCCAGCCCTAAAAGATGCGCATAACGATAAATGGTTTCTGCCCCTATACTTTTGCCGATATTATAAAAATAAACATTGCACGAATGCATCATTCCCTGAAATAAGTTTTGAGGGCCATGAACGTGCAAACAGCGGAATTTTGCAGCGCCTAATTCGTAAACCCCGTCGCAATTATAGGTGGTTGCCGGATCAACCCGATCAGTCGCAAGTCCCGCCGCTGCAACGGCAATTTTAAAAACCGACCCCGGCGGATACTGCCCCTTAATGGCACGATTTAATAACGGCGCCTGGCTATCATTAAAAAGTCCGCTCGCCTGAAATTTCAATTGGCTGTCAACAAAAACATTCGGGTCATACGCCGGTGAGCTAACCATCGCAAGCACCTCACCGGTTTCCAAACTCATCACAACGACAGCTCCCCGACGAGCAGCCAAACCCTCATAAGCCATCTGTTGCACTCTCGCGTCCACCGTCAACGTAATATCCTGACCCGCCTGCGCTTGCCGAATTCCCAAAAGACGCACCTGTCGTCCACGACTATTAATTTGCATTTGTAAACCACCCTCATGCCCGCGCAAAAAAGAATCATAAAAATCCTCAATCCCGTTTTTTCCAATCGTACTTACAGAAAAACTGCCATAGTCTTTAAGCTCTTCTAATTCTTCACGACTTATTTTTCCGACATATCCTAAAACGTGTGCGCCAACCTCATGGAATGGATAATAACGGCTATACGCCTCCTCGATATAAACACCGCCAAAACGATAACGATTCTCTTCCAAGAGCATAGCCTGCTCTTTGGTCACATCCTCGGCGACAATGACCGGAGAAAACGGCGCAATTTTTCGCCGCGCAAATTGCTGCAATAACTTTTTCTTTTCAATACGCAATGTCTTTGCAAGAAAATCAAAAAGTTCATCCTTGTCTTCCATTTCCTGAGGCAGGACAGTGACATTAAAGGAGTGTCGATTGTCGGCCAAGACAACGCCGTTGCGATCTAAAATCCGACCGCGCGGCGCTTCTAGCGGGACAATGCGGATACTATTGTTAACGCTTAAATTGTAATAAGCCTCGCCTCGAATAATCTGCAAATAAAAAAGATGGCAAGCCACCAGAAAAATAAAAACAAAAATGACTATGCCAATAACTTTAAGGCGCACTGCTTTAACCTTTCAAATGTATAAGATGCCACCAGAGCTGTTAAAACAATTTCCGGCAAAATTCCTCTTAATAATGCTTCGCCAAAACTAATTTCTATTGCGCTTGCGAGATTAACAAAATATTGTAAAAAACTGTTTGCAGCCGCCGCCATGACAACCATCAAAACCCGCGACTCGACAACGCCTGGCTGATAAATATATTTTTTCAAAGTTCCAGTCAAAAATGCAGTTAGCACCAAAGTGAAAGTATTGACCCCCGGCAACCCGACGCTATAGCTGTCTAAAAGAAAGCCTCCTAAAAACGCCGCGCCCAAACTGTAATTAAGCCCGCGGTAAAGATTAAAAAAAACAACGCCGATCAAAACAAAATTCGGGACAAACGAAGTCCCAAATGTTTTCAAAAAAAGAAGCTCTAGCCCAAGGCAAAGCACTGTAATCACAAAAACAATAATAATCTTTTGCATAATTATCCGGGTTTAATCTCTATCAATGTTCGTCGATGATCGGATGACGATCACTTCTTCGATTCTAGAGAGGGCAGCTGCCGGTTTAATTAAACACGTAGGAAAAGGATTGCCGGGTGAATTCTCAACAGAGACGACCTTTCCTAAAATCAAACCGTGCGGGAAAGACGAACTTAACTTTGAAGAAATGACTTCATCCCCGACCTGGACATCCGCGCCCGTCGAAAGATACCGCATGCGGCATTGGCCGGTCAATGTCCCGGAAACAAGACCGACTTCCCGTGAACGTTCGACCATCGCCGCGACGCTAAAACTAGGATCACTGATCAAAATGACTTTTGCCCGGTCAAAAGCAACCTCAACGACTTTCCCGACAATCCCCGACGCATCGACCACGGGCATTCCCGTGCTAATCCCGCTTCGCTTGCCCTTATCGATGATAATCGCCGAGTTCCAATTGGAAAGATCTCGCACAATCACATTGGCGGCAACACCTGAGTAGGATTTTTCTTTAAAATTAAGAAGTTTTTCCAAACGCTTATTTTCACGATCGATTTCATTCATCGCCGTCAAACGGGCACGTAACATTCCCACTTCTTTAAGCATACGGCGATTTTGTTCAAAACTCGCGTGATAATAAAGCATTTTTTTAATTTCTAAAAAAGGGAATGTCACGACTTTCATCGGCAGAGAAAGCGTATCAACTGCGGCAAATTTCATCGAGGTTACAAACGGGAGTCGGGCAACAAGAAAAAGAAAAGCAAGAGCGCCAAGCCCAAGGTAAGTTAAAAACTTTGTTCTTTGTCTGGACACACGTCAAATGAGAAAGACTAAAAATCTAGTCGGGTTTTTACAACGAGGCGCCGGCGTAGACGAGCCGGCATGCTTAAAGTTGCACCTGTCCCCAAAACAACAGCGGTCATCGGATCATCGGCCACGTGAACAGGAAGGCCGGTTTCCTCGGCAATCCGCTTATCAATCCCGCGCAAAAGCGAACCGCCGCCTGCCATCACGATCCCGCGGTCAATCAAGTCCGACGATAATTCGGGGGGCGTATTTTCCAAAACGATTTTTGTCGCATCGACGATCGCCTGAACGGGGATCTGCAAAGCTTCGCGCACTTCTTCGGAAGTGATCGTAATATTCTTGGGCAACCCCGCAATCAAGTCGCGCCCGCGGACATCGAGCGTTAATTCTTCCTCCAGCGGATAGGCCGAACCGATACGGATTTTGATTTCTTCGGCGGTGCGTTCCCCAATTAAAAGATTGTATGTTTTTTTCAAATATTCCATAATCGCATTGTCCAACCCATCGCCACCGACCTTGATCGATTTAGAATAAACAATGCCGCCTAAAGAAATAACGGCATATTCTGTCGTCCCGCCGCCGACGTCAATAATCATGTTGCCCGCCGGTTCTTCGACGGGAAGGCCGACGCCAACTGCGGCAGCTTTTGGCTCTTCGATCAAATCAACAGAGCGAGCCCCGGCACGTTCGGCGGAATCACGGACAGCGCGCTTTTCAACTTCTGTAATTCCGGAAGGAATCGCAATGACCAAAGCCGGACGCGGATGAAAAAATCCGCGACCTTTGCTGTTGTGGACTTTGTTGATAAAATGACGCAACATTTTTTCGGTAATTTCGAAATCAGAAATAACTCCGTTTCGCATCGGACGGATTGCGACAATATTGCCGGGCGTGCGGCCCAACATTTTTTTGGCGTCATCGCCAAACCCGACGGGAATACCACTGTCTTTTTCGATAGCAACAACAGACGGCTCACAGAGAACAACCCCTTCACCTTTAACATACACCAGCGTATTACACGTTCCAAGGTCAATACCCATATCATTGGAAATTAACCCCAACGCCCAATTATAAAACTTTTTCCAAACTTTCATAAAACGTTGCAGCATGTTTGGCATCCTTATGTTTGGTGTTCTCGTCGAGAAAATATTCTTTGAAAGAAAAAAATTGTTCTAACACTTTGTCGTTTAAACAGATAAAATCTTATCGGAAAAGAAAATCGATGTCAACCACTTTTAATCCCAAATTAAAATTATTGCGAAACTTTAAACGGCGCGCGAAGCATTTTCATATCCGCAACAAACTGCGGATACGATTTTTGGACACACTCAATGTCACAGACGGTCACACCGATTTTTAAACCCATCACAGCAAACGCCATGGCCAAACGATGATCATGATGGGGATCTAAAACAACATTTGAAACAGATTTTTTAAGAGGAAACACCATTAATTCATCCGCTCGTTCCTCGACGCGAGCGCCAACTTTAAGAAGCTCATCTCGTAAATCGCTAATCCGATCGCTCTCTTTAGCCCGGGCATGAGCGATGTGCGTTAACCGCACCCCGTCTTTTGCAAAAAGTCCAAGAACCGCCATGATCGGCACTAAGTCCGGGCAATGCTGCAAAGAAAACGTCCCGCCCTTTAGCGCAAACGGACCCTTTATCAGAAGAGCATCCTTGCTGAAGCTAAATTTGACTCCCATTTTTTTCAAAAATCCCAAAATCCGCCCGTCGGCCTGGATCAATCGGTCATTAAAAGTTCCGTGCAGCACAACATCGCTGCGAATCAGCGAACAGGCCGCGATTAAGAATGCGGCCAAACCATAATCCGACGGCACATAAAAATCTTTCAAGCCAAGAAATTTTTGACCTCCCTTAACGTTATACTGTCGGCTGGAAATTCTTTTGACTGAAACGCCCGTCTGTTTCAAAATCGAAAGCGTCATTTCGATATAATCGGACGACACAAGTTTTTTCCCGGTTAATAAAACTTGCGAATTCTCTTTAAGCTGCGGGGCGGCAATCAAAAGGCTTGAAATAAACTGCGAACTTAAACTGCCGTCGATTTTAATTTTACCGCCGCGCAAATTTCCGCCGCTCAAACTGATCGGAACGCTTTCCTTTGGCCCGGCACCTTTGATATGTACCCCGCAAGACCTAAGGGCATTTAACAAATGCACATTCGGCCGGCCGATCAAAGTCCCTTCGCCAAAAACGACTGCGTTTTTTCCACGCAAAGAAAGAAGAGGTAAGAGAAACCGCAACACCGTACCGGATTCGCGGACATTGATCCGTGCTGATTTTAATAATTTGGGATTGGCGCTGATTGAAAATTTTTCGCCCCGAAACGAATGGACTTTTGCGCCTAAAAGTTTTGCGACCGCAAGGGCCACTTTGGCATCATCGCAATCGGATGGGAAAAAAATAGTGGAGTCCCCGCCGCAAGCGGCGATAAGAAAAGCTCGGATAGAATAGGATTTTGAAGCAGCAAGCCGGACTTGGCCATTTAAAAATTCTGCCGGCTGGACGCTAAGAATCATTTTTTAGGAACGACCTGATCGTCTTTCTTAACACTTTGACTTTTAAACGGTGGGACAAAATCCGCCGCCGACATTTGCGCTAAAACGCGCGAAACTTTGACGTCGCCTAAATATTCCCCGCCGCGAAAGATCGAAAGCAAATCGCCCTTGGCAACGCCATCTTTTTCTCCCAGACTGACGATCACAAAGTCAGTATCAGAATCGACGCTGATCACTTTGCCCTTGCCATTGGGCGAAGGATTGACAACAATTTTGCCAAGTTCAATGCCAGCTTCGGCAGGCGCTGATTCGCTAACAGAGGTTGGCGAAACATCTGCCGTCGGCAAAGTTTGCATCGAAGACTGCACAGCGGCCTTAGCGGCTTCAAGTTCTTTGTTGTGGGCCAAAGCTTTGTCCAACTCGGATTTGATCGCATTGTATTTATCTTGGGCCGCCTGTAAATCCTGCGTTAAACGCGAGCGGACTTCTTCTTTATCCTGGACTTCCTTTTGAAGATTTGCTTGCACAGATTCATATTGTTTTTGAACTTCTTCTTTAGCATTTCTCTGCAGGTCAACTTCCTGTTGCAGATTTTCTATCGTCGCTTCAGCATCTTTTCTTTTGCCATCCAAAAGGGTAATCTGGTCCTGCGCTGCTTTGAGGTCAGCATTTAATTTTGCTTCGACCGCCTGCAACTGTTCAACCTTGCTCTCTGCCATCTGATGGGCATCTAACTCTTTCATAAAGAAAAACACCGCAATGGCTGCGACGGAAAACATAAGAACCACAAAAACGATGAGAATAAACGTTAGCGCTTTGCCGGATTTTGCTGATTGACTCATAAGATATACTCCTCGTTGATAAATCTTAAGAAGATAAAATCGAAATTTATTATATGGAGAATGCAAAGCAAGTAAAGTGATTTTTTGTAAAGATATTAATCGAGTTAAGCCCCAAACGCCAAGAACTCAGACGGGACAGCCGTCGAGAATTCGATAAAATCTTTTAAATGTGGATGATAAAATCCAAGCGACTGCGCATGTAAAGCCATACGCGAAAAAGATTTAGCCTGTCCGTATTTTTCATCGCCTAAAATCGGATGCCCCAAATGCGCCATGTGCACGCGCAGCTGATGCGTGCGGCCGCTCTTTGGATACAGGCTGACTAAGGTCGCCTGTTTGCCGAAACGTTTGATCACTCGATAAACGGTCACGGCCGCCTTGCCTTTGTCGTCGTCGACAACTGCTTTTTTGTCACGATAAACCGGATGGCGGCCTAAAGCAGCGTCAATCATTCCCTCATCAAAATTGATGCTCCCGGAGACTAAGGCCAGATATTTTTTCTTGACCTGCCGGCTTTCAAACGCCTTAGCCAGCAAAACATGTGTCTGATTATCTTTAGCAACAACCAAAAGCCCCGACGTTTCACGGTCCAACCGATGCACAATCCCCGGCCGGATCAATGCCGGATCAAAATGGTCTTCTTCGTCGTCGGGCAAATTAACATCCGACAAATTCTGGCAATGGTGCATCAGAGCATTGACCAAGGTTCCCCCATGATGCCCATGCACCGGGTGGACAAGCATGCCAATCGGTTTGTTGACGATCAGCAACCATCTGTCCTCATAAAAAATATCTAAAGCAATATTTTCGGCAGTGATTAAATTTGGCCCATCGATACAGGTCTGTTCAATAGTAACCTCATCGTTAAGCTCAACTTTATAGCTTGCTTTTTGTGATTTTCCGTTGACGAGAACTTCCCCGGCGGCAATCAAACGCTGAGCATAGGTGCGCGAAGGGCATTGGGCCTGCGGCAAATTTTGGGCAATAAAAACATCGAGCCTAAGATGGGCGGATGTTTCATTGACCTTAAGAGTTTGGCGGGTCATCACTTAAACCGTTTTAGATTTCTGCCGCAAAAACTGAAAAAGACCGAAACCAAAAATAAAAACCCCAACGCTGACAAGCTGAAAAATACTCAAGCCCACCGCGGTGTTGACATGGTCTGCACGAAAAAATTCATTAATAAAACGCTCGATCGAGGCAAGCATCAAGTACGCGGCAAAAATTTCACCACGGACAAGCAATTTTTTTTGCAGAGCTTTAAGAATGAAAAAAATCGCAGTAAGCATAACCGTGTCATAAAGCTGAGTCGGTTGCAAACGGCTCTGATGGACGGGAAAATAGATGCCCCACGAGGCTTGTTTGCCATAACAACAACCGTTTAAAAAACAACCCACGCGGCCTATCGCCTGACCAAGCGCCAAGTACGGTGCGCTAAGATCAATCAAAAGACCTAACGGAAGTTTTTTAATTCGGACAAAAAACAGCCCCGAAAGGCCGCCTAAAACCAATCCTCCCTGCCAAGCTAAGCCACCGTTGACAATCATAAAGATTTCTTTAGGGTTTGCCGCAAAGTCCGAAAAGTTAAGAAGGATAAAGAAAATCCGTGCGCCGATAATGCCGCCTAAGATCACCCAAAAAACAAGGTCAAAAACAATTTCCCGGCTGATCCCAAAAGCTTTCGCATCCCGACTTAAAAGAAGTGCGCAAACAACAACCGCAAGTGCCAACATCAAACCGAAAGAATAGAGAGTAAAGGGGCCCAGGTGCCCTATCAGAGGATGCATAATTATGTTTCCTTAACATTGATCCGCCAAAGCAAGAGGCAAGCCCCGACGGTAATTGCACTATCGGCAATATTAAAGACAGGCCAAATCCGCAGGTCGATAAAATCAATGACATATCCGTAGAGAATCCGGTCGATCAGGTTTCCGATCGCCCCGGCAATGATCAAAGAAACAGCAACGACGTACAAACGGCTTAACTTTTCATTGTTATATTTGTAATGATAAAAATTATAGACGAGCAAGGCAATCATAATCAAAGGGATGATGATAAAAACAATCCCCTGATTTTTAAACAAACCAAAAGCGATGCCCGTATTGTGGACTAAGGTCATGTGAAGAATATTGCGAAGAATAACCCAAGACTCGCCCAGGGAAAGGGCGTGGGAAAAAAATATTTTCGAGAGTCTATCCAAAAAAACGATGGAAGAAACAATGGCTAAAGACAAGAAAATATCAAAGGCAGCGTTTGATTCGTTTTTCACTATCTTTTTTTGGTTTCCAACTGTTCCTGGCACTTTAAGCATGTCTCGACATAAGGAATGGCCTTCAAGCGCGCTGCCGCAATCGGCTTTTTACACACTGAACACGCGCCAAAAGTCCTGTTTGCAATCCGCGCAAGCGCCGCTTCGATGCGATTTAAAAGTTCCCGGTCATTGGAGGCCAACCCTAAGCTAAATTCGCGATCGTACATGTCGGTGGCCACATCCGCAATGTGCATCGAATGGCTCGACACATCCCCGCCATTGTCTTTATTATTGGCAGAATTGACAGCGGCCATATTTTTGATGTCGTGAACGATATTCTCTTTAGCCTTTAAAAGAACTTTTTTAAACTGCTCATTTTTATTACCAGCGGTTTTTTTCTGAGCCATCCTTAAAGTCTCCTTTGATTAATCAACGCTTATGCAAAAACGCGCATTCTATCCGATCAAAATTTTGCGGACAACCGGACTGCAACGCTCACACAATGTTGGATGTTGACTGTCATGCCCGACCTGCGTACTAAAATTCCAACAACGGCTACACTTTTGTCCGGCAGCACGTTGAATCCCAATTTGGGTCTGCGCAAAAGTTTCACTCAACCCAACCGGGATCTGGGCAACCTTTTCAATTCGCACTTGCGACACTATAAATAGAGAAGCAAGCATAGGGCCTAAACCTTGAAGATACTCGTAATCTCGCTGGCTGGCTGACCGAAAGACCACGGCCGCCTCCAATGGACTGCCAATTTCACCAAGAGCACGTTTCTCTTCAAGCGCTTTCATTACAAACGGTCGAAGCTGCATAAAAAGTCTGTACTTTTCTTCGATTTTAAGCGCCTGTGAATCTTTCCACTTCTCTGGCACGCTAAGCCAATTTAAAAGATGCACACTTTCCACCGCCTGCATCGCTGCATCTTTAGGCATAACGCTAAAAACTTCGTCGCTGGTAAAAACCAGGACAGGCGCTAACAAGCGCGTCAAATGATTCAAAATATGATAAAGAACACTCTGGCCGGATCGTCTTTCCAGCGATTTAGCCTGTGAAGTATACAAGCGATCTTTTAGGATGTCAAGCGTAAAGCCCGAGAGTTCATCGTT
>CAZWOH010000034.1:13963-16382 GCA_964635405.1 uncultured Planctomycetales bacterium | reverse complement strand
ACTTTTTTCCTTGGGCTCTTTGGCCTTTGTCGCCTTTTCTTCCTTCTTGTCCTTGCCGGCTTTCTTTTCGCCCTTTTGCCCTTTATCAGCGGATTTTTCTGTCGCCTGATCTGTTTCTTGCGGTTCTTCATCCATAGCGCTGGCTAAAAGAAATGTTATTTCAAATACAGCCATTTCTTTGCCACGTTCCTGCTTGCTGGCTGTGGACTTGATTTTGACATTCTTAAATAGCGGACAACCGACCAAAGCTGTATTAAAATCAAAAACCCGCGACATAGACTCCGACGTTCCCTGAATGCTAATGGCCCCATTGTCCTCAAGATTAATACTTTGCAAGTACAGCTCGTCGGGAATAAGATCATAAAGAGCCTTTATGACCTCCAGCGAAACTAACCGGTCAACCGTGTAATCCTTAATAATCTGTGTCTTTTGCGCAATACGGTCAAGGACAGAAACATTTTTTTGTTTTTCGGTATAGTCAGCCTTGAGTTTTTCAAAATACACGCTTCGAAAATAAATCTTGCTAAAAGAAAGCGCACAAATGAGCACCAGGATAACCAAACCATAAATTCCCAAAAAAATAATCTGCCGGGCCTTTTGCTCAATGGCACGCTGGGAAAGAATTTCATTGGGAGTTAAGTCAAATTTCAAATCGCTGAGCATTGTGCCTGCAGCAATAACGCCCAAAAGAGAATCATCCGTATAATCAGAAACAAGCTTAAGCATAACCGGCTGTGTCGCAGTGACATAATCCAAATAAGCGGCAATGGTGATATTGGCCTTTAATTTTTCCTGTAAACGCGGCTGCAACTGTTGCAATTTCCCGTCGTCACACGTTAAAAGATACTGCGCCGGCAAAGGGCCTAAATCCTCACCTTGATAAACTTCAATCGATTTGATAAGTTCTGCCAATAATTTTTCCTCGGCAGAGGTTCCCTCCTTGATCAATTGGGCCATCCCAACGGGAATACTGCGGCTTGTCATAATGGTTTTGTTACAACAGATAATAAAATCCGTCGTATCATGCGCGATATCGATAATTCCCACGGGCTTGTTTTCTTCACTGTTTTTTAAAGCCTGAATATAAAAAACAGCGATCGCTTCCGGTGCAAAAACCACTTTTTCAATTCGGACCCCGGCCTGCGTCATAAATCCCAGTTGTTTTAAAAGCTGCTCGCGATTAACAATGACCAAGAGGACTTTTGTATAATTGCGCTGAAAAACGCCGATGGTGATATATCCGATTAAAATTTCTTCGCGAGAATACGGGGTATGGCGACCGGCCTGCAAATCGATGATCGACTTGATTTCAGCCGGGTCAATGGAGGGGACTTCAATATTTTTTGTCGTCACCAGGCTTGCCGGCAGAACATAAATCGCACTCGGCTTGGAAACACCCAATTCGGACAAAAGCGTCCGCGTAATTTTAGGCAACTCCTCCGGGGCAATGCCAGCGACGTCTTTTTTGACAACGCCAATAACCGACTTTTCCGTCGATGTTATCTTAAAATTAGCGATCTTAAGCGTGTCGTCCGCAAAAGAAACACCGATATATTTTTTTTCTTTATTAAACATAAGATTATTGTTGCCGCCAAAAAATGATTTTATCATCAGTTGCATCAAACACACAGGTAATGCTTAAGTTTTCTTTGCGGGAGGCAAAAAAAGCATAACTTTGAACCCGAAAAATATTCGAATCGGTCACAAACGGGATTCTCTGCACAAGGCGTGAAAATTCGTCTGCCGCTTCATCTTTGAGCGTCAAAACCTGCGAAACTTTTGCAATAAGCATATTACGGTCTTCGTAGAAAAAGTCATCCAAAGTCCCTTCCCGTCCGTCAGGCCCGGCACGAATGGCCACTGCCGTTTTCGCCTGTTCGTCACTCAAACCCAAAGCGACAAGAACCGGCCACGAAACCGTGTTGATGTTCGTCTCTTCCCCGCCGTAAATTGTGACATAATCAACGAGCGTTTCGTAGATCTTTTCATTGATTCCTTCGACGAGATTTAATTCATCCAGCGTTTCATATTTTCCCTTTTTTGGGGGATAAGGAAACTCCAGGTTTTCATAAAAATCGTCGCTGGCAAAACCTTTGATTTCACTTTCGCCGATTTCACGCCAATCATAAATAGCGGCCGAAATCGTATCCGCCTGATCTTCCGTCGCAATCCCGAGAGCTAACAAAAGTTTGCGAATGCTCTCTCGATCGGCGACATTGATATTTAACCGCCGCGCTTCATCAGTCACGCCGTAATTCTCTAAAAAATCCGCAGTTTTATTATATCCAACGGACGTTTGTGCACTCCCAAACGAGAGGTCACGAAAACCCAAAGGGTTATGATAAAGCGTTAACATCCGTTGCAGCGGATTTTTTATTTTGTTTTTAAAAGGTTCGCTGCGAATAATCGCCAGCGCCTT
>CAZWOH010000034.1:1858-13863 GCA_964635405.1 uncultured Planctomycetales bacterium | reverse complement strand
TACCGACGGGAATATTAATCATTCTCTGTAAATGGCGGATATTGCCCCCAACTTCAGCAAAGTCCACTTCAACCAAAACGCTCAACGGGATCTCTTTGGACACTGACTTTTTAGGTTTTATTTTCCCGTCTTCCAAAAAAAAGTATGTAAAGTGCAAACTTTCAACAGACCCAGCCAAAGGCTGAGGCTCAAGCTTTTGCTTTGTTTTCAGCGCCTGGCTATAATTTCTTTGCCGACGATAAATCGCTTTCTTTCCCTTCTGAAAAAAGTACTCACAGGCACCCATTTGCTCTATGATCCGCCCCTTATCTGCTGTTTTGGCATCCGCCGGCATACGGACAATGGTTGGAATAAATATTTTTTCCGCTTTGCCTTCAAATTGGATCAGAGAATAAGAGTAAACGTTTTGTAAATCGCCGCTAATTTTTTCAAAAAAAATCGCGACATCCTCCTCGGCAGAATAGCGCCGGCTATATTCCCAGACCCGAAGGCCGTTGGCAATCGCATGATAGACAGCCAAACCGGTCACCGACAATAGCGAAGCGACCAAAAGCATTTCAATCAGCGTAAACGCCTGGCGCGAAAAATTTTTTCTACGGGTTAAGTTCGACCGCATCGACGGAAGGCTTGGCTTTGAGGTTAACAAGATAAATATCTTTCTTTAAATGGAACTCGCGGCCTTGATCGGGCCAGGACAAAAGAACTGTCACGGGCAACAAACCGGCCAGATTGTTTTCGACCGCTGCCGGAGCTATCGAAAATTGAAATAGGATATTGCGTCGGTCCAAAAGGACTTCCAGAATCTTTCCATTTTCCTTTGGCGGCAACTCTCCACTGGCCCTAAATTGATTTTCTAAAGTAGAGATTTCATGCTCCATCAAATTCGAAGCATACAAACGGCAGGACAACTGCGTCTGATAATCCATGGCAGCTAAAAGAACTTTATAAATCCCGACGATCCCGACCGACAAAATCGAAACCGTGACCATCAGCTCTAGAAAAGTATACCCTCTTTGGACTTTTGCCGGTCGCTTCATTTTATTCCCAATTGACAATATCATCGTCGTCGCTGGTTGCGTCCTTGCCTTTGGAGGAAAGATCATAATCGCGGCGATGTTCGCCGGGAGATTTGTAAACATAGGGATTACCCCAGGGGTCAATCGGTTTTTTTTCAAGATACGGACCGTTCCAGTTGGTGGGCACAGGGCCTGTTTTTGTTTCCTTCATCAGCGCCTCTAACCCTTGTGCCGTCGTTGGAAAACTTCCATTATCCAGCTCATAAAGTTTTAGTGCCGTCGAAAGATGCGACTCGATATCAGTTTTAGCAATCGCCTTTTTGGCCTGCTCGGAGCGGCCGGACATCCTCGGTACAACCATCGCGGCCAACGCGGCGATAATGATGACCACAAGCATGATCTCGATAAGCGTAAACCCTGTTTTCGTTAATTTAATTCCCCTATCCATAGCAAGTCTCCTGTTTTATTACTGATTAAAAGACAAAATCCATTTCTTTTCCAAATCATCAAAATTGGCAAACACGCCGGAATAGGCAAAAGACAAAGCCGACGCAAAATCTTTATTATCGCGCAAAGCCCGGCAGAGCCGGCCAAACGCATCACTGCCATATTTTGTGACTAAATAATCAACGACCGACAAACTTTGCGCATAAAAAATCTGCGCTTTGCGAGCGTCCTTTTCTTTTCGGATATCCCAATTTAAAAAGAGCGCAAAAGGGACCGTTTGTTTTCGGCTTATTAACGATCTGATAATCGGACGGACCATCGAGCGTTTGTCCTTTTCCTGCATTTGCGCGACCCCTTCATCAAACCAAATCGGAATGCGTGCATTATTGGGAATAAAGTCGTGCAAAATCAAATGGCTGATCTCATGCGGCAGAAGACCGTCGGCAAAACTCTCTTCCTGTTTAAAAGTAATAATGGTCTTCGATTTAAACAACCGCGAGTCGCGGTCTGCATAGCCCGTCGACCACAACGGCTGACCGGTGCTGGCGACAAAAGACGCTTGTGTGGCAAACAAAAAAATTTCAACACGGTTTTCCCACGTCCACATTTTGTTTGTCCGCGAATACCCGATATCCTCGCCAATTTTTTGATAATACCCTTCTGCGCGGCGCAAAAGTTCCTTGGCTAAAGCCTGATCGTTTTTTTCTTCGTAATAAATGACAAAATGTTTGTCTTTAATTTCTCCCCAAGGCAAATCCGCCGCGGCAGACAACCTTAAGAAAATAAATCCATTAAAAAGCAAGATAAACAAACCCAGGATTTTTTTAATATCGTCCCCTTTATCGCGCAAAGATGTCCAGTTGAAAAATCGGCAAAAGCATCGCGATGACAATAATCCCTATCACCGACCCGACGGCCAAAATCATCGCTGGCTCAAGAAGAGTGGTCAGCAATTTAATGAACTCATTGGTTTCCTGCTCATACGTGTCGGCTATATCATTTAAGGTCGCACTCAAGGAACCCGACTCTTCCCCGACGACAATCAAATCCCCTAACATGGTGGGCACGATCCGCAAATCTTTGAAACTTTCCCCCAGAGAACGTCCGGCCAAAAGATCATCCTGGCATTTGCGCAGCTCGACGGCGATGACTTCACTGCCGACAACCGGTGTAGACAATTGCATCGCGCGCACGATCGGAATCCCGCTTTTTAAAAGCAGTTGCAGCGTCCGGCAAAACCGCGCTAATTCAACTTTTAAAATAAACGGACCAAAAAACGGCAACCCTAACAAAACCTGACTTTTATAAAGCCGCCCTTCCCTGCTTTTGTCCCACTGTTTGATCAGCGCAAAAATTATGCCCGTGCCGACGAGTACCCAAAGTCCATTGTGAATCAAAAAGTTGCTGACAGCCATGACAATTTGTGTCGGCAAAGGCAGCGCCTGATCAAAATTCACAAAAATCGACGTGATATTCGGCATCACATACGTCAAAATAAAAACCACCGTTCCCAAACCAAACAGCCCCATAAAAACCGGATACGCCAACGCAGATCGGACCTTTGAAGCGATTCTTTGCTGTTCATCCAAGTACGCGGCGATATCGGCGACCATGCTTTTGAGATTTCCGCTTTCCTCGCCGGCCTTGATCATCGTCACATAAAAATTAGAAAAAATCAGCGGATAACCCGCCAAACTGTCAGAAAAACTTTTTCCGTCTTTGACTTCGTCGTAAATATTTTCGATCACACGCTTAAAATAAACATTTTTGATCTGCTGGGCAATCAGCTCCAGCGTGCGCAAGATAGGAATTCCCGACTTGATCAAATTCGCCAGCTGACGGGAAAACATATAAAGTTCCCCAGGAGAAATTTTTTGCGGCCGCAACGCACCTTGACGATCACCAAGGGGACCTTTGTCCGCGTCTTCAACAAAGACCGGAATCAGTCCCTGTTGATGAATTTTTTCAACGGCCTCGTCTTTTGTTTGTGCCTCAATTTGCCCTAAAACCGTCTGGGCATTTTTCATCTTCGCCTTGTAATGAAACATCGCCATCAGCTATCCTCCGAAGGACTTTTTACACCGACTAATTTGGCACGAACAAAATTATCCAGCCTCACACGATCAGCGCTCGAAATATCCAAAAAATACGCGGCAAGATTAAACATCGCCGAAACAGAATCCTCCTCGATGCGGCAAATTTTGCCCAAACAATCGATACTTTTTTCCCCTTTTTCCAGCTGGAGTTTCAATTCCAAAATTGTTCCGATCGCAAGCGTGTACCCGGTCACAAAACGAACCCCGCCTGCGCTAATATCTTTTGTAATGGACGAATGCTCGACACCGTCGGTCGTCAAATGCGTCATATCATCGTCGTCCTGAACGACAACCTGATAACGAATCCCTGCCCGTAGCTGGGCGCGCGAATACGTCCGTGAATTATATTCATCTTTGGCCTTTAATATTTCAGGCGTTACTTTACGCGAAATATCTTTATGCGTCGCAAAAAGCTGATTTGCCGCAGGGGTCGAGGATTTAAGCGGCTGCGAAAGAGCAAGTTCTTCATCTTTAACAGCAATTTCCATCACCTCCGAAACCGTTGTTATGCCTTCCAAAACTTTTCGCCAGCCGTCTTGACGCAATGTCGTCATCCCGTTTTTGACCGCTAATCTTTTAATGACACCAGCCCCTTCTTTAGCTAACACCGCAGCGCGGATTTCGTCATTCATCGCCAAAATTTCATAAATCGCACTGCGCCCATAATAGCCACTGCTGTTGCAATGATCACAGCCGCGGCCCTGATAAATCTTGATCGCTTTGGCGTCAGGCATTTTGAATGTTTCGGCAATTTCCCGACGGACATCTTCTAAACCTCCCACAACTTCCTCTTTGCAATGACTGCAAATGACACGCACCAAACGCTGGGCGATAAACGCTTCAATGCTCGACGAAACCAAAAAAGGCTCCAACCCCATTTCAATAAGCCGCGTTACACCGCTGGCAGCGTCGTTGGTGTGCAGAGTCGAAAAAACCAAATGGCCTGTCAAAGCCGTGCGAATGGCGATCTCCGCCGTTTCGGCATCGCGAATCTCGCCGACCATGATAATATCCGGATCATGCCTAAGCACACTGCGAAGACCAGAGGCAAAATCAAAATTGAGTTTTGAATTAACCTGAATTTGTGTAATTCCCTCAAGCTCATATTCCAGCGGATCTTCGAGGGTAATGATTTTTCGGTCCGGGGTATTAAGCTCATTAAGGCACGCATAAAGGGTGGTTGTCTTCCCGCTTCCCGTCGGACCGGTGACCAAAATAATCCCGTGTGGTTTTTGGATTAGCTCTCGGAACAAACTCAAATTTTTCTCTGCTAACCCTAAGCGTTCAAGGCTTAAAAGGGTCACGTTCGTCGGCAAAATACGAATGACCATGCTCTCGCCTCGAGGGGTAGGAATCGTCGAAACGCGCAAATCCAAATCCTGCTCGCGGGTCTTAACGACTGCACTGCCATCCTGCGGCAAGCGTTTTTCGACGATGCTCAGATTGGCCATCAGTTTAATCCGCGAAATAATCGAAAGCAAAAACGGTTTGACCGCGGGAGGAATATTCGCGTCAAGTAAAAGCCCGTCGATACGATAACGCACGCGGACCTTATTGCGATACGGCTCGATATGAATGTCCGTAGCCCTCTTTTTATAAGCTTCCAACAAAATTTCGTTGACCAATTTACTGACCGAGGCGTCATTGGCATTGGTTTCCAAATCTTCAACCCACGCCGTCGGAGTTTCATCAGCGCCGGACTTTTTTGTGTCTTTCGAAAGCCGGTCAAGAGTGTCGGCGGCCAGTCCATAATATTTATTTAACGCCTCCGCAATTTCAGCCTCACGCACCAAAACGACCTTGGGCTCTAACCCTAAATGAACGCGGATCTCGTCCTGAAACTTAATATCCAAAGGATTGGCAGTGGCAACAGTCAATACACGCCCCTCAATTTTGATCGGCATAAACTTATAATACGTTGCAAAGCGGACAGGGACTTTTTCGACAACCGCTTTATCAATTGCCATGGTTTTAAGTTCGACAAACGCCAAATTCTGGACTACGGCAAGTTTTTCCAAAACCTGACGTTCAGGGATCAATCCCTTGCGAATAAGATACGTATGCAAAGCTTCCGCCGAGGATTGCAACTCTGTGAGCAGTTGACTGGCTTTGTCCGGACTAAGCAGACCCGCCTTGACTAATTCGTCGGAAAGAACTTTATCGCTGTGTTTAACCATAAAAGAACGTCCAATTCAACGAGAAATTAAAGACTGTCATTGCGAGGAGCCAATCAATAACTCAAGGCGACGAAGCAATCCCGTATTAAAATATGTTGAGAAGAGAGATTGCTTCGCCACTTTGGGGCTCGTCCTAAAAAGGACTCGCGCTCTCCGTGGCTCGCAATGACACAAATTTTTTCATCTGACCCAATCTGCTGCATAGAGAGAAAACCTTCCTATCTTTATCCTAACTTCGGCGCTTTGCCGATCATATAAAAGTCCGATGGCTTGGTCTTGTCATAGTCACCGGCTAAAACCCGTTCAACCCCGTCTAAAGTTTCATTCAAATGCACATACTGCCCTTTTTTTCCGGTAAAAACTTCGCTGACCGAAAACGGCTGTGTCATAAAATTCAAAAGTCTCTGCGCGCGACCGTAAACCATGCGGTCTTCCTTGTTAAGTTCTTCGACCCCGATAACGGCAACGATTCTTTTTAAAGAATTGTATTTGCTAAAATGCTGTATAACTGTCTGGGAGAGATCAAAATGCCTTTTCCCGACGACGTTTGGGTCCAGATTACTGCAAGAGCTTTGCAGAGGATCAATGGCCGGATACATACCCCGCTGAACAAGTTCGCGCGACAAAACAACAGACCCGTCAAGATAGCTAAAAATCGCAACGACGGCAGGGTCGGTCATATCGTCGGCCGGAACGTAAACCGCCTGTA
Source organism: uncultured Planctomycetales bacterium (assembly GCA_964635405.1). Taxonomy (GTDB): domain Bacteria; phylum Omnitrophota; class Gorgyraeia; order Zapsychrales; family JANLHA01; genus JADLGJ01. Next base: position 7,418 of record CAZWOH010000034.1, on the reverse strand, counting down.
GCGCAGTAACCGACCCGCCTCCCGGGGCCGAACGGATGCGCTCCTGAACACCGCTGACCTCGGAAGCCAAGGTCGGCTGATAACCGGTTTCAGCCGGAACGCGGCCTAAGAGCGTCGAAACCTCCTGCCCCCCCTGGATAAAGCGGAAAATATTATCCATAAAAAGCAGAATGTCCTTATTTTTTCCCTGCAAATATTCGGCCAGCGTAATTCCCGTATTGACGACTTCTGCCCGCGCGCCCGGCGGCTGGTCCATCTGCCCGTAAGCGAGCATAACATTGTTTAAAAGTTTGCTGTCCGTCAACTCATGAAACAGCTCGTTGCCCTCGCGGATCCGCTCGCCAATCCCCGCAAAAACGCAAGCCCCGCCGTGTTCCTTGACGATATTATTGATCAGCTCCAAAATAACGACCGTCTTGCCACACCCGGCTCCCCCGATAATCCCGGTTTTGCCTCCCTTAACCAGCGGATAAAGCAAATCAAAATATTTCAAGCCTGTTTCCAAAACTTCCATCTTGGCCGCTGTTTTTTGTTTAAGGTCGTACCCCATTGTCTGCTGCAAAACCCGAATCGGTTTTCGAATCGGCGCATTGATCGGTCCCTTCTGGTCAATCGGATTTCCGACGGCATCCATGATACGGCCAAAACATTCATCGCCAATCGGAATCGTGATGGGCTGAAACGTATTGTAACAAGGCGCATTTAACTGAAGATTAAGCGTGTCATGCAAAGCAACGGTGCGCACCAAATTTTTGCTCAAGTGTTCTGCTGTCTGCAAAATAATGGGTTTTTTATCAAAAGTCGAAACTTCGATACAATCATAAAGAGCCGGGATATCATCCAGATTATCAAACCTCACGTCGACAACAGGACCTTGCACTGAAGAAACACGGCCTAAACCGCGGCGAAACTTCTTGTCTTGTTTTGCTAGAGCATTTGCAGCTAACGGCTTATCCGCCTGTGAAGCTTGTTTCCCATCATTGGGCTCAGATGGTTCAAAAGAATCTTTATTTTCGTTTTCCAAAGTACGACTCCTTTAACGTCGGCCGCCGCCGGACATCATCCGTGACGTAAAAACCTCCCGCATACTTTTATCGATATCCCCTTTGCGGGCCTTACTAAACGAAGCAGCAATACCTTTTTTATCTTTTTTCATTTTTTGAACGCTCGCCTCCAGCTGTTGCGACTGCGCGGCGGATTCGGAAATCGATGTATCGTGCAAAACTTCATAAAGACGACATACCAGCCACATATCCGCCAGATATCCGATAACATCGACCGGATCGCTTTCTTCAATAACAGACTCGATACTGTCGACAAACTCTGCCTGTTTAGTTAATAACTCATCGCACGGCAAAAGTTTAATCGTCCGCGGTTTTTGTAAATTAAAATTCTTTGACCACGGATAAACGACGAGAACCTTTCCCAAACGGCCTTCCATCACTTCTTTGATAAGATGGTCTTTGATTTGTATGGCAATTTCATAAAGGCCAACCTCATCTAAGTTGACAAATGTTTTCATGTCCGGCTGCACCGATCGCATACGTTCAACCCCTTTGCGTCCGACGACAATTAAAACACTATTAGGGTTAGCTTCCTTTTCGGCCATGACATGCCGGATGGTTTTGGCATTCAAATCCCCCATAAACCCGCCTTCGGAGGTTACGGCCACAATGCCAACCTTAGTAGAATCATTCGACACTAAAGGATGCCGGACAGCCGAAAGACTGATCATCCGAAAAAACTCGACAAATGATTCCCCAAAACGCGCAAAACGATCTTTACGATTTGCAAGCTCATGGAACTTGGTGTCAGCGACGTCCTTTAAAACCTGGATGATCTCAACAAGCTCTGTAATATCATCGAGGTCGTGCTTGATTTTCATCGCTTTTCCCATACCCAAAATCCTTTGCGTAAATTAGATAATCTCTTTTTCAATTTTTTCTTTAAGTACAGTCGCGCTCTCGCGGACCATATTTTTCAAACTACCGTCTAATGCCAAACTTCCAAAACGCAAAATCATCCCGCTTAAAATTTTTGGATCAGTGGTCGCCGTCACGTCGATGGTCCGCCCAAGCTTGTTTAACAATGTTTCGCTCAAACGGTTACGCATACGTTCCGACAGAGCCGAAGACGTTACAACCTCGGCGCCCTTGACTTCTTCGCCAATCATTTCCATATCCATTTTGGTCAAGCTCTCGATAAATTCAGAAATCAAACATTCCTCAAGCGCAATCCGGCCTTCTTTACTTAAAACATTATCTAAAATCATCCCCGTAAAATCGACTGCGCGCATATCCATTTCTTTAATAATATTTTTGCGAATATCAGCTTTTGTATTATTCGCCTTAACAATGATCTCTTCCCCCTCTTGCCTGGCTTTGGCAACAAGTTTTTCGCGCTCTTCTCTTGCCGCTTTTTCGGCATCTTCAGTCATTTTTAAAACCAACGCATCCGCCTCAGCCTTGCGCTTGGTCAATTCTTCATTAGCTTCCTTGATCTTTTGGTTTAGCTCAGTCTGTTTGGTAAGAACTGCTTCTGTTTCCTTATTTAACCGATGTAAATCTTTATCGATTGTATCTTTGCTGAATTTCCATATAAAAAATCCGCCTATGGCCACAAAAACCATTCCAACGATAATTGCTTTGATAAGCATCATCCCTAAATCCATCGTTTTCTCCTCATTTAAAAACTTTATTCGGAAACTAATGCTTTAAAGAATACTAAAATCAACGTCAAAGAGACAACTTCAATAATGACGAGTTTTAACATTATTCCCATCTGTATAGCAGGGGTCTTGCTCGGATAACGCCCAAGCTTTGTGATCAACTTATATCCCAACCAACCGACGCCAAGACACGGAATCGATATCAGCACAAAATAAATGATAATAAATAATAACGCAACCGAACCCATAAGCTTAAGAATGCTTCTCTTTATTTTCCAAACAACTGAAAGATAATAAGAATCGAAATGATCGAAATGACCTCAACAAAAATCAGCATCACAAGCATACCCATAAAAATCTTGGACGCAGCCGAAGGGTTGCGGCTTAATGCCTTAATAACCGCATAACCCAAAACGGCAATAACGATCGACGGCCCTAAAACCGAAATCAACATAATCGAGACAATTAGGAGTGTTTCTGCCCACTGCATTTTTATTCCCTGATTTTTTTGTTAAACATGGTGTGTCGCGTCCGGGTCTTCGAGCGCCATCTCTTCACCTTTTTTGCCTTTTTGCGGACGCAAGCGTTCCAACTCTTCAACAAGAACAATGCAATCATTGGCAAAAAAACGAATTAATCCAAACTTAATCGGCACCGCCTCTCGCCAATTAATAATAATATTGCCGGCAATCAAAATGCCCAAAACCGGATAATGGTACGGTAAAAGTTCATACTCTCCATGATCGCCTGTAAAAAATACGCTTTCAACCGAGCCTTGATACAATAATGCCTCTGGCGTCATGATTGATAACTTAAAAGTGGATTTGTATTGGGCCATTGTCTATAAAGATTTATTTCTTGGACGTCGCTTTATCAAGCGTGTCTACCCCCACCTGCGAATCATCTTCTTCTGCATCTTCCTTCGGACGTTTGAGGGTAATCTCTTTGATATAATCCGTCAAAACAACATCAATGACCTTTGTCATTTCGTCATCCAGTGATCTTTTTTCACGAAGTTTAACTAATATCTCGGGATTTTTTTTAAGAAAATACTCATGGATCTCTTTTTGAAAAACAATGACTTCCTCAATCATAAGATCATGTAAAAATTTCTTAGAATACGCATAAAGGATAATAACAAGTGTTTCTGTTTTGACTGGATGGTCACGTTCCTGCTTGAGGATTTCTGTGAGGATGCCGCCAGCCTTAAGCTGGTTTTCGGCTTCGTCGGAACCGCCGGAAGTTTTAAGCTTTGAAACACGAAGAACTTCGCGATACTGCAAAAATTCAAGTCGCAGCGGACCGCTTAACTTTTTGACCGCCGGCCACTGGACCTTGCTTCCGACGCGAGAGACCGACAAACCCAGGTCCACCGCCGGTTTTTGCCCTTCACCAAACAAAGGCGTACTTAAATAAATCTGTCCGTCCGTCATCGAAACAAGGTTTGATTGAACATACCCGGTCAAATCGCCTTCCAATGTCTCAACGATAGGAAATTGAGTCATCGAGCCGCCGCCCAATTTTTCAGTCAAATAAGCGGCACGCTCGACCATCTTTGAATGAAGATAAAAAATGTCGCCAGGGTAAGAGTCGCGGCCCGGCGCGCGGCCCAAGAGAAGAGAAATTTCACGATAAGCCCAGGCGTGTTTCGTCAAATCGTCAAAAACAACAAAAACATTTTTTCCTTTGTGCATAAAGTATTCGGCAACAGCGCATGCAACATACGGTGACAAATACAATTGTCCCGGCGGAGCTGATGCGGTAGCAGCCACGATGCACGTATAATCAAAACAACCATGATTGATAAAAAGCTGGACGACTTTTCCCAAAGCTGACTGCGCTTTTCCGATGGCGCAATAAACACAAATGACCCCGGTATGTTTTTGGTTGATAATCGCATCCGTGCAGATTGTTGTTTTTCCTGTCATTTTATCGCCCAAAACCAGTTCACGCTGGCCAAACCCGACTGGAATCATTGAATCAATGACTTTGATTCCGGTTTCAAGGGTCCGATCAAGAACCTTGCGCTGTAAAATCGAAGGCGCATCGACGAAAATCGGACGCATGGCGTCCCACTGCAATGTCCCTAACCCATCTTTGGGTTCGCCTAAAGGATTAATAATACGGCCAATAAATTTATCACCGACCGGTGTGTTGAAGGGTTCCAGCGAGGCAAGAGCTTTGTCACCCGTTTTGAGGTTTACTTGTTGGCGAATAATCAAAACCTGCGCTTCGCGTTCATCAAACCCGACGATGATGCCCATCGTCCCGTAACCAAAACGGATGACTTGGCCGTTTATACAGTTGCGAAAACCTTCGACAATAACAATACAACCGCGAATAACGCGGACAACGCCTTCTTCTGTATAACGCAGTTCGACCATGAGAAATCAACCTAACACGAATTTTGACATGCGCAAGATGTTAAGATCAAAATTATTCTTATTAATCCCGAATTCTGCATCGCAACATCATAATGCGCAGATTTTGCCGACCCCAAAATACAAAATCCGGGTTTAATGTGAGTAAATTATATCAAACATTCAAAACAAAAATAAGAAATTCATAAAAACTTAAGTTATATTACGAATTTTTTGTAGGTGCTGTGGGCTTAGGAACTATCGCAATTTCTTCTCCTGGCTTTAAGGGAGAACTATCTGATTTTTTCCCCGAACGTCCAGCCCAAATAAAGAAATGATATGTCGTAAAAAACGCAATAAAAGCAATAGCTCCGCCAATAATCCGCCAAGTCATAGTAACGGAAATACCTTTTTTAAATATCGCTTCGGACAAAGCCTGCAGGCCGCGCAGAGCTTGCAAACGTTTTAAGATATTTTTAACTTTACTACCTTCCAACTCTTCAAGTTTTTTAGCTTTAACGATAGCGAGCAT
>CAZWOH010000034.1:0-1758 GCA_964635405.1 uncultured Planctomycetales bacterium | reverse complement strand
CGGATTTTTTCGACAATCCCTGAATACGCACGATACTGTTCAATGCGCCGTTCAATGTTATCCGCATAACTTTGCTGTTGCGTGAGAATAATATCCAATTGTTCAAACAGCTTATCGCGTTCACGCTTTGCATTAGGATAAAGGTCTTTATTATTTTCAATCAAAGACAAATTCCCATCCATGTTTTGTTTTAAGACGCTAATTTCCTCAGGCGTTATTACCCAAACATCATTAACCCGGATTTTAAAAGTTTTTGACTCTTTGGGTTCAAAATGGACTTTGCCTGTAACGTAATAAACCATTTTGTCGACGTCATAATCGACCTTGAGTTCCCCGGAATCCAGGACATCGCTAGGCTCAAGTTCCTTTGGTAAAAGATACTTCACGTCAACATCTTTACTTTCAGTCTCCGAAGAATTAACAGCGATAAGATTAAGGGATAATTCACCGGCAAAAGCACTCATTATGTGCAAAAAGAAAATCAACAATCCGCAACCCAAGATTTGAAAAAACTTATAATCTTTCATAAAGATATTCCAATTCATGTTAACCGCCCTCAAACCAGGATTTTACGACAACCCCTTCTGTCTCGGTCGCATCCTTAAGCGCATTGAGCTTGGCATCAATTTCATCAAGTTTCCCATAAACCTTTTGTTGATCACTAGCTTCTTCTGTAGTAAGCGGTTTGACGTCAAGACTTCCCCCGCCTAAACCAGCGGCCTTAGTACTTTCATTAACAAAATTCGCCAGAGTCCCAACCATTTCTTGAGCGACTTTACCGGTTTCCAATTGACTTTCAGAAATTTGCTGTGTTGCTGTTTGTAATTGCTGTAAGGACTCGTCAAGTTTTTGCATCGCCTGATACGCAGAATCCGTCTTGCCCTTTGCACCCAACTCTTTGCGTACACTTTGCGTCTCGCCTAAGGCCGATTCAGCGCTTCCCTTAGCCTTATCAATATTCGTTTTAATATCCTTTAAGCGCGACAGTTCACCAAAAATTGTATTTGAAACTGATGTATCTGTCGTAATACCAACAGAAGTTTCAAGTGTATCGACATAATCGTTGACCTTCGCAATCTTCCCAAAAACAGAAGTGACGGATGCAGCATCCGTCGTAGACCCTAAGGAAGTTGCAATCGTGTTTACTTGGGTAAGAATATCAGCAATCGTTTCTGAAGAAGCCCCTGTTTCAATTGATTGCACCGTTGACAAAATCGTATTAGCCATACCAAACAAACTATCCGTCCCAGTATCTGTTGCGCTACCGATTAATGAATTAAGCGTATTAACTGCATTAAGGATCGCAGCCACATTTGTGACTAAAGCTCTGGCGTTGCTGGCCAGATAAGCAATATCTGACCAATTGATATTTGCAGCAGTCATAGAAGCTAAGTCTGCCCAATTAATTCCGGAAATACTGCTCATACCAATATCTGCCCAATTAACACCTGTTCCGGACATATAGGAAATATCCGCCCAATTAATGGCCACCGCGCTCATTGCCCCGATATCTAACCAGTTAATGCCTGCATCAGACATGCTGCTGATATCTTTCCAATTGACACCGGCATCACTCAAAGAATCAATATCCGCCCAATTGATACCGGCGTCACTTAAAATATTCAAATCCGCCCAATTGATTCCCGCGTCACTCAAGACACTGATGTCAATCCAATTGATTCCGGATGCTGTCATTTCATAAATATCCGACCAGTTGATTCCTGCGTCGGAGAGGTCATTGATCGAAACCCAGTTGAT
>CAZWOH010000033.1:0-16827 GCA_964635405.1 uncultured Planctomycetales bacterium | reverse complement strand
GGGTCGATGCGGTACATCGCAAAGATCGCAGCGATAAGGTCGTTTTCTTTACCTGTTTTGTTCGGATTCAAAAACTCCCAGACAATTTGTTTGTCGGTTGTCACTTCAAACGCACGGCCTTTGTTGGCTTCGATAATCAAGGTGTTGCCGTTTGAGAGTCTCTGTTCTGAGCCATGCGTGTCGGTAAAAAAATCAGCTGCGGTATATTCCCATACAATTTTTTTTGACAGCGGTTGAAACTCTAACACCCGCGAGTGATCCTTTTGGCTTTTGTAATGATTGTCAAAGGTTAGCATATTCCTATTTGGCAAAAGGGTTGTATTATGCTGGCCTTCAATCCATAGTCTGGGGCCGGCGACCCAAATCATTTCTTCGAGGTTCGGGTCGATGACAGCAATCGTACTTAAGGTCAGAATCGAAATAAGAATATTGCCTTTTTTGAAAACAACAGAGTCTGGATAAGCGGTTTTATCGTCGATGATTTGCAGTGTGTTGGCGTGGTAAACGTCTTGCTCGTTTGCCAATGCCATGCCCACAACGCGTTTTAAGAGCTCTTGGACGCTTGCATTATGGGATTGATGCATAAGCCGCACAAAAGAGATTTCCTTAATGCGTTTTCCTTCGGGTGAAAGAATAAGAATCGCATTGTCAATGATGAGCACGCCTGTTTTAAGTTTTGTCCAGTCATTCGTCAGCGTATAGATGTTTCCATCGGCATCCACATCAAGATCATGATGAGCGCTGCAATCATACGACCATAAAAGTTTTGAATCTTTGCTTATTTTGATTATCCCGCCGTTGTGATAAATCGCAAGCAAGTCTCCGTTGGGATACAGATAAATGTTTTCCCAAAATGGCGTTGTCTCTTCAAAAGTTTTTTGCGGCCAGATTTTTTTAATGTCATAGGCCCATTCGTGAAGAACATGTCCTTTCATATCGATGAGTGCGGCATATGCGGCGTGCCCCGACGAATAAAGGTTGTAACCTTTGTCACTTAACTGTCGATTATATAAGGTGACGTTGGTTTTCTCGGGCGCCTTAAAATAACCTTGTAAATAGGTCAAAGCCATCATCGATTTGAGTTTGTCAGAGTGCGAAAAATCATTATTTTCGGCACGAGCAATGCAAAAGGCTCCCAAAAGAATAATAGGGACAAGGGCAAAGATTTTTTTTGTGATATTCATACGCTTATTCTCTGACAACTGACAAAACTGTCCCTGCGCCACAAAGCTCGTCGGCATTTTCGATTGTGTAGCGTCCAAGTTGCGGGATTTCGGAGTACTCCTCCACGACCGCCCCCGTAAGAAGCGTAAACCCGATTACGCCGGCTTGGTTTTGTTGCAAGCATTTGGCATGATTTGCCATAATTTTTAAGTCTGTTGGATCGACAGCTTCAATAATCTTTGTGACCTGACAGTCAAATTTTTGAGTTGAGCATTGCAAAGTCACGTTTTGGCCTGGCAGAAGTTCTTTAGGACTTAGCCAAAAAATATTACCGGTAAAAGTTTTGGCTTTCGCTGCAGGGGTTTTTATTCCAGAAACAATATCACCGCGACTAATAGAGCAGTCATCTGTAAGCAATAAGCCGATGCTTTCGCCGGCGATTGCAGAATTCTTTCGTTTGTTAAAAATTTTGATTTCTTTGACTCTCGTTTCGGCATTGTGCGGCAAAATACAAATTTTTTGTCCCTGTTTAAGCTTGCCGCTGGCGATTGTTCCGACGAGAATTTTCTCATTGTTCTGCGTGTAAATATCTTGGACCGCAAGGCGCAAATGTGCTTTGTCTTGCACATCCTCAGGAGTAATCAAGGCATCGAGAGCGTTTATTAAGCAAGGCCCGCGAAACCACGCCATTTTTTTTGACGCGCGAGAAATATTTTCGGAATTTTTGGCACTTAAGGGAATGATATGTAGCGGGACAATGTTAAGTTCAGAAAACAAGATATTGAGGGCATTTTTAATTTCATTAAAATGTTTTTGTGAATAATCGACCAAATCCATTTTGTTGACGAGAACAATAATATTGGGGATGGCCAGAAGCTTAAGTAAATAGGCGTGCCGTCGTGTTTGATCGGCAATGCCTTCCTTAATATCAATTAACAGCAAGGCCGCTTGCGCTTGGCTGGTGCCGGTTAACATGTTGCGGATAAATTCTAAATGCCCGGGGGTATCGATTAAACAGTAAGGACGCTTGCGTGTTTTAAAAAAGATCTGTGTTGTCTCGATGGTAATATTGCGTTCTCGTTCTTCTTTGAGCTGGTCAGAGAGATGCGCCAGTTGTGTTTCTTGCCCAAACGTTTTAGCGATTTGTTTTAATTCTTTGAGTTTATCGTCGGCAAGAGACTTTGTGTCCAGAAGAAGCCGGCCGATCAAAGTGGATTTTCCATGGTCGATATGGCCGCAGACGACGACTCGGAGCTGTTGGCAAGCAGGATTCATTACATGTACCCGAGGCTGCGTAATTTTTGCATGTTGTAAGAATTTTCTTTGTCTTGCGCTCGTCCGCTACGCTCCGAAATGGTCGTCGTCGAAAGTTCATGGATAATTTTTTTAAGAGAATTGGCATTTGATGAAACCGGCGCGCAGCAAGGCTTACAGCCGATTGAACGAAAACGCCGGCCATTTTTGGCAAAATAAAGATCGGCAACAGGAATTTTTTCTTGGGCGATGTAATTCCAAATATCAATTTCGCGCCAGCCCAAAAGCGGATGGACACGAAAATGTTCATTGCCGCTTAAGTGTGTTTGGTAAAGGTCCCAGAGTTCGGGAGGTTGAGCCCCATAATCCCATCGCTGGTCGCTGTTGCGTGGGGAAAAGAGCCTTTCTTTAGCGCGAATGCCATGTTCGTCGCGGCGGATGCCCAGCAAGAGCGCTTGAAAACCGTATTTTTGAATAGCGTTTTTGAGCGTTTGTGTTTTTAAGCTGTCGCAGCATTCAAATTTTCCAGCGGAAGGATTCATCCCTTTTTGTAAGGCGATCTCATTTTTTTCGACGAGTAAATGGAGCTTCCAATCCTGGGCATATTTTCTACGGAAATCATAGATTTCCTTGAACTTATAGCTGGTATCGATATGCAAAACAGGAAACGGGATTTGTCCAAAGAAAGCTTTGCGGCAAAGCCATAAGAGTGTCGTGGAGTCTTTGCCAATCGACCACAGAAGGGCGATGTTGCGAAAACGGCTGTAAGCTTCGCGGATGATGTAAATTGAGTTGTTTTCAAGCTTTTCGAGCGATGTCATGGCTGTTGGCTTTCTAGCTGTGTCTACAATAGGGGAAAATATAGCGGGGTTCAATAAAAAAAATCTAAAAGCCAAAAAACTTTTTTTCGTCCTCTTGATTTTTTGGTCTTTTATGTTTAAAATTAAATCAAGATTTTGAAAACATTCCGTTCTCTTTAAATTTTGTCTTGGACATAAGTCCAAGTAGGGAGGCCATATGAAGAAAATATTGTCAGCGCTATTTAATCACAGCGGGGCCATTGGGATGGCGAAGATCAGCAAGGACGAATTACTCAAAGATCCTCGCGTCATCGAAGAGATCAAGCGCCATTTGTGGATTGAAAGCGAAAAAGCTGGCCACGATATTGGTTTTGAAAAAGCTGCTGATGATTGGGTTGCTAAATTTTCTGCCGGATGGGTCAAGCATTATATGGCTGATAAACCCGCAAAATCCTCCTCAACAAAAAAACCTGCAAAATAATTTTTTGATTTCCTTTTAAGGCCAGCGTGTTATTCATGCGCTGGCTTTTTTATTCGTCGACAAAGCACAATATGTCCGTATAAATACGTATTTACACACAATATATTGTGTGTAATATAGGGGCACAAATTTAGAAACTAATGCAGATCTTTGACAGGAGGTTTGAAAATGGGCCCGGTACAAACGATGATTAAAATTATCAAAAGAAACGGAAAACACGAAGACTTTAATTCACAAAAAATTATGGCGGCTATTGCCAAGGCCGGTGAGGCGACGGGTGAGTTTGGAGAGGACGTTGCGCAAAATCTTATGATGCGCGTGGTCAATATTGTTCATCAGCTTTACGCAGAGCAGACGCCGAGTGTCGAAAATGTTCAGGACATTGTTGAAGAAGTTCTTTTGACTTCCCCGTATAAAAAAACGGCCAAAGCCTACATCATTTATCGCGATCAGCATGCGAAGTTGCGCGAGTTGGCGCTTAAGAATAATGTCGAATTGGTTGACAAATACCTCGGACAGACGGATTGGAAAGTCAATGAGAACAGTAACATGGCTTATTCGCTGCAAGGATTAAATAATTATATCTCGACGGAAATTACAAAAACCTACTGGCTCAACAAAATTTATACGCCGCAGATAAAAGAAGCGCACAAAAATGGGGATTTGCACATTCATGACTTAGGGCTGCTGAGTGTTTATTGTGTCGGATGGGATTTGCAGGATCTTTTGAAAGAAGGCTTTAAGGGTGCGTCAGGCAAAATGGAATCAGCGCCGGCCAAACATTTGCGCAGCGCTTTAGGCCAGATCGTAAATTTTTTCTATACTTTGCAAGGTGAGGCCGCCGGTGCGCAGGCGTTTTCAAATTTTGATACACTCTTAGCCCCGTTTGTCCGTTTTGACAAAATGGAATATAAAGACGTCAAACAGGCGTTGCAGGAATTTATTTTTAATGTCAATGTGCCTACGCGCGTTGGTTTTCAAACCCCGTTTACAAACCTTACCCTCGATTTAAATGTTCCGTCGTATTATCGCGATCAGCCGGTTATTTTAGGCGGCGTCGCGCAAGACTGCACCTACGGCGAATTTCAACAGGAAATGGATTTGTTTAACCGCGCCTTTTTGGAAGTGATGCTTGAAGGCGATGCCAAGGGACGCGTGTTTACTTTTCCGATCCCAACCTATAACATCACCAAAGATTTTGATTGGGACAATCCCAACATCGATTTGCTTTGGAAAATCACCGCCAAATACGGCGTTCCTTATTTTGCGAATTTTGTCAATTCTGACATGAGTCCGGAAGATGCGCGTAGCATGTGTTGCCGTTTGCGCATTGATAATCGGGAACTTCGCAGCCGCGGCGGCGGGCTTTTTGGCGCCTCTCCTTTGACGGGTTCGGCTGGTGTTGTGACTATTAATATGGTGCGCTTAGGATATCTTTCAAAATCAGAAGAAGAATTTGCAGCGCGCTTAGACCGACTGATGCTGTTGGCCAAGAGCAGTTTGGAGATCAAGAGAAAAGTTCTCGAAGAGTTTACCGAAAACGGCTTGTATCCTTACGCGAAGTTTTATCTGCGCAATATTAAACAGCGTTTCGGTGAATATTGGAAAAATCATTTTTCGACAATTGGTTTAGTCGGGATGAATGAGGCGTGTCTTAATCTTTTAGCAAAGCCTTTAGGTGATGCGGACGGTCAAAAGTTTAGTCAACGGATTTTAGACCATATGCGTGATAAGTTGATTGATTTTCAAAAAGAAACCGGTGATCATTACAATCTCGAAGCGACACCGGCTGAAGGGGTGTCCTACCGGATGGCGCGGATTGACAAAGCGACTTTTCCGGATATCATCTGTGCCAATGAAGATCTTTATCGTCAAGGCCACGAGCCGTTTTATACCAACTCAACACACTTGGCCGTCAGTTATTCGGACGATGTGTTTGAAGTGTTGGATATTCAGGACCATTTGCAGGTGAAATATACCGGCGGAACAGTCCTGCATCTTTTTGTCGGTGAACGTATCGAAAACACAGCGGCTTTAAAAGAGCTCATCCGGACAGTCTGTGAAAAATATCATTTACCGTATTTTACGATTACCCCGACCTTTAGCATTTGCCCGAATTGCGGTTATGTTGCCGGCGAACACAAGTTTTGTATCAAGTGCGAAAGCGAATGCGAAGTCTATTCGCGCGTCGTCGGATATTTGCGTCCGGTCAAGCAGTGGAACAACGGCAAAAAAGAAGAGTTCGTCAATCGTAAGATGTATCGGGTATGCAAATCGGCGGCTTGATCAAGTTGTCTTTAGTGGATTATCCCGGCAAGCCGGCCGCGGTTGTTTTTACGCAGGGCTGTAATTTTCGCTGCCCGTATTGTTATAACAAAGAGCTGGTGATCCCTTCGTGCTTTCAGCGTCCCATTGAGCAAGAAGAGATCACCCGCTTTCTTGTTAAACGCAAAGGTTTGCTTAAGGGGGTTGTGATCAGCGGCGGAGAGCCGACTTTGCAAAATGATCTGTTTGAGTTTCTTCAAACTGTCAAGCAGTTAGGGTACAGTGTCAAGCTTGACACCAACGGTAGCCGGCCGGATGTTTTACAAAAGGCGATCGATCAAAATCTACTGGATTTTATCGCGATGGACATTAAAGCGCCGTTGGAAAGTTATGAAAAATTAGCTGGAGTCCTCATTGATAAAACATTGATTGAAAAAAGTATTTCTTTGATCAAAAATTCAGGCATTAAACACCAATTTAGGACCACTTTTGTTAAAGCTTTACTTCAATTTCAGGATTTGCCGCAAATTTTGAGGCTTGTTGATGGTCAAAAAAGTTATGTTATCCAAAACTTTCGCCCGCAAGAGAGTATTTTAGACTCTAATCTTGGGCGGATGGGTACTTTTTCGGAAAAAGAGTTCGAAGAATTAAGAAAAATATGTGAAGTTTCGAATTTATAAAGCCAAGTCGATTGCCTTGACAAGCGTGTGCTTTTCCAATATATTAGCAAAATTAGTCTTATGATCCCGAAAGCTTTTCGGGATTTTTTTATACTGCAGGAGAAGACCACGTTCTGCCAAGAGGTGGTTCTTTATAACACAAGACAAAAGGTGAAGGCATGTTTAACTCGATTTCAGAAATTCTTAAGGATTTACAGACGGGAAAAATGGTTGTGGTCATGGATGACGAAGGCCGTGAAAACGAAGGCGACCTATTAGTAGCCGCGGAGTTTATCACGCCGGAGATTATTAATTTTATGGCCAAAAATGCGCGTGGGTTGATCTGTGTCCCGATGGAAGAGAGCCGTTTGGGCGAGCTGGGGCTTTTCCCGATGAAAGATCTTTTTGCCGGGCAAAGTGTTCATAAATTAAGCAATACCGGCTGGACGGTTTCTGTGGACGCGGCGCAGGGAATCACGACGGGAATTTCGGCTTTTGACCGTGCGTTTACCGTTAAAGTCCTGATTGACCCTAAATCAAAGCCAATTGATTTAGAAGCACCGGGACATTTGTTCCCGCTTCGCGCCAAAAAGGGCGGGGTGCTTGTCCGCGCGGGACATACGGAAGCGTCGGTTGATTTGATGAAGTTAGCCGGTCTTTATCCGGCCGGGGTCATTTGTGAAATCATGAATGAAGACGGGACCATGGCCCGCACCGAAGATATTGTGGAATTTGCCAAAAAATTTAATCTTAAAATTTGTTCAATTGCCAGTCTCATCGAACATCGCCGTAAGTCCGAAAAACTTGTCGCTCGTGTTGTCGAAACGCGTTTGCCGACGGAATTTGGCGAGTTTACAGTGTTTGGGTATGAATCTAAAGTTGAGGGGACGATTCATTTAGCGCTTGTGATGGGCAAAGTCGACGGGACAGTGCCGGAGTTGGTCCGCGTCCAGTCTGAATGTTTGACCGGCGATGTTTTTAAATCCCAACGCTGTGATTGCAATGCGCAGCTTAACGCGTCTCTCAAAGCCATTGCCGAAAACGGCTCGGGCGTTTTGTTATATATGCGACAGGAAGGCCGCGGCATTGGGCTTTTGAATAAAATGAAAGCGTACAACCTTCAAGACCAAGGCATGGATACCGTCGAGGCCAACGAAGCGTTGGGCTTTTCGGCTGATTTGCGTGATTATGGAATCGGCGCGCAAATTTTGGTGGATTTGGGAATTAAGCAAATCAGATTGCTGACAAATAATCCTCGAAAAATTATCGGGCTTGAAGGCTATGACCTTTCGGTCGTTGAACGCATGCCCCTTAAAATTCCGCATAACAGTCACAACAAAAATTATTTGAAAACCAAAAAAGAAAAACTAGGGCATCTCTTATAAAATTCAGACCATCGATTTGCTTCAAGGGTTTTTATAGGGTATATTTGTCGAGAAGAAGCTCGTTATGTCATTAAAAGTAAATAAGTTAAAGAAAAAAGAAATTCGAAAATATGCAATTGTTGTTGCTGATTTTCACCCGATCATTGCCGAGAGATTGTTGCAGGGATGTTTAGGAGAGTTTTTAAAACAGGGGGTTGAACAAAAAGATATTGTTGTCGTGCATGTTCCTGGCGCTTTTGAAATTCCTGTGGCCGCATTGGCTTGGGCCCGTAAAAAAGATATTTGTGCGGTTGTGTGTTTGGGCGCGATCATTCGCGGGGAAACGTTGCATTATGATCTTGTTGCCCAACAAGCAGCGGCGGGAATTATGCAGGTGTCCCTGACGACTCAAAAACCTGTGATTTTTGGTGTTCTTGCAACAGATACGATAGAACAGGTCAACCAACGATCACAACACAAGGGTGACAACCGAGGGGCTGACGCGGCAGCGGTCGCGGTTAAGATGGCAAGTATTTTGTAAATCAGCGAATATGAGAAAACGTAGTTTTGCCAGAGAATGCGCTTTGAAAATTCTTTATCAGAAGGATGCAACGGCCCGGTCTGTTGAGGCGACCGTTGACGAATTTTGGAAATCCGACCTTATCAGTGATGAAGAAGACGATCTTCTCGAAGTCGACGAAGAAACCAAGGAATTTGCTGTTCGCTTGGTTTATGGCGTTTCGCTCGAGTTAGCGTCGATCGATGCAAAAATTTCTTCTTATGCGACGAATTGGCAGTTAAAGCGCATGGCGATCATTGACCGCAATATTTTACGGATGAGTTGTTTTGAATTTTTTTATTGTCAGGACATCCCGCCAAAGGTAAGCATCAACGAAGCTGTTGAGCTGGCCAAAAAATATGGTGACCTTGAGTCAAGCAAGTTTGTCAACGGCATTCTAGACAAAATCCACAAAACAGAAGTTATTTCCTTAAGACAGAAATTGTGAACCACTTCGCGGATCTGCACATCCACACCTTTTTTTCCGACGGAAGTCAATCACCGGAATCGGTGGTTGAAGAGGCTTGTCATGCGGGGCTTTCGTGTATTTCAATAACAGACCACGATACGATGGCCGCTGTCAAAGCCGCGCAAGCCGCTGGCGCTGATTGGGGTATTGAAGTTATTCCCGGGATTGAGCTTTCTACGCAAGTGCAAGGCAAGGACATCCATATTTTAGGATATTTTATGGATTTGGAAAATTCCTCTCTCGTGCAGAAACTCGAGGAGTTTCGGGCGACCCGTTTTGCCCGAATTGCGCAGATGGTCGAGAATTTGAAAAAGCAGGGAGTCGACAATCTTTGTTTTGAGGATATCAAACAGCAGGCCAAGTCCGATGCATTGGGCCGTCCGCATTTAGCGGCCGCTTTGGTTGAAAAAGGGTGGGCGGCAAACTCTTGGCAGGCGTTTGATAAATTTATCGGCGACCAGTGCGAAGCCTATGTGCCTAAGCATACCCAGACGCCGAAACAGGCCATTGCCCTGATCCGTCAAGCAGGTGGAGTCGCTGTTTTGGCGCATCCGATGGTGACTAACCGTGATGAGCTTATTGCCGGTTTTGTCGACGATGGGTTGGGCGGCATTGAAGTGTATTATCCTAATTGTCCGGACGCGGTCATTTTTTATTATGAAGGGCTTGCGCGAAAATATAAAATTTGTATGACCGGCGGCTCGGATGCGCATGGCAAAAACAAGACAAACACGTGGATTGGCAAAAGACGTATTCCTTGCGAGTTGGTCGAGCAGTTAAGAGTCCGCGCCAAAAAGCCGCAAAATTTTGGATAATGTCATGGTTTTGTAATTTGCCGATTTGTAAATCCTTTTTAGGCTCAATTGTTTGGCGCCTCTATGGCGCAATTCGCCTTAAAAGGATTTACAAATCGACAATCGCAAAAGAATTTTATAAATAAGTAAAATTTTTAGATGCTGTATGAAAATTAATTCTTATGAATGATTTTTATTTTATGAACATCGCGTACCGTCAAGCCCTTAAGGGCAAAACGACGGTGTCGCCAAACCCGATGGTCGGCGCTGCGATTGTTAAAAACGGCCGGGTCCTTTCAAAAGGTTTTCATCATCACCGCGGCGGCCCGCACGCCGAGATTGTGGCGATCAAAAAAGTCAAAGGCCGTTTGGACGGCGCAACACTTTATGTGACGCTAGAGCCGTGCTTTCATTTTGGCCTTACCCCACCGTGCGTGGATGCGATTCTTGCCTGTGGAATTAAAGAAGTTGTCGTCGGCATGGTTGACCCAAACCCTTTGACAGCCGGCAAATCCATTGCTAAATTACGAAAGGCCGGCATTAAGGTCAAAGTCGGTATTATGCAAAAAGAACTGGCTGTTTTAAATCAGTCTTTTATAAAATACATTACAAAAAAAATGCCTTTTGTTGTCGCTAAAACCGCACAAACTTTAGACGGCAAAATTGCCACAGCCGTTGGCCAGTCCAAATGGATCACGTCGGAAACGAGCCGCAAATTTGCCCATGACTACCGTAATCAATTTGACGCGATTCTAGTCGGTGTCAATACGGTTTTAAAAGACGACCCTGCGTTAAATGCGCCGTCTAAAGCTTTGAAAAAAATCGTTGTCGACTCTTCGTTGAGAATCCCATTGAAGGCAAAGCTTTTTAAAAATACCCTGCCGCAGAATTGCTTTATAGCGACGACTAAGAAAGCCGACAAGACAAAAATCGCCGCGTTAGAAAAGCGCGGTATAGAAGCTGTGATTTGTCCTGACAAAAACAGTCAAGTGGACTTAGGATGGCTGATGCGAGAATTAGCCCGACGTAAAATAGCAAAGGTCCTGATTGAAGGCGGCGCAAAAATAATCGGTTCGGCGCTTAAAGATAAGCTCGTGGATAAGATGGTCTTTTTTGTGGCGCCAAAGATTATCGGCGATCAGAGGGCGCAAAGTTCTGTTGAAGGGCTCAATGTTTTGAAAATTGCCAAGGCTGTTGGCTTAAAAAATTTAGAGTTTCGTAAAATCGGTGAAGACCTTTTTTTTGAGGCGGATTTAAACAAGGACTAAAGAATCATGTTTACTGGAATTGTAGAGGAAAAAGGCACGGTCACGGCGCTGATCCGTCGTGAAAATTTATTTGTTTTAAATGTTAAGGCGGAGAAAGTCGCTGTCGGTATTAAAAACGGGGACAGCGTTTGCGTCAACGGCGTGTGTTTGACCGTGACTGGCCGAAAGGGGAAGGTTTTAAGTTTTGACATGATGAAAGAAACGCTTCTGGCGACGACCTTAGGGGAGGTCAACAGCGGCGATCATGTTAATCTTGAACGGGCGATGAAGGCGGATGGACGTTTTGGCGGGCATTTTGTGACAGGGCATGTGGACGGGGTAGGGGTCATCAAGCGGATCATCAAACTGCCTAATTATGTTGAGTTTGAAATTACGCTACCTCAAAAATTTATGCGTTATTTGGTTGCCAAAGGCTCGGTGACGCTCGACGGGATCAGTTTGACGGTTGGGAAAGTTTCGAAAAATACTTTCAGCGTGTATCTTATTCCCGCGACGCTTAAGATCACAACTTTTGGGCAAAAAAAACAAGGCGACGCCGTTAATGTTGAGACCGATATTTTGGCGAGGTATATTTTAAGATAAAAAACCTGTGTCATTGCGAGGAGCCAATCAAGTGTTCAAGGCGACGCGGCAATCTTTTAAAGAAATTTAATCTTAATTGCAAAGATTTATTAGGCGAGTTGTAAAAGGATTGCTTCGCTATCGCTCGTCCTAAAAAGGACTCGCTATCGCTCGCAATGACACAAATTTTTTTAACTCAGACAGTCTAGAGGGGGAGGGAAATTTAATTTAGACTGTCTTAAGCGACGAAGGATTTAACACCTGCCTTTTGATTGATATTGAATTTTATCAAGTTGTTAATCATTTTAACTTTGGTATAATACGCTGCTATGTCAAAACGGGTCGTTATTACGGGCTTAGGGATTCTCAACGGTGTTGGCAAAAGCCGCGAAGATTATTGGCAGGGCCTCAAAGAAGGTCGCGTGGGCTATAAGCCCATTACGCTTTTTGATACGTCCAAGTTTAGAGTCAACATAGCCGGCGAGGTCAATGATTTTGACGCGACCATTTACATGGGTAAAAAGGGTTTGCGCACGCTCGACCGCAGCATTAAGCTGATGGTCTCCTCGGCAAAATTAGCGATAGACGACAGCGGTTTTGTTATTACCGACGAAAACACCGATGATGTCGGCGTTTCCGTCGGCACAACCTTAGGCAGTTTAAAAAGTATCGCCGAGTTTGATGAAGTGACCTTGCGCGAAGGCCCGCGCTACGTTAATCCGGCTTTATTTCCCAACACCGTTATCAATTCTCCGGCCAGTCAAGTTTCGATTTGGCATAAAATCAAAGGTTTTAATACAACCCTTTCGACGGGCTTTACCGCGGCGATTGACGCGATGAGCTATGCGTACAATTTTTTGCAATGGGACCGCGCGAAGGTCATTTATGCCGGCGGGGTCGAAGAACTTTGCTGGCATACGTTTTTTGGATTTCATACGTTGCAGTTTCTTTCCGGGTCCAAAGAAAAGACCGAGTTTGTCAATTGCCCTTTTGACAAACGGCGAAACGGAATTACCTTCGGGGAAGGCGCATGTCTTTTTTGTATGGAAGACTATGAGCACGCCAAAGCGCGCAATGCGCGGATTTTAGGCGAGGTCGCATCGTTTGGGTATAGCTTTGATCCGTTTCGTTTAAATCGCTATAACCCGAAAGTGACAGGTCTTAAGCTGGCGATGCGAGCGGCGCTGGATAGTGCGGGACTTTTGTCGACGGACATTGATTATATTTGCGCCAATGCCAATTCGACTAAGTCCGCAGACAAATATGAATGTGTGGCGATCAAGGATGTTTTTGGCAAGCACGCCAAAATTGTGCCGGTCAGCTCGGTTAAGTCCATGGTCGGCGACTGTTACAGTGTGACGACCGGCTTTGCGGCGGCGGCGGCTTTAGGGGCAATTTATGAAAATTTTATTCCTCCGACCATCAATTATCAAGTGCCGGATTCGGAGTGTGATTTAAACATTATCGCCAACAAAAGTGTGCCGGCCAATTTGAAAAATGTCCTCGTCGTTGGATTTGCGCCCAGCGGGGCCAACTCGTGCATGGTCTTGCGTAAATACGTGCCTTAACGGGAGATACTCATGGAAAAAATGTTGAAGGATAAAGTGGCGATTGTCACCGGCGGCGGGCGCGGGATTGGCCGGGAGATTGTCCTCATGCTCGCCTGCGAGGGGTGCGATGTCGCTTTTAATTTTCAAAAAAATCAGGATGCGGCATCGGCACTTGAAAAAGAAGTCAAAAGTTTAGGCGTGCGGTGCCGTGCTGCGTGTGTTGATATTAAAGACAGCGCCGCTGTTAAGGCGTGGATTGGCGCGGTAAAAGAAGAATTTGGCCGTTTGGATATTTTGGTCAACAATGCCGGCATTGTGCGCGATAAGGCCCTTATGATGATGAGCGATGAAGACTGGCAAGACGTTGTTAACACAAATCTCGACGGCATGTTTTATGCCGCGCGGGCGTGTATTGTGACTTTTTTAAAACAGCGACATGGGGATATTGTCAATATTTCGTCGGTCAGCGGCATTACGGGCTTGCCGCGGCAGGTTAACTATTCGGCGACCAAAGGCGGCATGAACGCTTTTACCAAAGCGTTGGCTAAGGAAGTTTCGGCCTACGGGATCCGTGTCAATGCGGTGGCCCCCGGACTTATTAAAACCAATATTACCGACGAGATGGATGAAAAGCGCAAAGAAGAAATTTTAAAAACAATTCCGTTGGGCCGTATTGGAGAAGCCGAAGAAGTAGCCAACGCGGTAAAGTTTTTGTTAAGTCCGGCGGCCAGTTATGTGACAGGCCAAGTCATTGCTGTCGACGGCGGGTTGACGATGAGGTAAAAAGCGGGGGTTAGGGTTTAGGGGTTGGGGTTTAGGAATTAAAAATGAGAGGGCAAATATGGAACTTAACATTCAGGACATTCAAAAAATTATTCCGCACCGTTTTCCGTTTCTTTTGGTCGATAAAGTTTTGGATCTGAGGCCTAATGAAAAACTTGTGGCCCTTAAAAATGTTTCGGTCAATGAGCCGTACTTTGTCGGCCATTTCCCGGACGAAAAAGTGATGCCCGGCGTTTTGATCATCGAGGCGATGGCGCAGGCGGCGTGTGTGTATTTTTATTACAGCAAAAATATGCACGGCAAAAATCTGATCTATTATTTGGCGCGGGTCGAGGCAAAGTTTACGACCCCGGTTGTCCCCGGCGATCAGTTGCGGCTTGAAATTACGACGGTCAAAATGCTGCCTAAGGCAGGTTTTTTAAAAGCGCAAGGTTTTGTCAAGGACAAGATGGTGGCCGAAGCGGAAATTGGGTTTGGGGTTAAAGAAGTTTAATTTCAGGTTTTGTTAAAGGAGATTTTTATGAGCAAGATCGATAAACAGCTGCGTGTTGAGACGCTGGCTCTTCACGGCGGGCAAGAAGCGGACCCGACAACCGGTTCGCGGGCAGTGCCGATTTATCAAACCACCTCTTATCTTTTTCGCGATACAGAACATGCGGCCAACCTTTTTGCGTTAAAAGAGTTTGGGAATGTTTACACACGCCTAATGAATCCAACGACAGACGTTTTGGAAAAGCGCATGGCCGCACTCGACGGCGGGGTGGGGGCTTTGGCGCTTTCCAGTGGGATGTCGGCGATCATGATTGCGGTCATGAACATCGCCCAAAACGGTGATGAAATTGTCTCGGCCGATAATCTTTACGGCGGGACGCACACACTTTTTCGCCATACCTTTAAGCGTATGGGGATCAAGGTCCATTTTGTCAATTCGCAAAAGCTTGAGGATTTTCAAAAAGCAATAACGCCTAAGACCAAAGCGATTTTTGCGGAGATCGTGGGTAATCCAAAGCTGAATGTCACCGACGTTGAAGCCTTGGCCAAGATTGCGCACAAAAACGGGATTCCTTTGATTGTGGACAATACCGCGACCCCATATATTTTTCGCCCGTTTGACTTTGGTGCGGATATTTCTGTTTACTCGACGACAAAATTTATAGGCGGCCATGGGACTTCGATTGGCGGGGCGATTGTCGATTCCGGAAAGTTTGATTGGACCAACGGTAAATTTCCGATTATTGCCGAACCCGACCCCAGTTATCATGACCTTAATTTTGTCGAGGCGCTTAAGCCTTTGGGAAATATTGCGTATATTATCAAATGTCGTGTGTCGCTTTTGCGGCCGATGGGTCCGGCGATGTCGCCGTTTAATGCGTTTATGTTTTTGCAGGGCTTGGAAACTTTGCATTTGCGTATGCCGCGGCATTGTGAGAACGCGCTGGCGGTCGCGAAGTTTTTGGAAAGCCACAAAAATGTTGCTTGGGTCAATTATCCGGGGCTAAAAACAAGTCCCGAATATAAGAAGGCCAAGAAATATTTGCCTAAAGGCGCCGGCGCTTTAGTCGGGTTTGGCATCAAAGGCGGACTTGTGGCGGGCAAGAAATTTATCAATTCTCTGCAGTTGATTTCGCATCTGGCCAATATTGGCGATGCCAAAACTTTGGCGATTCACCCGGCGAGCACGACGCATTCGCAGTTAAAGGCCGAAGATCAGATGAGCGCTGGGGTTACGCCGGATTTTGTGCGTTTGTCGGTTGGGATTGAACATATCGATGATATTCTCGAAGACATCGACCAAGCGCTCAAAAAAGCGGTCAAGGCGTAATTTGTTTGAGAGATTTTGAGCAAGCCCAATCCGTTTTTTTGCTTCAAGACCGTCTAGTGATATATTTTGGCTGTGCAGGACTTTGTCAATTTTTCAGACGTTTTTAATTTTTTTGTTTTTTGGGGGGATGTCGACACTCTTGAGTCGGTGGATATAATATTGTTTGATAAGCCGAACAATTTGATCGGCGCGTAGATGAATTCATTGTTTGGTTTTGGATTAGTGATAAGGATAGAGGGATTGATTTTATTTTCATCGATGAGGAATCAATGAAAAATCGAAATGTTTTTATGCAATGCATTGAAATTGTGTAAGTTGCCAAGCTGCAAATTTTGCGTAAAAATAGTTTTTAAAATAAGCGCAAAAAATATTTTTTAACAAAATACGATAGAAGAATATGCACTTTTCTGATTACGTCCATCTGCACGTTCATACCCAATACAGTTTGCTCGACGGGGCTTGCCGCGTCTCGGAGCTCATTAAAAAAGCCGCCGAGTACAAAATGCCTGCTCTTGGCATGACCGACCACGGGAATCTTTTTGGTGCGATTACTTTTTATGAAACCGCGATCAAGCACGGTGTCAAACCAATCATAGGCTGTGAAGCGTATTTGGCGCCATTAAGCCGTTTTGACCGCAGTCCTCAGCAGGGCGGGGCGTCTCATTTAGTTTTGTTTGCGAAAGACAATACCGGCTACAAAAATTTGATGAAACTTGTTTCCGCCGGATATTTGGAAGGATTTTATTATCGCCCGCGCATGGACAAAGAAATTTTGGCCCAGCACAGCGAGGGGCTCTTGTGCACATCCGCGTGTCTGCGCGGGGAAGTCGCCTACAATCTTAAAAACGGGAATTATGACGCTGCGTTAAAGTCCGCGTCTGAGTTTAGCCAGATTTTTGGCAAAGGGAATTTTTATATCGAACTTATGGAGCACGGCCTGCCTGATCAAAAGCCCGTCAATGAAGGTTTACTTAAAATCGCCAAAGAGCTTGATTTGCCGCTCGTCGTGACCAACGACGTTCATTATCTCGAAC
>CAZWOH010000032.1:0-17048 GCA_964635405.1 uncultured Planctomycetales bacterium | reverse complement strand
AATCGTTTCAAAACAAGTTCTGAGGCTATTGCAAAAGTTTCAATTAAGCAAACGGCTGAGCCTGTTGAAAAAAAACCATTTAATCCATCACCTCGGATCATATCTAAGCCAAAAGTCGTTGTTCGTCCAGTGGGTGAAAAAAGAGAGCCAAAGGGTGAGGGTGAAAAGTTGAGAATAGGGTAATTTTAATAATAAAGAAAGGCCAGATCATGAAACAGGTCCCTGGGGCAGTGATGTTTTTGAGAATATTAATAGCGGTAGCGAGTTTCAGTTTTTTTTCAAGTGCCCTGTGGGCGCAATCTGAAAATCAATCGCGCCCAGTCTCTCTGGTCCACCATAATATGAATCGTATTTTACCTTTTAATAAGATATGGGAGATGGTTAATGGTGACGAAAATCCAAAATCTTCAAAAAACTGGTGGGGTCTTCGTGGCGATCTTGAAGAAAAAGGGCTGACTTTTTTATTAGTTTATACTGGCGACATGGCCTTTAATACCACTGGTGGAGTCAAGCGCGGTTCAGCGTATTTGGGCAACATGGACATGAGCGTTTCGGTCGACACGGAAAAATTGGGACTCTGGAAAGGCGGGACATTTAATGTCTATGGGGTTTCCAATTTCGGTGGTCGTTATTTGACCGGTGAGCTCGTCGGTGATGTGCAGGGGGCAAGCAATATCGAAGCCCCGCATACAACCAAGCTGTTTGAACTTTGGTATGAACAGAAACTCTTTGATGAAAAGTTGGCTGTTTTAGTCGGGCTGCATGATTTAAATGCAGATTTTGACGTTGTCGATAATGGAGGGGACTTGCTCAACAGTTCGTTTGGGATACAGCCTACGATGACGGGCAATATGAGCGTTTCTGTTTTTCCCGCGGCAGGTTCTGCGGTGAGGCTTAAATATGAACCGAATGAACAATGGACTTTATTGGCAGGTGTTTTTGACGGAGATCAGGGCGATTCGGGCGGCAACAACCGTCACGGAATTCATAATAGTTTAAATGATAAAAGCGGGGTGTTGACAATAGGGGAAATTGATTATCACTTGAAATTGCCACTGCCGTATGCCGCAGAGCCGCTGCCGGGGACGGTTAAGCTTGGCGCCTGGATGAATAATCGTGATTTTGATGATGTTTCCGATCTTGATGCCTTAGGGGACGCGATTGTCCACGACGGGAATTTTGGGATTTATGTCGATGCGGACCAATTGGTCTATAAAGAAAATACAGACCCTGAAGATATGCAAGGCTTAGGGGTATTTTTACAATACAGCCAGGTGCCGCAAGATCGTAATACGATCAATATGTATCGCGGGTTTGGTTTGCGGTATATGGGGCTTATTGCTCATCGCGATGAAGATACATTGAGTTTTGGTATGGGCCAAGCCTTTATCAGTGATTCTTTGCGTGACGCAAGCGGGCAGGAAGCTTTCGAGCGCGTGCTGGAGCTGACGTACAAAGTCCAGGTAACACCGTCGATTGTGTTGCAGCCGGACATTCAGTTTATCACAAATCCGAATGCAGACGCGGCGCTTAAAAATGCGACGGTTGTGATGTTGCGGACGCAGGTGAGTTTTTAACATTTTGTATTAAAATGGAAAGCGAAAGCAATAAAGAAAATGCTAGATATTACAGATAAAGAGTTTCAAAGAATTTGCGAAATCATGCATTCACGTACAGGAGTTGCCTTAAAGCCGACAAAAAAACCTTTGGTCATTTCACGCCTTCGCAAACGGCTGGAAGAACTAAAAATAAGCGGGTTTAGCGGGTATATCCCTCTTTTAGAGCAGTCGAATAGCGCGGAACTCGAAATTTTTATCAATGCGATTACAACGAACGAAACATATTTTTTCCGTCACATCAAACAGTTTAATTTCCTTTTTGAACATATCCTTCCGGAGTTTATTGAGCAAAACCAGTCAACGGCGAACCGTGAATTTAGGGTTTGGTCGGCTGCCTGTTCCAGCGGCGAGGAACCTTATTCGATTGCAATTTCCTGCCAGGAATTCTTTAAAAAACATCCTGGATGGAGATTCAGGGTTTTTGCCTCGGATATTAACAGTGAAGTTATAAATGATGCCAAAGAGGCTCAGTATCCGGAGCGCAGTTTTAAAGAAATGCCGACACCTCTTAAGGATCGTTATTTTCGTATTGCTCCGTCGGATAATAAGCGGATGATGGTTTTGTATGAACTTGACCAGAGCATTAAAAGTAAAGTTGAATTTTTTCAGCACAATCTTTTAAAGCAGCCTCCCGGGAAGATGATGGATGTTATTTTCCTGAGAAACGTCATGATTTATTTTGATAACCCTGTTAAAGAAAAAGTCGTCAATCTGCTTGAGAATAATCTTAAGATGGGGGGATATTTTTTTATCAGCCTGTCGGAAACATTAAGCGACATTACCAGCGGATTAAAGAATTTAAACAGCAGTATTTATCAAAGAACGAAAGGTTGACCTGTGACCCGAGCTGTGATTGCCGATGATTCAGCGCTTTTGCGCCAGGTTTTGACGGATGCCCTTGAAAATAGCGGCAAGATCAGTGTCATTGCGGCGGCCAAAAACGGCAAAGAAGCCGTTGAGCTGGTTAAAACATTAAAACCGGATATTTTAATTTTAGATTGCGAAATGCCTGTTATGAACGGACTTGAGGCTTTGCGCAAAATCATGGATGAAAGCCCTTTGCCGGTTTTTATTTTTAGCTCTTTAGCCTCGGAAGGCAGCAGTGTTACGATCCGGGCTTTGGAATACGGGGCCGTTGATTATTTGCTCAAACCGACCCGGGGCGCGCTTGGCATTGATGAAGTGGTGGGCGATCTTATTCGAAAAGTTGAATATATTGTTTTAAAAAGTAAATTCAAGTATTTGCATTCAAAGCCCGGCGCCAGTCCGGTCAAGCCGGCTGTAAAAAGTTTTTCGCCCAAGAAAGTGGCCTCTCGGCACATTGATTTGATTGCGATGGGATCCTCGACGGGTGGCGTGCAGGCTGCGATGAAGGTGGTCCCGAATTTGCCCGAAAACAGCAAGCCCGTAGTTTGGGTCCAGCACATGCCGCCTAATTTTACAAAGAGTTTTGCGGATCGTCTTAATAGCACTTCAAAGATGAGAGTCAAAGAAGCCGAGGACGGCGACGTGCTCGAGCAGGGCCATTGTTATTTGGCGCCTGGCGGTTTTCAAATGCGTTTAAGAAAAGATATGCGAGGGTATCGGATTGTTATCGGCGGGACCGAAAAGGTTTCCGGTCACTGCCCGTCGTGCAATGTTCTTTTTGATTCTGTCGCTGAATATTTTAACAGTAATGTTTTGGGTGTGATTCTAACAGGCATGGGCGACGATGGGACAAAAGGATTGACCAGAATGCATGCGCAGGGCGCGTATGTCATCGGGCAAAACGAATCAAGCTGCGTTGTTTATGGTATGCCTAAAACAGCGTTTAACGCAGGGGCGGTGGATATCGAAATGGATATTAATGACATCGCCGATGGGATTGTGCAGGCAGGAGGAGCCGGGTAATGGAAAAAAAGGTTTTGATCGTTGATGATGAGGTCGATATTGTTTCCATTCTTAAATCACAGCTTGAGAAGTCAGGCTATAAAGTCGCTGATTTTCATAACGGCAGCGATGCACTTAAATATATCGAGGAGCATCCGGTAGACCTTGTGATTTCGGATATTCGCATGCCCGGCATTAACGGGACAGAATTGTTTTTTAAAATTCGCCAAATTGATCCTTTCGTGCAAATTATTATTATCAGCGCTTATCCGGACTTAGAAACGATTACCAGAATGCTCGAAGCTGGCGCAACGGATTATATCGTAAAACCGTTCAAGCTTGAATACATTAAGGGAATCGTTGAAGAGACATTTTCAAAAATTGAGCGCTGGCGGAGTTTGCGCAAAGAGATTCTTTCACGGCATGAAAAAAAATAGTTTAACGGTCAGGGACCAACATGAAAAAGATTTTGTTAGTTGACGATGAAGTAGCCAATCTGGAGCTTTTAAAGGAAATTTTGCGTAATGAAGGGTTTGAAATCATTACCGCAAAAAGCGGAGAAGAGGCGATTGTTTGTTTTGAATCCAATCCAATCGATCTGGTTATCAGCGACCTTGTTATGCCTGGGATTCGCGGAACAGATCTCTTTTTTAAACTGCGCCAATTGCAGCCGTTTATACAAATAATTTTAGTGACTGCTTTTCCAAGTTTGGATGATATCGTGCAAATGCTGGAAGCCGGAGCGTCAGATTTTATTATTAAACCGATCAACTCGGATCAAATGATTTTAATTGTGCGTCAGGCTTTAGCCAAAATCGATCGATGGCGTAGCTTGCGTAAAGATGTGTTGGAATACCGCCGGAGGACAAAATAAATGTCAGATGCCAGCTTTGATATGTCGTCGGATGAACGCGCTGAATTAATCGGGGAATTTCTAACCGAAAGCGAAGTCCATTTAACTGTGCTCAATGAAAAGCTTTTGCAGTCGGAAACGGCGATCAAAAAGCAACAGCAAATGTCGGATCAGGACCTTAATGCAATGTTTCGCGCTGCGCATACGATCAAGGGGACTGCGTCGTTTATCGGGTTGACAAAAATTGTCAAACTAACCCACGAAATGGAAACGATCCTTCAACGTGTTCAAAATCACCAATTGCCTTTAACGGCCCAGATTATCGATGTTCTTTTTGGGGCTTTCGATGTTTTGGGGACTTTGTTTACTGGGCTTAAGGAAAACGGCGAAGAAATCGGAGAGATTGAAGAAAGTGTCGAACGGATCAAGGCGGTCTTAAACCCGGATGCAAAACCTAAAGCGGTTGAAGCACCTAAACCCGAAGTCTCAAAACCTCCTTCTGCGCAGTTGTCTTCGGTTTTGGACCCTGCACAAAAACCCAAAGGCCCCATCGAGCTAAAGTACCTCAAGCAATTTTTGATTGAAACTGAGCAGTATATCAATGATTTTAATACCCGGATTTTAATTATCGAAAAACGACAAGTTCGGGACACCAAAGACATCGTCAATGAAATGTTTCGGATGATGCATACGATGAAAGGGTCGGCAGGGATTATAAATGCGGTTGAGTTAGTTGAAGTAGCGCATAATATGGAAAGTATTCTGTCTTTTTATCGTGAGAAAAAAACAGACCTTGACAGCGGGACGATTTCGTTAATGTTTAAAGGCATTGATGCGATTAAAGAGTTGTGGGGCATGTTGCGCGACAAGCAGTTGATCGATAAAGATATTTCCGGCATAGTCAATGAACTTAAGTCATATCACCGCGAGCTAACACAGGTACAGGTTTTGCCTGAGGCCGTTAAGCCGGCAAAACCTGTTTTAACATCTGAGCCGGGGACAATCGATTTTTCGCAGTTGATTAATTTGAATGAAATTCTGGATGAACAAAAAGCAGAAATTGCCGAAGAAGTTGCTGTCGGAAAGAATGTCTATGCGCTTGTGCTTCGCATCGAATCGTTTGTTTCAGTTAAAAGCATGAAGGCAATGATAGTCCAGGAGAGAATAAAAAAACTTGGCGGCAGCATTATTTATGTTAACCCTACTGATGAGATTATCGATCAGGAAGTTGCTGGCGATGTCGGACTGGGAATCATTTTTTGTTCATCAAAAGATGAAGATGAGATCATGCCAGCCTTAATGGCCGACGGCGTTAAGGTCAATTCTCTGGACAAGATTGAAAAAAGCGAACTTTCGAAATATATAAAAATAAAAGAAGTCAATGAACAGCAAAGTAGTGCTGAACATAAAGGAGCTGACGTTATGGTTGAACCAATTGAGGTCAACAAAGTTTCTGCTGCCCCTGCCGTTGCCGCTGTGTCTGCCGGCGCTGCCGCGAGCAAAACAGCAACGCCCATGGAATTGTCTGTAATAAAAATTGATTCGAAAAAATTAGATAATTTGATGAACCTTTCCGGGGAGCTTGTTATTTTGCGTGCGCAATTTGCCCGGCTTGTGGGCTTGTTTGGAGAAGATATTTCCCAGCAGAAGGCTCTTATCACAACAATTGAAAACACCAAGCTTGTCTCCGAACAATTAGAGAAGGAGTTTAGAGGATTTTCGTTAGGCGCAAACGGGGAGGGCGGTGTTCAATTAAAGAAAATACAAAAACTGATCGATGGGGTCGCAACAAGTGTGCTGGATTTGGAGAAAAAAGCTGCGAAAGTCAATTTGATTAATCGCATTCATGCCTTGGATGAAACGACCCGTTCTCTTGGAAAGATTTCTTCGGACATTCAATCCGGCGTTATGCAAACGCGCATGATTCCCATCGAGGGTGTTTTTACGCGGTTTCGACGTATTGTTCGGGATATCGCCAAAGATTTGGGCAAGGAAGTCAATTTGGTTATTGAAGGTGAAGAAACAGAATTGGACAAAAAGATCGTCGATAGCTTAAGCGATCCGTTAACGCACATGATCCGCAACGCTGTTGATCACGGTTTGGAAGACAAAGAAACGCGGCAAAAAGCCAATAAGCCCCCGGCGGGGACGATTTATTTGCGCGCTTTTCATAAGGGAAATAACATGTGCATTGAGATCGGTGATGACGGAAAAGGAATCGATCCGGAGCTTTTGGTTGCTTCTGCTTTAAAAAAAGGTTTAGTTTCTCCTGAGCAAGTTAGCGGCATGACCGAAAAAGATAAATTTGACCTGATGTTTTTGCCGGGATTAAGCACAGCCCAAAAAGTGACGGGGCTTTCTGGGCGCGGAGTCGGGATGGACGTTGTTAAATCGATGATCAATTCCGTAAACGGTGTCGTTGATATCGAAACAACCATCGGCAAAGGAACGACGTTTGTTTTAAAGATTCCCTTGACGCTGGCCATCATCCAGGCCTTGCTCGTCTATATCGGGGAGGAAACTTACGCTATCCCTGTCGATGCTGTTAAAGAGATTGTTAGCGTCAACCCGTCGGAAGTTTATTCCATCGACGGCAATCAAACTGTTAAGATCCGTGAACATGCTTTGAGTTTAGTTGAACTCGAAAAAATAATCCTTATCCGTGGAGCAGAGCGTAAAAGCGATGAGCATAAAACCATGGTCATTATCCGTGACGGTGAAACGCAATTAGGCATTGTTGTCGATTCTCTTATTGGAGAAGATGAGATTGTTATTAAATCATTGACCGATCATTTTGCAAAAGTTAAAGGGATTACTGGAGCATCTATTTTAGGGGATGGGCGCATTGCCCTTATTTTGGATCCCGTAGCGATTATCAAAGAATCGAAATAACCTATGACAGAATATCTCCAGGCTCCAACTCTTATTGTCGGGATTGCTGATATAAAAGTAGGCAAAGCTCCGTCACTGATTACGACAAATTTAGGTTCGTGCATCGCAGTTTGTCTTTATGACAGAAATAAACAGGTGGGCGGTATGCTACATCTTATGTTGGCGCGCGCCAGTGACGGGACAACGCGTGAAGTCGTTAAGGTTGCCAAATACGCGGACACGGGGATTCCTGAGCTTTTAAAGCAGTTAAGAGAGACTTATGGCCTGGGAAAAGAAAATTTTGTGGCCAAAATATTTGGCGGTGCCAAGATCCTGCAGTTTGTTACGCAAAATATCGGGGAGGAGAATGAAACAGCTGTTCGGGAAATTTTAAGAATTTTAGGGATACGGGTTGTTGCCGCCAAGACAGGTGGCGAAAAAGGTTATAAAGTCAGTTTTGACTTAAGCACCGGTAAAGTGGTTTGTCAGATATTCGGAGAACCAGCAGGAGAATTTTGATATGGCAGAACAGGGAAGAATTAATAAAGCAATTAAGCTGATTGCGCAGCTTAGTATCGACCGCTCCTCCCAGGTTTTTTCAAAACTGATAAAGACCGGAGCCAGCATTACAATGGAAAATGCGTATATTGCGGATATTTCCAATTTGACGGGCCGCATTAACGAAAACGACGAGCCTGTGGTGGGGGCATTTATTGACTTGGTTGGGGATGCTCCGTTTAAATTTTTATTTTATGTGCGCATTGAGGACAGTTTTATTTTGACGGACTTAATGTTGCGGCGTTCGGCAGGTTCGACCAAGTCGCTGGATATTTATGCATCGAGTGCCGTGCAGGAAATCGGAAATATTATTGCCAGCGCGATCTCTAATGTTTTTTCGACGGATTTTCAGATTGGGATGAAACCGACGCCGCCTGTTGTCGTCAGCGACTATGCGGGAACGATTTTTCAGGAGTACATTATGTCTGCAGCCACACAAAAAAACGAAATTCTTTTGATCGAGAGCAAATTTCAGGTTTTAAAAAATAATGTTAAGTGCCATTTGTTTATTTTACCTATTGGCAATAGCGAAAAAGTTTTGAGCTACATTGCCAGCACGATGTAAAAATTAATAAAAGGGAGTTGGTTATGGCCAAAAAAATTATTGTTGTGGATGATGCCCCGATCATTCGGCTTATGCTTAAAGACATAATGCAATACAGCGGCTACCAGGTTGTCTCCGAGTGCGCCAGCGGTAAAGAGGCTGTAGAAAAATACAAAGAACTTAAGCCGGATTTAGTCACGATGGATATTATTATGCCGGAAAAAGATGGAATCGAAGCTCTCGAAGATATTCTTAAAATAGACCCGAACGCCAAAGTTGTTATGGTCACCGCTATTGACCAGCGTGAATCATTGATGCGGGCCATCAAGGCCGGCGCTGCGGATTACATTGTAAAACCTTTTGAAAATGACCGTGTCCTTTCTGCTGTCAGAAATGCGATCGGCGAACCGTAAAAATCATTTTTTATTTTAACAGGAGGGGATTATGGGAAAATGTACGAACCCGGCGAATCATCAAAATCATATTTGTCAGCTTAAAATCCAGCAAAAGTTTGATGAGGTTAAAAAGCTCAGCAAAGACGCGACTTTTTTTTGTACGAACTGTGAGTCTCCGACGACAGATCCGCAAAGCGTTTGCGCTTCTGCTCCGTTTCAAGGCAAGGCCGGCATTCTTAAATGGAAGAAATAATTAACTAAGGAAAACACCCTTGCCATAATGAGTGAAGAAATAAAAAACGAAACTCCGCCGGTTCCCGAAGGCGGAGTAAAAAACCAGACCGAAATCGATATTATTATGAGTGCGCGCAGGGCGGTTGTGCACACCATAAATACCATGTGTCATATCGAGCTTAAAGAAAAACCGCAGATTGAAAATAAGCCAACGATCCAGTGGCAGGGCAAGATGCGGGTTTTAAAACCGCTGGATTGCGTTTTTGTTTCGGTTATTACATATCGGCATGATTCGTTAAAGTTAAAACAGTTTGAAGTCAGCGGCATTGTTATCCTTTATGTCACTGAGGACACCGCTCTTGCGATGGTCAAGTCATTCGGGTTTGTCGGCAAACCCGAATATGATGATATTCTCGACGGGTGCGGCGAGTTTCTCAATGTCATGGCCGGGAACCTTAAGACCGAACTTATTAACCGCGGATATGATGATTTTACCCTTTCGACGCCGCACACTTTTGGTTCTCAGATTGATGAACTGTTTGACTTCTATGGGACAAACAAGTTTGAATTGAAGTTTTCGGTCGAAGGGGAGACATTTTTGCAACTGGATATTGCTTTTAACAGGCTTCCGGTGGATGAAAAAAAGAAAAAGTGAATTTTGGGGCAATCATTTAACAGGAAAGGGCCTTTATGTGGAAAATACTTGTTGCGGACGACAGTTCGATGAACTGTGAGTTTGTTCTGGAGGCTTTGTCAGAAATCGCCCAATGCGACCTTGTTACATCCGGCGAAGAGGCCCTTGTCGCCTGGAACAAAAGTATGCAATCCCCGGAAGCACAGTATGACATGATTCTTTTGGACGTTGCCATGCCTGGCATCGACGGGATTTCTGTCCTTAAGGCGATACGGCAAAAAGAGGAGCTGCTGGGTATTCGTTTAGGTTACGGGGTTCCTATTGTGATGGTCACAGCCCATAGAGAGCAGTTTATGGATTCTTTTAACAACGGATGCGATGATTATTTGCTTAAGCCGATTGACCCGGAACATTTAATCAAAAAAGTTAAAGAAAAGCTGGAAAAAAACTCTTCCAAAAACTGATGCGTGATCCTTTCTAAGTTTTTTTTGTTGGACAATTATCTGCAAAGAAATTCATATGCCTGAATTTTTGGCCGGCCAACTGGATTATATTTTCTTTATTTATGGTCTGTCGCTGATCTTGCTTGCTATTATCAGTTTTGGCTTACATAAAAAAGATCAGCATAGCCGGCCATGGAATTTTTTGGCTGTTTTTGGTTTAACGCACGGTATCAATGAATGGCTGGACATGCTGGCACTTAGCATGGATAAGAGCCAGGCGCTGGATACGGTGCGTTTAATTGTTCTTGCATTATCGTTTTTTATTTTATTTGAATTTGGCCGTCGGGGATGGACGCGTTTTGGTCGGCCGATTTTAGGCAAGCATATTCTTGTTTTGTTCTGCGTTTTGGCCGGGTTGGGGGCATCGACAGCAACACTAGACGGCATTAATGTCAGCTGTCGGTATGCGCTTGCTTTTCCAGGAGCGGCATTGGCGGCGTTGGTCCTGTGGAACACATTTTTTGATGAAAAAGAAAGTCAGCGAATTCTTCTGAAAGCCGCCGCCGCGGCTATGTTTATTTATGGTCTGTCCACCGGCCTTGTTGTTCCTAAGGCAGACTTTTTCCCGGCATCTGCACTTTCTTACGATAGTTTCCTTTCTTTCTGCGGTTTTCCTGTTCAGCTGGTCCGGACAGTGTGCTTGATTTTATGCACGTTTTTTTTGTTCCATTATTATCTTGATACATATTTTTCCCAGGGTCTAAAAGTTTATCGACGGCAAGGTTTGGCAATGTTTTATGGATTGGCGCTTGTGATGACAGCGGTTATCCTTTTGGGCTGGAGCCAGACTTATAAAATTGGAAATACCCAGGAGCAGTTACGCAAAAAGGAAATTCTTTTGATGGCTTCAGAGGTTGCATTTAATCTGGACCTGGATAGTCTGCGCGCGGTTAAAGAGTCGCCGGCCAATGAACAATCGCAAGATTATATTGAACTGCACCAAAGACAAACTGAAGAAATTATAAAATTAAAAGATCACAATGTGCATTGGATTTATTTGATGGTGATGGAAAATGGAAAAATTATTTTTACGGCGGATTCGATTTTGAAGGATGATCCCCAGTATTCGCCGCCCGGCGATGTTTATACGGACCCTCCCCAAGAATTGCTGGAGGTTTTTAAAGGGAAAAAATGGATGGTCAGCAATCCTTATACAGACCGCTGGGGCACATTTGTGTCGGCTTTTGTCCCGATTCTTGATCCGCACACCTTTGAGGTTATTGCGGTTCTTGGTATGGATATCGACAATTCAATATGGAAAAGATTTGTTTTTCGTCAGCGGCTGGTCGGTATCATATTTATGTTCTTTTTGTCAGCGATGATTTTTTCTTTTCTTTTTTATCAGTACCGGATTTTTGAAATACAAAAAGAGCTCGCCGAAAGCCGGGACCAGTTGCGACTGGCTTTAAAGTCATCGGCAATGGGGATGTGGCACTGGAATGTTCTTGAGAATATGCATTCATGGGACGAACAAACGCATGTTTTACACGGGGCTGATCCCAAAACTTTTTCAGGCCGCAATGAAGATTTTCTAAAGATGGTTGATTCTAAAGATCAAAAAAAAGTTTTGGACGCTTTTGCAGAAGCTATCAGAACCGGCATTTATGCGGTGGACTATCGTGTGGTGTGGCCTGATGGAAACGTCCGGGACTTAAGTCAGCGCGGAAAAGTTTTTTACGACGACAAAGGGGATGCGCTGCGTTTAAACGGGACATGTTGGGATATCACGGACCGTAAAAAAGCCGAATCGCAAATGCGGGCCCTCTCTCGCGCCGTCGAACAAAGCCCTTCATCGATTATGATTACTAATCGCGACGGTACGATCGAGTATGTTAATCCCCGTTTTGAGCAGGCAACCGGCTATTCTCGGGCAGAGATCGTGGGACACAATCCGCGTTTTCTTAAATCCGAAAAAACGCCGCCCGAAACGTATCAGCAGATGTGGAAAGCGATTTTGGAAGGTGGAGAATGGCGCGGGGAGATGTGCAATCGCCGCAAGAACGGCGAGCTTTTTTGGGAGTATTCGGCGATGTCCGGCCTTATTGATGAGAGCGGCCAGATTTCGCACTATATCGCCGTTAAAGAAGACATTACAGTTCGCAAAAAAGTTGAAGAAGCCCTGCAGGAGAATGAGCGTCTTTTGCGCAATATTATCGACGCGATTCCAGGGGGCGTTTTTTGGAAAGACAAAAATTCGGTGTATTTGGGATGCAATATTATTTTTGCCAAAGTTGCAGGATTTAATCGTCCCGAGGATGTCGTTGGTAAAACAGATTATGATATGGCGTGGGCTGGACAAGAAGCTGAGCATTATAAGCAGGATGACAGAGAGGTCATTGAAAGTTGCCGCGCCAGATTAAATGTTGAAACTCAATTGCATCATCCCGGCGGGGCTAAAAGTTACCTGATCAAAAGTACAGTTCCGCTTCGCAATCAATTCGATGAAGTCGTCGGGGTTTTGGGGATTTTTGTCGATATAACCAAAATAAAGATGCTGGAGCTGGAGCTCGTATTAGCCAGAGACAAAGCGCAACAGGCCAGTCTGGCCAAAGATCAGTTTCTTGCCAACATGAGTCATGAGATTCGCACGCCGATGAACTCGATTTTGGGATTTAGTCGATTGTTAAAGAAATTTGCCATGGAAGAGAAAGCGCAGCATTATCTGGATGTTATTCTTATCAATTGCGATCATTTGCTGGACATTATTAATGATATTCTCGATATGTCTAAAATAGATTCCGGCGGGATTGTACTTGAAAAGATCGATTTTAACTTAAGAGAACTGATCGATGATGTTATTAGCCTCGTAAAATATAAAGTTCACGAAAAAAATTGTGTGGAGCTTGGATATCATGTGGCTGATAATCTGCCGCAGGTTTTGGTTGGCGATCCGATGCGTTTAAAGCAGGTTGTGCTGAATCTTTTGGGAAATGCGCTCAAATTTACTTCGCAGGGATCGGTTTTTCTTAATGTCGTTTTGGAGAAAACCGTAGAAAATACCGACGCGGACGTTGCTTTGCGGTTTTCTGTTAAGGATACGGGGATAGGAATTCCACAGGATAAAATCGAAACGGTTTTTGAAAAATTTACACAGGTCGATTCTTCGACGACACGAAAATACGGCGGGACAGGGCTGGGGTTGGCGATTTGCCGTCAGCTGGTGTCTTTGATGGAAGGAAAAATTTGGGCTGTTTCAGAATTAGGCAAGGGCAGCGAATTTATTTTTGTCGTGAAATTTAAAAAAACAACAAATGAGATATAATTGGATTGCTAAACTTTTAAAGGAGGAGTAGTTATGCGAATACTCATTGCAGATGACAGTTATACAATCCGTGACGCCATGGCAGATATTTTAATGGCGTATGGCCGTTGCGATTTTGCGCCCAATGGCGAAATTGCGGTTTTGCTTTTTGAAGATGCGTTAAAAAGCGGGATTTCTTATGACCTTGTTACGATGGATATCGAAATGCCGAATATCAGCGGACAGCAGGCCGTCAATAAGATCCGTGCGATTGAGAAATCCATGAAGGTCTCCGGCGACAAAGCTGTTAAAATTCTTATGCTGACTTCCAGAGACGAGCTTGCGATGGTGTCTGCATCTTATTATGAAGGTTGTAATGGGTATATTAACAAGCCGCCGACACCCGAAAAAATAAAGGAGGCGCTTAACTCTCTGGAAATACATTAGTTTGTTTTCTTTGTCAGAGAGGTTATGGAATTAGCTGGAGTTTTTTCGAGCTAAGGGATAATTTTTTTAAAAAAAAGTAGTTGACAAAGTCAAAGTCGACTTTTATACTTTGAAAGTCTCTAAAGGCAATGAAGTCTTTAGGCAGAAAAAAATGAAGTGCGGGCAAAGATGTCCTCTAGCGAACCATTAATGAAAATGGCGGTTAGGGGATTTTTTATTGACCCAAAGCGTAAATGATCAAATGCTAAGAGTCAGCCTATAGCTTCAGGGAAATTCGAATTTAGGGATTAAACACGAAAGTAAAACCGTTTCACAGCAAAGGAGAACGTATCATGGATGCAAATCCGATCAGTGCAGGGGATACAGCGTGGGTCTTGGCGAGCAGCGCGCTCGTGCTTTTGATGACTCCCGGCTTGGCCTTCTTTTACGGAGGCATGGTTCGTCGTAAAAACGTTTTAGGTATTTTGATGCAATGTTTTATGCTGATGTGTGTTATCAGTATTCAATGGGTTTTATTTGGTTATAGTCTGGCTTTTGGCCCGGGGAATCCGTTTGTTGGGGGCTTGGGCTGGTTTGGGTTAAACGGTGTGGGGCAAGTTGCAAATGCCGATTATGCGGCGTCAATCCCGCATTTGGCGTTTATGATTTTTCAGGCGATGTTTGCGATTATCACGCCAGCACTTATCATCGGCGCTTTTGCCGAACGTATGAAATTTGCCGCGTTTCTCTTATTTATGATCCTCTGGGCAACCTTGGTTTATGATCCGATCTGCCACATGGTTTGGGCTGTCGGCGGCTGGGTCCGCGCTTGGGGTGCTTTGGATTTTGCCGGCGGAACGGTTGTTCATATCAACGCGGGTGTTGCCGCGCTAGTCTGTGCTTTGATGTTGGGTAAACGTTTGGGTTATGAGAATAAGCCGATGGCCATTCATAATATGCCGTTTGTTGTTTTGGGGGCCGGGCTATTGTGGTTTGGCTGGTTTGGGTTTAATGCGGGAAGCGCCTTGGCAGCCAATGGGTTAGCGGCGAGTGCTTTTATTACGACCAATACGGCTGCAGCGGCCGCAGGGTTAAGCTGGGCAATTATTGAATGGTTAGTCAGCGGCAAGCCAACGATGTTCGGTGTGGCTACAGGTGCGGTTGCAGGCTTGGTTGCGGTTACGCCAGCGGCAGGGTTTGTGGATGCCACCGGTGCGCTTATTATTGGTTTGACGGTCAGTGTTGTGTGTTTCTTTGCCGTCGGGTATTTGAAACCTAAACTCGGCTATGACGATTCTCTCGATGCTTTCGGCGTTCATGGGATCGGCGGGATTTGGGGCGCTTTGTTAACGGGTGTTTTTGCGACGACAACAGTTAATTCAGCGGGCGCTAACGGGTTATTTTATGGAAACCCTAAGCAATTTTTAATTCAGCTTGCTGCCGTTGGGGTAACAGTTGTTTGGTCAGCTGTTGGAACATTTATTATTTTTAAAATTGTAGACGCCATCGTCGGAGTCAGGGCTTCTGCCGAAGATGAGGTCATGGGCTTGGATCTTTCTCAGCATCATGAACGTGCGTACACGATTTTTGAATAAACCGTTATTTACTTTTTTAAGTGAATCTTAAGGAGGGCGTCTTAAATGAAACTGATCATAGCAATTATCCAGCCGCATCGGTTGGAAGATGTCAAAAAAGAATTGTATAAAGAAGATGTCAATCTGATTACCGTCAGCGAAGTTTTAGGACACGGTCGTCAAAAAGGGGTCGATGAGTTTTATCGCGGTGTTAAAGAAACTGGGAACCTTTTGCGCAAGGTCAAGCTTGAAATCGCGGTCAACGAAAACTTTGTTGACAAAACGATCAAAGCGATTATCCGCGGGGCGCGCACGGGAAAAATCGGCGACGGAAAGATTTTTGTCGTCGAGTTGCCGCGCTGTATCCGTATCCGCACCGGCGATGAAGGCCCGGACGCAATCGGGTAAAATTGTTTGGTGATGTTTTTTGCGGCAAGGCGGGTGGATAGCTTTTAAAGTCCGCCCGCCCGTCGCATTTAAAGCGCCAGAGCTTGATTGACATTATAAAGGGAGCTTGTTAAAATGCCCCCTTTGGCATTTGGTCCCCGAGAAGATAAAGGAGAAAATTTTTATGAGCAATGTCAACAGAACCCAAGAAGCACAAACCACGATTCGTAATTTCATAGGAGAACGCACGATGAACGAACTCGAAACGAAAGTTGAAGGCCAGTCAATCCCGGAGTATTTTGGAAAAAATGTTTTTACCCTGAAGGTGATGCGAAAGTATCTTTCGGAAAAAGCGTATAAGAGCTTAAGCACGACGATCAAAGAAGGCGGCCGGCTGGACCCGGAAATTGCCGATGAAGTTGCTGAGGCCATGAAGACGTGGGCGGTTTCCAAGGGCGCGACACACTTTACCCATTGGTTTCAGCCTTTGACAGGAACGACCGCCGAGAAGCACGATTCTTTTATCACGTGGGACGGCGAAGGCGGGGTTATTTTAAATTTTGGCGGCAAGGAACTTATTCAGGGTGAGCCAGATGCCTCATCTTTTCCGTCGGGCGGACTTCGCGCAACCTTTGAAGCGCGCGGTTATACCGGCTGGGACCCGACCTCTCCGGCGTTTATTAAGGAAGGACCGGAAGCTACAACGTTATGTATTCCGACATTTTATATCGGTTATCACGGCGAAGCTTTGGACAAAAAGACGCCGCTTTTGCGTTCGATGACGGCGCTTTCGAAGCAAATTTGCCGCTTGGCCAATCTTTTTGGCATTGATACCAAAGGCAAACGTGCGTATTGCACTCTCGGGCCGGAACAGGAATATTTTTTAATCGATAAATCCGATTATGAAGCACGGCTTGACTTGGTTCAGACGGGCCGCACCCTTTTTGGCCGCAAGCCTGCGAAACACCAACAGCAGGAAGATCATTATTTTGGGGCTATCAAACCGCGGATCATGGCCTTTATGGAAGACTTGGACCGCACGCTCTGGGAATTAGGGATGCCGTCTAAAACCCGCCATAATGAAGTTGCGCCCGCCCAATATGAAATTGCTCCGATTTACGAAGATCTTAATATCGCCGTTGATCATAATATGATGTGCATGGAAGTGATGCGCCAATTAGCCGATAAACATGGCTTGGTTTGCTTATTGCACGAAAAGCCTTTTGCTGGAATCAATGGTTCGGGGAAACACAATAACTGGTCTGTGGTCGGACCCGACGGAAAAAATTGGTTGTATCCCGGAAAAACGCCGCACGAAAATGCGAAGTTTTTAACGACTC
>CAZWOH010000031.1:0-17285 GCA_964635405.1 uncultured Planctomycetales bacterium | reverse complement strand
AACGGCCTGAAGACAATTTGTTTATTTCAACTTTTTTTCGGGATGCTTTTGGTTTGTTAGGGAATGATTTTAACCTTAATGAATTTCTTCATGCGTATGATCAAAAGCTCCTTTTTTTCAGTTTAGACAAACAAAAAAATTTACCCAACCCTGACCGTCCCTTACATTTTATGGAAAGTAATTCTTTGCTATTATTAATTCAATTGGCTTTGATTGGGAAAG
Organism: uncultured Planctomycetales bacterium; assembly: GCA_964635405.1. GTDB lineage: Bacteria > Omnitrophota > Gorgyraeia > Zapsychrales > JANLHA01 > JADLGJ01. The sequence continues at coordinate 17,063 of CAZWOH010000031.1, read as the reverse complement.
CCCAAAGCATTGTCCTTTTTGGCGCCGATGGCCACGGGGGAGAAGGCAGTAACAAATACTATTATCGCCAAGATGAATATTCAATAAAAGGCTGGTCTGGGGTCAATGAGTCGCTGATGAACGATACAAAGCACTTTTTTAATAACATCGCGTCAATCGCCATAGAAAACACCTGTCGAACCTATGATGTTGCCCTTACCAACATTCTCAATTGTTCGGTAAACAGTTTTTATACTCCTTTTGCTAAGATAGCTTATGATGAAGCATTTGATTTTCTTTTAAATGGGAAAAATATAATAGGAAAATTAGATTTACGTGTACCTGCTAAACCAAAAGCACCCAATGCTTATTATTTGACTATGCAGAGAGCGATAAATTTCTATAACCGGCATAAAAAAAAATTCTTTAAGGAAAAATATGTCGAATCGACCTAAAATATCGATTATCAGCCCATCAAAAAATACCGGCCGATTTGCCAAAGAAACCATTGAGTCTATTTTGGCGCAAACGTTCAAAAACTGGGAGCACATTGTCGTCGATGGTGTTTCAACCGACGAAACGCTGGACATTCTCAAGCAGTATCCGCACATCCGCTGGATATCCGAAAAAGACAGCGGCCCGGACGAAGCCTTTAAAAAAGGTCTCGCCATGGCCCAAGGCGAATATATTATGATGTGCTGTATTTCTGACGGCTATCTTGACAAAAACTGGTTTAAAAAATGCGTCGAAACATTAGATTCTCGCCCGGAGATCTCTTTGGTTTGGGGTATAGATCAAAATATGCTGGAAGACGGGACGCTCGATACCATCGTCTTTAATTCATGGTTTGAAAATCCGCCGCCAAGCGGGACAGATTACATTTATTACTGGTTAAAAAACGCAACCCTTTTTCACGAAAGAAATTTTTGTGTCAGAAAAAATGTTTTGATGGAATGTTTTCCGCCTCTTAACCCCCAAAAAATTGGTCAAGAACAGGGACACTTGGCCTTTGCTTATAATTTTAACCGACTCGGCTATTTACCGCAGTTGATTACTTCGCTTGCGGCGTATGGACGTTTGCACAGCAATGCGGCCAGTCAAAAACAAGCGATTACCGGAGAAACAGAAAAGCGGGGTCGAGAATATCTCCGTGCTGTTAATGAATATCGCGAAAAATTAATCAAAAACGAAATGAAACACACTTACCGAGATGGCAGCGGTCGAATATTGCCCTGTGAATTTGATGTAAAAAAATACCTTCAAAACGATCAAGAAAACAAATTCAAAGCGATATTTCTTTCCTTTATTCCGCCTATTTTGATTTGGTTCAAAAATAAATTAGTGGCACGATATAAAGTACATCAAAACATGAAAGAACTTCGTAAGAACCGTTAAACATTTTTATTTTGGAGGCATGCATGAAAATACTCGTTACCGGTGGAGCTGGATATAAAGGCGTCAAGTTAGTCGCCAAACTTCTTTCGCAAGGATATGACGTTACCCTACTCGATAATTTTATGTATGGGTTTGAGCCGATTTTGCATTTGGTCGAAAATAAAAACCTTACGGTTCTCCGGCAGGATATTCGAAATAAAGTCGATAATGTTGCTCAATATGATGTCATTTTTCATCTGGCTGGAATCAGCGGATTTCCAGCCTGTTCAGCCAATCCGGCTTCAGCCCAGTTGATTAATGTGGAGGCGACCAAAGATTTAGTTGCGTCATTAAACGAAAAGCAATTGATTATCTACGCTTCTACCACGTCATTTTATGGCAAATCCGGTGCGCCTTGCAATGAAGAGACTGTTGTTGACCCAGTCAGTCACTACGGCGGGACAAAATACCGGGCCGAAAATATTGTTGCCCAGCACAAAAATTTTATAAGCCTGCGTTTTGCGACTGTATTTGGTTTTAGCCCCAAAATGCGGATGGATCTGATGGTCAACGATTTCGTTTATAAAGCTTTAAAGGAAGGCGTTGTCGTTTTATTCGACGGATATGCCAAAAGGACATTTATCCACATCGATGATGCGGTCGATGCTTACATTTTTGCGATGAAGAACCATGAAAAAATGAAAGGGAATATTTACAATGTCGGGGGGAATCATCTGAATTTTTCCAAACTCGAAATTGCCCAAGCGGTACAAAAATATGTGGATTTTAAAATCATCGATTCCGATGTCAAAGACAAAGACGTTCGTCACTTTATTGTTTCGTTTGATAAAATCAGTAAAGTCGGTTTTGTCCCGAAAAAGAAGCTTGACGACGGTATTGTTGAAATGATGCGGATTTTTAAATTTTACGATTATTATTTACACTATAAAACAATTTAAGACCGGTCAATTAAAAAAAGGATCTTTTATGCAAGAGATAAAACTAAACGGCCAAACTGTCGCGATATTTCATAAAGCCAATGAATGGCAAGAGGGAATACATTTTTTGACGCCCAATGAAACTTTTATCCAAGCCGGGACATGGTGGTACCAGAAGGGAAAAAATTTACGTTCGCATGCGCACATTATCAACGAGCGTGTCGCCGAAAGAACCCAAGAGGTCATTGTTATTTTAAGCGGAAAACTCCGCGTGGATTTATACGATGAGAATAAAACGCTTATTCATCAGGAAGTCTTAACGACCGGGGATACGGCTGTGATTCTTAATATCGGGCATGGCTACTATATTATGGAAGATAACACCAGAGTTGTCGAAACCAAAAACGGCCCGTTTATTTCGGTTGAAAAAGATAAAATATTTTTGGATAATTCCGCACAAAACAGCGGGGCATACTAATGGACAAAAAAAATATATTTTTTGATCTGCGCAAACTCAAGCACATGGGCAAAAATGTCATTATCGGCAAAACGGTCCGGATCCGTTATCCCGAACTTGTTTCCGTTGGGGACAATTGCATCATCGACGATTTTACCTATATTTCAACCGCGCTTGAATTAAAGGGCCATATCCATATCAGCGCCGGATGCAAATTAATCGGCGGCAAGAATTCCGCTGTTTCTATTGACGAATATTCAACTCTTTCCCCCGGGGTAGTGCTGGTTGCTGGCAGTGACGATTATGTCGGGGGCATTGCCACGCCCTTGGTTCCGCTGAATGTCAAAGGGAACATTCAAATCGGCCAAATCCGTATTGGCCGACATTGTTTGATTGGATCCAACGCGGTTGTCTTGCCGGATGTTGTCTTTAATGACGGGGCCGCGGCAGGAGCGCTTTCGCTTGTTAAAAATAATTTGAGCGCGTGGAGTTTATATGCGGGCATCCCCGCCAAAAAAATCAAAGACCGAAATCAAAAACAAATATTAAAATTTGAAAAAATGCTGAAAGGCCATAAATAATGAAATTTATCCCCCAAATGGAACCGTGGTTCGGTGTTGAAGAAAAAACAGCAGTAAATCAGTACATGGACGAAGGTGGATGGATCACGGAATTTAAAAAAACAGCCGCATTCGAAAAAATGATCGCCGAATTTACGCATGCCAAAGAATGCATTGTCGTTAATAATGGCACGGTCAGCTTAACAGTCGCCGCTTTAGCTGTGGGAATCGGATATAGCGACGAAGTTCTGGTGCCTAATTATTCAATGATTGCAAGTGCAAATTCCGTAAAAATGATTGGCGCGGTCCCGGTCTTTGTCGATGTCGAGAGAGAGACTCTTTGCATGAACATTAAACTCGCCGAAAGAGCAATCACAAAAAAAACCAAAGCTATTATGTTCGTCCCGGCTAACGGACGGTACCCCAAGTCAGGCATTGAAGCGTTTGTGGCTTTGGCTAATAAATATAATTTAGTCTTGTTGGAAGACTCTGCGCAGTCGCTGGGTTCTTTTTACCCTAATGGCCAGCATCAGGGGACCATCGGCAAGATCGGCAGCTTTTCCTTTTCTGCGCCCAAAATCATTTCAACCGGTCAGGGAGGGGCTTTGGTCACGAATGATGCCGATATCGCGCATCGGATCCGTCGGTTAAAAGATTTCGGACGAAGCGGCGGAGGGTTAGATGTCCATGACACCATTGGCTATAATTTTAAGTTCACTGAGCTTCAGGCTTGTATAGGAATCGAACAGATGAAAAAACTTGCCTGGCGCGTCGCACGGAAAAAAGAAATTTTAAAGCTCTACAAAAAATGCTTGGCTGCTACAAAACAGGTCGTTTTTTTTGAACAAGACTTGGAACATACGACCCCATGGTTTATTGATGTCTTAGCCGAGGACCGCGATAAGCTGATTGTTTTTCTTAAAGAGAAAGGGGTTGGGACAAGGGTCATGTATCCGCCGATGAACCATCAAAAAGCTTACCAAATCTCCGGAGAACATGAAGTTTCAAATCTTGTCGGCCAAAAGGGGCTTTGGCTGCCTTCATCCTGCCAGCTTAAGGACGATGAGATTGAATATGTTTGCAAAAGTATAAATGACTTTTATCAAAAAAATCATAGATTGCGATGATCACAGTAAGAATCTTAGGAGGGTTAGGCAATCAGTTGTTCCAATATGCTTTCGGACGATCTCTTGCGATAATAAATAAGACGGAACTTTGTCTAGATTATTACGACCAAATAAGCCGCCGAGATTTTGATGGTGAGAATTTAACAAAAATTACGGATGTATTCGATCTGCCAGTAAAGTTATCTGTTGGTAAAACAAGAAAAGATTTTGTCAATCGTTTTCACCTTGAGCGCGCAGATCGATTGTTTACAAAAATTTACTTAAAAACGCGCTGTGTTATTTCTGAAAATACGAACGGATATTCTCATAAAGAAATCAATACTAATAAAAATATCTATTTGATTGGATATTGGCAAAGCGAGGATTATTTTAGGGACATTAAAGAAACCGTTAAAAATGAATACAAATTTATAATTGAAAAAAAGGCGAGCAGTCTTGAAATTTATAAAACGATTATCGGCAATAATTCCCTCGGTGTTCACATCAGGGGAAAAGATTATTTGGCCAATCCTATTTACGGCCGCTGTGATGTCAATTATTACTTAAACGCAATTGAGCTGGTTCGAAAAACGAATCCGGATATAAAAATTTTTATTTTTACCGATGACATTGACTATGTAAATCAAGAATTTCAGCAACTGCTTGAATTTTCGGAAATTATTAATCTCCAAACAGAATTCAAGCATGATACTTTAGAATTACTGCTCATGAGCAAATGCCGTCATAATATCATCTGCAACAGCAGTTTTAGCTGGTGGGGGGCCTGGCTAAATAATAACCCCCAAAAAATCGTTATCGCGCCCCAAAGGTGGTTTATTCACCCGGATTATTCAAGCGAAAAATTAATCCCTTTAAATTGGGAAAAAATATAGTCGCTTGATATGAATAATAAAAAATGTCTCCTATGCTTAAGAAAATAAAAGGTTCACTCAAAAAGATTTCGTTTATCCGACGAATATTTGAAACTGTTGACAACCAAAAAGTCAGGGATGAATTTGTCATCGATGCTCTAAAAAGAATTCCTCCCGGCAGTCTTTTATTGGACGCAGGCTGCGGCAGTCAAATGTACAAAAAATACTGCAACCACCTAACTTACAAAGCCCAGGATTTTGGTCAATTTGAAGTTGATTTGACACACGCAATGAACACCTATAAAGAAAAATACCAATACGGAAAAATCGATTATTTAGGAAACATTTGGGATATTGATGCCCCTGACAATACTTTTGATGTCGTTTTGTGCACGGAAGTACTCGAGCATATCCCTTATCCGATCGAAACAATTAAAGAATTCTCCCGTCTGCTTAAATCCGGCGGGAAATTGATTCTCACAGCGCCTTCCAACTGCCTGCGGCACATGGATCCTTATTATTTCCATTCCGGATTTAGCAACTGGTGGTACAAACAAATTCTTTCAGAAAACAGGTTTCGCATTGATCAAATCGAAGTTGTTGGCGACTATTATAGCTGGATGAGATCCGGAATAAGAAGAACGATGGTTGAAAACAGCTTGTGGGCAACGATTATTTTGATCCCCTCATTTATTTATTTCTCCCTTAAAAATAAAACCCCTCAATCCGTTGCGGCGCTGTGCGAAGGGTATCATATTATTGCAACAAAAATCTAATGACAGATTCTACTCCATTAATTACAGTCTTAATGCCGGTTTATAACGGTTCGCGATATGTACGTCAAGCTATCGAGTCAGTTCTTGCTCAGACCTATCCTGATTTTGAATATTTGATTATTGACGACGGTTCTACCGATGCGACACGCGATATTATTCTTTCATATTCTGATCCGCGAATTAAACTTTTTAAAAATGATCATAATATCGGGTTAATTAAAACACTAAACCGCGGCCTTTCGTTAGCTAAAGGGCAATACATTGCTCGCCAGGATCATGATGACATATCCCACCCAACGCGGCTAGAAAAACAAGTTAACTTTCTTAACCAACATCCGCAAGTAGTCCTATTGGGCACAGCCGTCAATAATATCGATGAGCACGGCAATAAAAATAATTCCTATGGATGCTTTGTCGCCAGCGGAGATTTTGCGTTGCGTTGGCAGACGATATTTGACAATCCTTTTGTCCATTCGACCGTAATGATGCGAGCCCAAACCGTGCGCGCCCTGGGCGGTTACGATGAGCATTTTATCGCCTGCGAAGATTATGATTTATTCTCACGCTGTGTATCTGAATATAAAACAACGAATCTCAAAGAGGTGCTTGTTGATTATCGTTATCACCAGGCTTCTGTCATCGCAAATGCGACAAAAGAAAATACTTTGCTTATGGGCAAAATTATTCGCAGGGTGTATAAAGAGTATCTTCGGGTTGAGCCAAATCAAAAGGACATTGAACTTTGGCTAAGTATAAATAACTTAAATAATTTCGACACAAGTATAGATATTACAAAATTAGTCGGATATATTGAATCAACTTACAACAAATTTATTTCCAGTTTTGATAGCGCGAAAAATGATCCTGAAATTAAAAAACACATTTCTCATATGATGGTGCGAATGGCATACAATATGACGCGACAAAACCGAATGGCGTCATATTATTTATTTTATAATGTTCTCAAATGGGATATTTATTTAGCGTGTAAATTTCTACCCAAATACCTTGCTGCCGTCATTCTGGGTCGGCATAGAACTCTGCTGGCGAAGGGACTTCGAGAATATTTTCAGCGCAAAAGGGGGTAGAACCAATGAGCAAATCACGGCAAAAATATTTTGGGATCTGTATCAGTTTGTTGACTATCCTTATTTTATTTTTAATTTTGGAAGGGTATGCTCGTATAAAATATTACTATTTTGTGGTACCAGCTCAAAGGAAATTTTTGTATCAGGAATTAGGTGATAAAGCCGTTGACTTTATAAACTTTGATTTTGAAAAAAATAAAGGCGGGCTGCAGTATTATGACTATCATCTATATGCCAACGCACCCCACAAATCGAAAGCGGCAACGTTTACAGAATATTTTAGTTCACGAAATGTGCCGGGAAGTTATCCGCTTGGTACGGGTGATATCATTATCTGGCTGTTTGGCGGATCTACAATGCAAAATTTGGAGACAATCGATAAGTTTACAATTGCCAATTCGATAGCCAATAATCTAAAAAAACAAAATATAAAAGCAACCGTTTTTAATTTTGGTGTTGGGGCTTTTCAATCGTCGTTAGAGAGCATAAAATTCCAAGATCTGTTGAGACGAACGGACAGGGCACAAAAACCTGATTTTGTAATATTCTACGATGGATTCAATGACGCCTATTATAGCTACCTCGCTGGGCCTGGGAACATACAAAATGATTTGTCTGGAAAAATGGATGCCTTAGTCAGCGGTAAAAATTTAAAATTATTTATATACTCCTTTTCAAACATTCTTTCTCAATTCTCAATTTTATGGCGAGATCATATGAAACTTAGAATCGAGTGGTCTTTTTTTTGTAAGCCACGCGTGCATGAAGATAAAGAAGATTTGGCCAAAGGGACAAAAATGTATCTGCTTAATACCCGGATGATTCGCGCTATTTGTAAAGATCTAGACATTAAACCCATTTTTATTTTACAACCCATGATTTATACCAAAAAAAACCTTACCCGTTTTGAAAACTCTGTTAAAGAAAGCCTCGATCAAAAGCACGTAAAATTCATGGAAGACTTTTACGGACTTACGAGAGAAAAAATGCGAGCGTATGACGATTTTATAGATTTGTCCGGTATACTCGACAATAGTAAGCGTAATGATTTTACTGATTTAGGACATACCGGGCCATATACAGGAATTGATATCGGAGCAAATATTGCAAAAATTGTTGTTTCCCAAATGTTAAAAAAATAGTCAGGATCATTGATGTTACGAGAAAAAATAGCGGCATTATACAAAAAATATTTCAGATACCGGTATCTCAGAACAATGATTGATACCGCAAAAAAGGCAGGTTTTAAGGATGTCAATGATTACATCGATAGCTGTGCTGACGGTATGGCCCAAAGAGCCGTCAAAATGTTATTCCAAGAGCATGGCATTAAACTCGACTGTGGAACAATTCTAGAAGTTGGTTCAGAAGTTGGACGATTTACGCGGGAAATACAAAAATATGTTTCCCCTAATACCCAAATCTTGTGCTTGGAGAATCATGGTTATGCCGTTGCCCTGTTTAAGCAATATATCAAAAAAAACGCATGGACTAACGTTAACGTCATCGAAGCTGATTACTTCAATCATAATTTCAAGAATATGACTTTTGATATGGTTATGATCCCGTGGTTTATCCAGTTAACTTTGTATCAGTGGGGCAAAGTTCTAGAAATAGGATCCCGCATCACAAAGCCAGGCGGATATTTTATTTTTGATTTTATAGACTCCAGAGACTCCTTGATTGATGCGATAAGTAATACGTACAACGCACACCATTATTTAATCAATGGCAGCGATGTCGAAAAAATCGCAAATCACTATGGCTTTAAAAAGAAATTTGAGTTCAACCTCAAATTCAATGTGCAGACAACAAAATATTTTGTTTATCAAAGATTATGAAATATGCAATTGTAAATACAATTCGACAAACCGACTATTTATTAAACAGCGCCTATTTAGGATCCGTAGGGGAGAGAAAGGCGCTCATTATCTTTCTGTTTCACGCTATTTTTCGAAATACCGACGAGGCCAAGGCGAATGTCATCGAGCCGCCGCAGGGGATGCTTTTAGAGCATTTTTGTCAATTTATTGAATATTATCAAGCCCATCAGTACACTTTTGTTTCGCCAGAGGATATCCTCAAAGGACTAGACAAGCACAAGAATTATTGTTTAATCGCCTTTGATGATGGGTATTTCAACAATTCGTATGTTTTACCTGTTCTAAAAAAATACAAAACACCCGCCGCCTTTTTTATTTCAACCGATTATGTGAAAAACAATCAGGCGTTTTGGTGGGACGCCTTTTACAGAGAAAAAAGAAAAACTGGGGTATCGGGCGAAGCTCTATCCGCACAAGTCAATTTACTCATGTCATCTAAAAGCAATGAGATCATCGAACAAAGCCTTATCGATGAATTTGGGAAACACGCGCTCAAGCCCATCGGTGACATTGACCGGCCATTTACACCCGAAGAATTAAAAAATTTTGCAAAAGAAGATTTTGTCTCTTTGGGCAATCATACCAGCAGTCATCCCTATCTGCCGAACTGTTCAGCGGATCAAATCAAATCGACCATTCTTGCGGCCCAGAATGATCTTTGTGCTATGACATCGACAACGCCAGTGTCTATTTCCTATCCACACGGCGCCTACAATGAAAACGTTATTAAAATAAGCAAAGACGCCGGGCTAAAGCTGGGGATCACCGTCGATGACCACAAAAATTATCTGCCCATCAATTTTGGAAATGATGATCCTCTGCGGCTGGGACGTTTTGCTTTGCAAGACAATGACCAATTGATCCGTCAATGCCAGTTTTGCCGGACAGACATCCGATTAACGAAAGTCATCAAAAAGTTAATAGGTGCCAAATGATAAAGATTATCTGTTTAATCCAAAATAATCCATCGCAAGTTTATTTTCTAAACGCGATTAATAAAAAATATAAAATCGCATTGGCCGTGATCGAGTCGCCGGTTGCCCGAATCAATTTATTAAAAAAAATCCACAGCAAGGGGATACTCGGCAGCCTCGAAGACATCAAGAATCGTCTGTTATACTCGGCAGAAAAACAAAAGCGTAATACCGACGATTTCAATAAACATTTTGGCAATCAGTGGCAGTCGATTGATAAAAGTATCCCGTTGTTAACAACGACAGACGTCAATTCAAAGGAAGTTTATGATCGTTTAAGCGATGAAAAACCGGATCTCATTCTCGACCATGGGACCTCAATGGTCAAAGATCACATCTTATCTACCGCCCCTTTGGCTTTAAATCTTCATTGGGGTTTGTCCCCGTATTATCGGGGCGCCTACTGTACCGAATGGGCTTTGGTCAATTGGGACCCTTATAATATCGGCGTGACGATACATAAATTAGCCAAAGAAATCGACGGGGGAGATGTGTTGGCCCAAAAAAGGGTGATCCCGACCGTTGCGGACACTATCTATTCGATCAATATGCAATTAACAAAAGCCGGCGCTCAATTGATTTTTCAGGCGATTGACAACATTCAAGCAGGGAAGAACTTGAATTTTAAAAAACAAGATTTTTCCCAAGGCTTTATGACGAGTATCAGGCAATGGGACAGAAATATTCTTAAGCAGGCCCAGAAAATTGAGTCAACCGGGTTACTCAAAACAATGTTAAAAAAACCTTCCCGAAGCCAACAATTGCCGATAGTTGAATTATAAACGGCAAAGACGAATAACTGTCAATAATAAAAGACTTCCCTAGAATTAGACACAAAAAAGGATTGCAAATAATGGAAAAACATACCCCAATTGAATACGATTCAAGAAGTCTCTACGAAGAAGGGGTGATCATTAAATTTTATAATCAGCGCTATTCTCAAGGGTATATGGCCCAGTGGCCTGCCGATAAAAAAAAACGAATCTTGGAACTCATTGAAAGTTTAAATTTACCGAAAACCGGCGATGCGTTAGATTTTGGCTGCGGAAACGGGGAATTTACCGATATTCTAAAAAATGCTTTGCCGGGATGGAATATCTATGGAATGGATATAAGTTCTGTCGCTATTGACAACGCCAAAAAACGTTACCCCCACTGCGTATTTTTTTTACAATCCGACACGCGATTGCTTAATAAAAAATTTGACTTTTTGTTTTCCTATCATGTTTTAGAGCACGTCGGAAACTTTTCCAAAATTTGGGACGAAGTCGACCGGTTTATGAAACCACACGCCTCGTGCCTGCATGTTTTGCCTTGCGGCAACCCAGGCAGTTTTGAATATAACTTATGCATGTTAAGAAAAGATGGAATCGACGGAGAATTTGGTAACAGATTTGCTTTTGAAGACAAAAGTCATCTTCGAAGGTTAACAACCTCCCAAATGGACAGCGCCGCCATAAGTCATAATTTAGAAACCGTGTTTGGCTTTTATAGCAACCAATTTTATGGGGCGCTTGAATGGATCACTTTGTTGAGCCCTTCCTTAATTTGGGATATGACCAATCCTTCCAAAGGTAAAGACATAACGGCAAAGATTAAATTGGGATTTTTATATGTGACATTGTTGTTAATCAAACTCATGCGATTCCCTGCTAACAGCATCGATTATAAAAAAAGGAAGATGGAAAATTACAAATATTACTTTCTTTTTTTTCTGCTTTTAATATTCTACCCTTTGTCAAAATTAACAAACATTTACCTGTGTCGAATGTCAGATTTAGAATGGAAAAATCAGAGAACTCAACAAAATGGCAGTGAAATGTATTTATATTATAAAAGGAATCTTGCTGCATGAACTTTCGGGATAAAATCTCTTCTTTGTCCATCAAGTACGAACGGGCCATTGTCCTGACCGTTGTGCTTTTAGGATTAATGCTACGATTGTACGGCCTTTCCTTGCCGCTGATTGAAAGCCATCAAGTTCGCCAAGCCCAGACAGCGATGATGACACGAAACCTCTATGAAGATCATCTGGACATACTGCATACACGTCTTGATTTCTTTGGAAATGTCCCCGGCTATATCATCATGGAATTTCCGTTCATGCACGCGATAACCGCTTTGCTCTACAATTCTTTTGGTGTGCATGAAGTTTTAGGACGCTTAGTCAGTATCGCGTTCTCCGTGGGCGCGATGTTTCTCTTTTATGGGCTGGCCCGTCAATTTTTATCAACTCTTGGCGCCTCGGCTGCATTGATTTTGTATACTTTCTCGCCGATGAATATCTTCTTTAGCCGCGCGTTTATGCCTGAATCATCGATGATGTTTTTTATGGTCGGCTCTGTTTATTTTATTTTAAAATGGCTTGATAAACAGACATTAGCTCTGTATCTGACGGCCATCCTGTTTGCGGCTTTGGCCTGTTTGACAAAACCAACAGCCGGTTTAATTTTCGTTCCAATTATCACCGCGTGGTTTCTTAAATATGGTTGGCACACAGGCAAACGCATTGATTTTTGGATCTATATCGTTTTATCCGGGATACCAACACTTGTCTGGGCGCTCTATGCGCATTTCTTTAATGCAACGATTCCCTATCTGCCGGGCGGCTTTGGTGGCAATTGGCTGGAAATCATAACCAGCCGGGGAGGAATTTGGGAACACTGGGTTGACCCTAAATTTTATATTTTTGTCGGTGGATCTGTGAGCGTTTTACTTTTGACCCCGTTGGGACTTATAGGAGCGATGCTCGGCGTTTTTTGCGCCCAAAACACTCAAAAAGTGAAAATTTTATACGCATGGCTTGGAACAATGATTTTATATTTTTATGTCTTAGCAGGAGCCAATAGCGGGCATGTTTATTATCATTTGCCGCTTCTTCCCGTTGCCGCTATATTTTTTGGTTTTACCGTACAATGGCTGACGAACCAAACAGAATTCTTAAAAATAATGTTCAAAAAGAAATCATTGCTTTTGCTTACCCGAGTACTTATTTTTATAATCTTGTTTAGTTATGCCGTCGGTTACTATAAATATTTTCAATATATGTACAGCGTAAGACTGCCCTATGTACTGGAGGTTTCGGAAATAATTGAAAAACATACGCCCAAAAACCGTTTTATTATTGATAACGGCTCAGGGTTACTGACGGCGGTCATTTCTTATTATTCTAAAAGTAAAGCCCATTTTTTTACTGTAACACCATCGGCGATCGCTGATTTGGAAAGCTGGCGCGCGCAGGGAGCAACGACATTTGTGACAATGGAAACAAATTATGATCCAATTTTGGTCCCCGCTCAATTAAAACACAAAGAATTCTGGAAATATTTAAACGAGACAGCAACACCCATTGCTATAACAGAGCATTACCAGATTTTTGATCTTCAAAGACCATTACCACAAGGAGAAAAAAAGTGACAACACCAAAATTATTTGAAGGCGGTTTAGGCATCGATGACCGAGGCGAAGTTGGCTTCGTTAACGATTTTAATTTTGACAAAGTCAAACGTTTCTACACCGTTTGCAATCATCGCTCCGGTTTTATCCGCGCCTGGCATGGCCACAAAAAAGAAGCCAAGTACGTTACCGTAACCCAAGGGGCGGCTTTGATCGGCGCTGTTGAAATTGACGATTGGAACAACCCATCCAAGGACAGCAAAGTATTTCGTTTCACACTTTCGGCACACAAACCCTCGGTGCTCTATATCCCCGCCGGATACGCCAACGGGTTTATGTCGCTGACGCCAGAAACAAAACTGATGTTTTTTTCAACGTCCACTTTGGAAGAAACCAAGGGTGATGATATTCGTTTTGATGCTTATTATTGGAATCCGTGGCAAGTCCTAGAACGTTAACAAGGGGAGGCTATTATCAAAGTCTTAATTGTAGGGGGATCAGGGTATCTGGGAGGGGCCCTGACCGACATTCTCTTAAATTCAAAACATGATGTTCGCGTATACGATTTATTATTATACGAAGAATCTTATCGAAAACCGATTCCGTTTGTTTACGGGGATATCCGCGATCACGCCAAATTAAAACCGCATTTAGATTGGGCGGATGTTGTGGTGTGGTTGGCCGCCTTAGTCGGCGATCCGGCCTGTGGACTTAACGAAGCAACAACACGGGAAATCAATGTTGATTCCGTCGTTTTTCTAAAAAATAATTTTAAAGGGCGGATTATTTTTATGTCGACCTGCTCAGTTTACGGGGCCGCTGACGGAGAACTGCACGAAGAATCTTCGCTTAACCCGCTTTCCTTATACGCGCGGTCAAAACTCGAGTGCGAAAAAATTTTGGCCGATTCCAATGCCCTGATCTTTCGTTTAGGGACACTGTTTGGGATTGGCGATCATTTTTCCAGAATCCGCTTTGATCTGGTCGTAAACACGTTTGTCATGCGCGCGATTTTTCACGGCAAAATCGATGTCTTTGGCGGGGCGCAGTACCGGCCGCTTTTGCATGTTCGTGATGCGGCGCAAGCGATCTTTGCGTGTTTAGAAAAAAACCACCGCGGCCATTATAATTTAAAATACGAAAACGTGACGATCGTCGAAATCGTTGAACGGATCAAGGTATTTTTTCCGTCGCTTATCATTGAAACCAGTGACACGATGTTTCAGGATAATCGCAATTATTCCGTGACCAGCAAAAAAGCGCAAAACGCGTTTGGTTTTGCCCCAAAACTTAAGATTGAAGATGGCGTAAAAGAGTTCAAAGAACTGCTCGAAGACGGGCGGGTCAAAAATTCATTTATCAGCCGTTTTTCAAATTATTTATATTTAAAACCTTTGCTTTCCGAGTATAATTCCCCTCTGGGCAAAGTCGTAAAATTAAACATCTAAAGTCTATGAATGAACTTTCAATTATTATTCCGTGTCTGTATTCGACCGAAATTCTTCCCGGCTTGATTGATCAGCTAAGCAATTATCTGCGCGGCAATCCGGGCGATGTGGATATCATTGTTGTTACCAACGATAAATCTGCCCATGCGGACGCTTTGGTAAGCCATGTCAAGAAAAAATATCCTTGGCTTAAGTTTGAAATGCTGCAAATCACAGGCGGGATGCGCAGTTTTGGCGCTTTGGTGCGTTTTGGCTGTGCTTATTCGACAAGTTCCTACGCGGTTATTGTTTCCGCTTATGGCGAAGATGATATCAGCATGATCCCGCAGATGCTGGCCAAGATTCGAAAAGGGGCCCAGGTTGTTCAAGCCACCCGAACAGATGTTCTTAATTCAGCCAATGAAGTTTCTTTGAAATTCCGCATTTATCAGAATGTTTATCGTTTTCTGATCAAAATGCTTTTGGGGCTTAACATCACCGATTCAACCTACGGGTTTAAAATGTTTGACAGGGTATTTACACAGTCCTTTGGTCTGTCCCAAAACGGCTTTAGCATTTCTCCGGAAATAACATTAAAAACTTTGCTCGCCGGCGGAAAAGTCGAATACCTTGCATCCAAAGTTAAGGCAAAGCCATTAAACAAAGATTTCAAGCTGTATCGGGAAGGGATTTCGTATCTGTGGCTGCTTATCCGCGGAGCTTTTCACCGCATCGGGATCCTTTGGTTTTAGGAGTTTTTTTATATGAAAATAGCTGTTATCGTCCCGATGTACAACGAAGAAAACATCGCCAAGACAAGCGTCACGACGATCGTTTCGCACATCAAGCAGATTCCCGACAATCTGACCTTAGTCGTTGTCAATGACGGTTCAAAAGATAAAACTGAAAGCATTCTTCAATCGTTGATTCCGCAATATTCTTCCAACGAGTTTAAGCTGATTTCCTATTCCGCAAATCGCGGCTATGGCGGGGCGCTAAAGGCCGGGATCAAATTTGCGGTCGACGAGAATTATGATTACGCGGTTTTTATGGATAGCGATTTGACCAATCATCCTAAGTATCTCAAAGACTTTTATGAAAAAATGCTGCAAGGCTACGATTACATCAAAGCCTCCCGCTACATCAAAGGCGGAGGGACAAAAAATGTTCCGTTTAAGAGGGTCATCATTTCACGATTGGGAAATATTTTTGCAAAGTGCGTCCTCTGCTTGCCGTTGACCGATTTTACGAATGGGTTTCGCGCAGTCAAGGTGGGCATTCTCAAACAGATCGACCTTAAAGAAAACAGTTATCCTCTGATGGTCGAAGAACTAAAAAAAGCCAGCCGCCTGACAAAAAGTTTTTGTGAAATCCCTAATATCCTCGAGACGCGGGCAACCATTGCCGGAGCATCCAAATTCCGATACAATTTTTCCACCTTTTGGAAATATATAAAATACCTGTTCGTTTGAAAGGAGCTGTTGAGTGAAAATCATTGTTTTAGGTGCCAGCGGCATGTTAGGCAGTATGGTGTATTCGGTCCTTAAAGAAGACAAAAGCCTTGATGTCGTCGGGACAGCGCGAAAGAAAATGGATCCCTTTATCCTTTGCGATGTCTATGACACGCCCGAACAATTGACAAGCAAACTTAAAAACTGCGATTATGTGATTAATTGCATCGGCATCACAAAACCCTATTGCCATGACGATAATATGGCTGAGGTCAAAAACGCGATTATGGTCAATTCGCTTTTTCCGCACCGATTAAGTGAAATCGCCCAAAACAATAATTTCAAAGTGATTCAAATTGCGACCGACTGTGTTTACAGCGGCAAAACCGGAAAATATAATGAAGATGCTTTGCATGATGCCTTGGATGTTTATGGCAAGACCAAAAGTTTGGGGGAAGTTAAGTCAAGCTCTTATTTGAATATCCGCTCATCGATTATCGGTCCTGAAAAATACACAAAAGTTTTTTTGCTCGAGTGGTTTTTAAAGCAGCCGCCAAAGGCAAGTTTAAACGGTTTTTCAAATCATCTGTGGAATGGGGTCACGACCCTGCAATTTGCGCAGCTGTGTTTGGCGATCATCAAACAAAATAAATTCGAAGCCCTACAAAGTGTTTCCAGCCTTCACCATTTTGTCCCTAATGAAACTGTCAGCAAATACCAACTGCTGTGTCTGTTAAATGACGTGTTTCAAAAAGACTATACGATCAATGAGCAAAAAGCCG
>CAZWOH010000030.1:0-17483 GCA_964635405.1 uncultured Planctomycetales bacterium | reverse complement strand
CGGATGGTTGTTTGTTGAGGCATTGACGCTTCCAAATTCATTTCATTGACCCAAAGCGGTTTGGAACTTTGCTCTAACTTATACAAAAACTTAACCACTTCAGCCAAACGTCCATCAAAAGAAATATTGACCTTCAATTCTATCCAATCCGTCTTCTGCGAAAACGGCTGCGGCTTTATTTCAATGACCTGCAACCCTTCGCCCGTCGCTGTTGTCTCAATTTCTTTAATCAAACGGGACATTTCCTCCTGAGGAGAACCTTCGGCAAAAAACGGCTTAAGGAGATTTTCTTTAGCCGGATTATTTGCAGATAACGCCATGACTTTTTGGGCCTCATAAATTTTTACGCTCTTTGCCTTAAGCTTCGCATCCAAATCCATTTCATAATTGTAAATAGGCTGTAAAACAAAATAGGTCCATACGACAGAAAAAAGAAAAACCCCTGTCAAAAACGCAATAACCTTCTCTCTTTGATTTAAAACCAGCATCTATTACTGCCCTTTGTCGTCTTGAAATTTTGATTTTATCTTTGAAGTTATTTCAAAGCGGACAACTTCTCCCAGAGGTCCGGATCTCCTGACAGTATGCTCGATATTCACATCGCTAAACAAAAAACTTCCCGTCATTTTTTCCTGCAAATCATTTACCACCGACGATACAAAAGCCTGTCCTTCCAAATCGAGTTTATTTTGTTCACTCAAACGGATACGGGTAAATGCAACCCCAGAAGGGGCCACAGCATAAAGCTCCTGCACCAAGTCCAACAAAGAAACACGCTGCGCCAAATCATTTTTTAGCGACGCTAAAAGTTCCTGCTCTTTACGCAGTTTTAAAAAGGGACGCTCAATACGCTTTAATTGTTCATCTAAAGATTTTATATGCTGCATTTTTTTGACAATCGGGGCACCCAAAGCCAAAGTTACAGACAAAACACTCATTAAAAAAAGACAAATAAAAACAATCACGCTTTGGCGTCCAGCTTTTAAATTATGTTTGTCTTTAAAATCTTTTGGTAAAAAATTACAGACATGCTTAAACCCTTTTTCTAAAAAAGCCAGGACCAAAACTGTGTCGACTGAAAGAACTTTTTGTTGAGGCAAATAAAAAGGGCCTGATTTTCTTTTAAAAGCTTCAACAGACAGGTCTTCCCAGGAAAATCCCGACACTTTTATCAATTGTTCAACAAATGTTTTATCAAAATCATCCAACGACCGTTTAAGATATAACCCAGCAGGAACACCGTATTGCGAAAAACTTTTTCGTTGCGCCTCAAAAGTTAACCGCAGCGAAGACCAAAAGTCTGCAATTTTATCGGTAGAAAAATCACTTGTCCCGTAAGCAATCGAACGTGAAAAATAAAACTTTCCCTCAGAACAAAAACAAATTTCTGTGGAATTTTCATCTGAAAAAAACAAAACTCTATGGCCTGTGGGGTCAACGTTGGCCCAAAGTTCTGCCAAAGCATATGAACTAACTGTCACAACCGTTGGAAAAAATCCGGCCGAAGAAAGAATTCGCAAATACTTCATCAGAGTTTGACGAGCCACAGCTAAAATCAAAATATCGCTGGATGCATTTCTTTGGCCGCTGACAACAAAATCCCAAACGGCTTGTTCAGGCGCATAAGGCAGAAGCCCATTGATTTGCAAAGAAACCATTTTTCGTATTTCCTGTTCATCGACAGATGGCAACGTAATCAGTTTCGTAAAAAAAATAGCCCGCGGCAAAATCAAACACAATTCGCCAATTCTCCGACGTTCTGCGGACGGGACAAGATTCGCTAAAGTCTCCCGCGCTTTTTGTTCATCCGTCCAATCAATCGGAGCACCGGCCGAAAAATCAAGCTTTGTATTTGACCCCTGGACAACAGTCAGTTGATTGTGGCTGGCAAAAAATACTGTTAACAATTTTTTATTAAAAACACTCATGCTTAATCTGCTTTCCACGAAACAACCGATAAACTTTCCCGATCAACAACCGCATTGACATGACTTTTTCTCTGGCTACTTGCGTCAATCCCAACAGAACGCAGCGTCAAGAATCGCGATGTATTGGTTTTTATAGTCCCCATCGCCCGGAAAATATTTTCTTCCGGTGTTGTTAGGCTCAAATTTTTTTCATCAATGGCCATATCATCCGCGGTAGCTTCAATTTTATCGGGGCCACTGCGTAAAGCCAATATCTTTGCAACCAAGCTGTCCGCATCACTTAAAGACGTGCCCGTTAAAGATCCCGAAAAATAATGCGCCAAACCCAATAACACCTCTCGCGGTGCCGTCGAAAAATTAATTTGTAGCCTTTCTGCCCGACGAGGAAATACGGTGACGAGATCTTTAATCTTTTGATAAATTTCCTCTGTCATCGAACTTATAAACATCAACTCCTGCCGACTGTCAAAAGGACGATTTTTAGCCGCAATCGCCTGTTTAGCAAACATAAACGGACCTTCCTGACCGGATTTTTCCCCTAAAGCTAAGCTGTCATCTTCATCCCGCCAATCAAGCACGTCGGCGGCAATTTGGATCGCCTGCTTTTGCGAAACCCCAACCTCCATCAAGAGCTCTTTAAAGATTTCATAATTACCCAAGTTCAACGCATTTAAATTTAGTTTACCGTCTTCATCGCTTAAACCAAAGACTGTTTGCGATTTCTTTCCATCAAACTTTTCGGATGAAATCTGAAAACTTCCCGACTCTAAAGACACCGTTTTAAAGACATCCTCTGGCGTCTGCGCTTCGCCAAGTTTAACGCCGCAGGCATAAGAATTATCAAAAAGCTTGGCCTTCTCATCCAGAGAATCTTCACGTATTTTTTCTGCGGCGTACTCAAACCCTGCCCACGCCAAATACCGCGCCTGCATTTTTTGCATCGAATATTTTACAAACAAAAGCTGTTGATTGGCCCGACGGCTTAAACTGATCGTCAACAAAAAAAGCAGACCCAACATCCAAACAGCAACAATGAGTACCGACCCGCGTTTGCTGCCAATCCCGGCCTTAGGGTTCATCGCGGCCTCCTGAGGGCAAAAGATAATCGCGGACAAGTTTTTTTTCAAGTCCGCTTTGCGCCTTAAGCGATAAACTCACACGCACAGCCGCCGGAAGAAAATTTTTGTCCCACGATGAATCCCAATCTATCTTTGGTACACCGGCAACTGACGATGAAAAAAAAACTTTAAGCCCATCGTCTGGCACGCGCCGGCTTAACACTTCTCTTTTTTGCGGCTCATCGCCAGCAGTAAAAAAATGGGCAAAATCGTTTTCGTCGCGAACTAAATCCAACAAACTCGCCTGTGTACTTGTCAAATTGCTGACCGCCACATTGCGTTTAGAGACAACCCCCAAACGCGTTTGTTTGATTTGCCCCTTAGCCGGCACGACTAGCAAATAGCGAACCCATTTTAATTGGTCCTTGTCTTCAATGAGAAAAATAAATTCCTTACCATTAAAACTAAAACTTTTACGGTCTGGGACAGAGCCTCTAAAGTCATAAAACACGACGCGCCCCAAGTCCTTATAAAATTGCTCGGACAGCAGCCTGTTTTCGTCTAAATCGATAAAACTTTGCTTCGCGCGGTGATCTAGCTTTAACCCAGCAGCAAAAACGGCATAAAGACTGCCCCCTAAAAAAGCGACAATCATGACCGTCAACAAAATTTCAACCAGCGTAAAGCCCTGTCGATTCTCCGGCATCGGACTATTCTTTCGTATCCAAAGGCTTAAAAACCAACGTCACCGCATCGATTTCTTTTTGTTTGAGCGCCCCCGGCCATTTAACTTTAACCTGCGCTTGTTGTAAACCCGACGGGATCACAGTGTTTTTAGGCTCGCCCAAAATAATCTGCAGTGCTAAGTTTTTGTCATCTGTCTGAAGAGAAACATTGGGACTGGTTTTTTGCCCGTTTAAACGAACAACTTCCAACAAAGCATTGTCCGCCGCTTCAATCGCTTGAGAATATTCTTGCGCCTGTTTTGCAACATTAAGCGACGACAAAAGCCCGCGGATAAGGCCCACCAAACCTACCGACAAAACCACAACCGCAATTAACGCCTCAAGCAAAAAACTGCCGTGCTGATTGTTGGCCAAAAAAATTTTTCTATAAAAACTGCTCATTATCCGCCCCCTAAACTCATCTGAAAAATCGGTAACAAAAGTGCCATCACAATAAAACCGATGACCGATCCGATCAAAAGAATAAGCGCCGGTTCTATCAAAGCCGTCGCTATTTTAGTCATCGCTTCAAGCCGCCGGTCACAAACTTGGGCCCATTGCAAAAAGCCTTGCGCCCCGCGCCCCGATTCTTCGCCGACGCTGATCATGTTGACCACATCTTCGGTAAACACCGTTGATGAAGAAAATGCCGAGCTTAAGCCCGATCCCCGACGGACAGCATCAACAACTTTTATCATTTGCACCTTAAAAGTCTCGCGCTTTAAAGTTTGTACTGCGCACTCCAAAGCACTGACAGCGTCAACACCACTTTCTAAAAGAATCCCAATTGTCCGCGCCAAGCGCTCCATATCATCTGTCTGCATAAACTCACCCCAAAAAGGCAATTTCAACAAATAACGTTCACAAGCCAATTTTCCCGACGATGTTGAGAGAAGTTGTTTAACTCCAGCGGCCATCAAAGAAATTATTATCGCGATCATCCACCATGTTTTTGCAAGCAATGCACTGACAAACAACAAAATTTGTGTCATAAGCGGCAATGTTTGGCCAAGCTCGCTAAACATTTCATTTAACTTCGGGACAACGAAAACAAGCAAAAAACAAACCGTTATTATGCCGACCACCAAAATAAGCAAAGGATATATCGCGCCGCTCAACAAACGCGCTTTTGTTTCCATCTCTTTTTCAACGAGTGACGTCAGGCGGGTTAAGATCTCTTTTAGCTGTCCGCTTAATTCGCCGGCATTAATCAACCCCGGCCAATAAGAGGGAAACACCTTCGGCTCTGCAGCAATCGCCGTGGATAATGGCACGCCATCCGAAACTTTGGCCAAAACCCGTTTAAGCGCTTCGCGCAGCACAAGCCGGCGCGTACGCTTTTCAACAATTTGCAAAGCGCGTACCAAAGCGATATCCGCCTGGATTAAATCGGAAAACCGACGCAAAAAATCAGCTAAATCTTCGAGGGGGACCGACGAGCTTTGGGCTGGAACAAACACTCGCCGTTGTGCAACGGCTTGCCCCTGAACATCCATCGGCACCAAACCATCGCGCAAGATTTTTTGGACAGCTTCTTCATGCGTTTGAGCCTGGATATCGCCCTGGACTAAAACGCCCTTGGCATTTCGGGCTTTATATATAAATCTCGCCATAAAATCTTCTATGTTGAATCATCTCGCGTTACCCTCAAAACTTCCTGCGGCGTGGTTGTTCCCTCGCAAATTTTTTGCCAACCGGTTTGGCGCAAGGGGACCATCCCTTGACGCAACGCCGCAAGACGAATGTCTTGCGCTGAAGCACGCGCCTGAATCAACTTGCGAATGTCATTGGTGACAATCAAAAATTCGTAGATCGCCATACGCCCGCGAAATCCTGTCATCTGACAAAGCTCGCATCCGACAGATTCAAAGCACTTGGCTTGTCGAGCTTCTTGACTTTTTAGGCCAAAAGCTTCTGCCAATTCTGGAAGAAGTATGCCAGGTTTTTTACACGAGGGACATAAAACGCGCACCAGCCGCTGAGCGATAAAGCAAATGACAGAACTGGAAATCAAATACGGTTCACACCCGATATCCAAAAGACGTGCCGCGCCGGAAGAGGCATCATTGGTATGAATACTCGAAAAAACCAAATGCCCTGTTAACGCCACCTGCACAGCGATTTCGGCGGTTTCGCGGTCCCGGACTTCGCCGACCATCATAATGTCGGGATCATGACGCAAAATTGAACGCAAACCCTGCGCAAAACTTAAGCCGATGGCATTATTAACCTGAATCTGAGAAACCCCCTTTAGCTGGACCTCGACGGGATCTTCAATCGTAATGATTTTATGTTCCGGCTTATTAAGCCGCGCCAGACACGAATACAATGTTGTCGTTTTTCCGCTTCCCGTAGGTCCGGTAACAAAAATAAGCCCGTGGGGCAGCCCCAGCAGTTTTTCAAGCACATTTAGGTCTTGCGGCGCAAAACCCAGTTGCGCTAAATCACGCAAACGGTCCTTTTCTAAAATACGCAAAACCAAACTCTCGCCCCACGCCGTCGGCAAAAAAGAAATACGCAAATCAATCATCTGTGTGCCCGCCAAAACGTTAAACCGTCCGTCTTGAGGCAGACGCTTTTCGGCAATATTAAGATGCGAGAGAATCTTAATCCGCGAGTTGATCGCATCCTTAAAATGCCGGATCTCAGGCGGCACTGGCGCATCATGCAAAACCCCGTCGATACGATAGCGTACGCGCAAGTCATTTTCATAAGGTTCAAAATGAATGTCCGTCGCCCGATTGCGGCAGCCTTCCAAAAGGATCTGATTCACAAAACGGGCAATCGAAGCTTCGCTTTGCAAATCAGCAATATTTTCTACCGTTGTGCTCGACTGGGCGACAGCCTGGTCTTTGTCCTCTAGCATGCGGGCAATCGTTTCTGCCCCAAGCCCGTAATACTGACGAATCCCCTCAAAAATATCCGCCTCAATGGCCAAGGCAAAACGTATCCGTTTACCGACAATGCTCGTTAACCCGTCGAGATTATTGATATTCGTCGGATCAGCACTGGCAATGACCAACTCGTTGTCCTTAAATTCAATCGGAAGAACTTTAAAATACTGTGCGGCTTGTGCGGGAAGCGCGGACAAAACTTCGGGAGAAATTTCAATTGCCCCGCAATCGACGAATTCGACACCCAGCTGCCTGGCCAAAACACGATACAAAATCTGAGGATATTGTTGAAATTTTGTTTTAAGCAAAATCTCTGCCAAAGGGCCACCGACGCGTTCCTGCTCTCGTAAAGCCGCCTGCAACTGGTCTTGTGTTATTAATTTCTCGGCGATAAGAAGTTCGCCTAAACGAATATGTTTATGGACAGGAAGGACTGTCATTGCAAAGATTCAAACTTTAGGTTTTCCGATTTTTTTTCTGCAGGGGTATCTCCCGAAACAATTCGCGGAGTCAAGAAAATAACTAATTCCGTTTTACGGGTCAAATGGTCTTTGTTGCGAAAAGCGCCCCCAATCAAAGGGATGCTCCCGAGAACAGGAATACGCGAATCCGTATTGATTTTTTCATCCTTGATCAGTCCTCCGATAACGATGGTCACACCGTCTTTGACAAGCACCGTGGTTTCGGCTTCGGAGGTCTCCACAACAGGAATCGTATTGTTATTGCTCGTCGTAACATTGCGCGTGACGGCGCTGACCTCGGGCTTGATTTTTAACGTCACATAACCGTCCTTATGGACCGTCGGTGTTACATAAAGCTTGACTCCGACTTCGATAAAATTAACCGTTTCCGCTGTTGTCGTTGGCCCCGAGGAAGGTGTGGTTGTCGTCGATGTAACATACGGCTGGGAGGAGCCGATCAAAATCTTGGCCTCTTGATTGTTAATCGCCATAATATGCGGGTTAGAAAGATTTTCTGTCCGTCCAAACGTTTCCAACGCCTCGATCATCGCTTTGTAATTATCATCGACCAAGGTCCCAATACTCATGCGTCCATGTTTTTGCGTGGCGCCCAAAACATCAAAATTTCCGACGAGATTTATATTATGCGAACTGTCCAAAACAGCTTGCCAATCGACACCCATCTGGTACTGATCGCTTAAAATAACCTGTACAATCTTTGCCTCAATGGCCACCTGTTCTTCCTTGACATCAAAGGCCGTGATCATCTGCTCGATTTCCCGAATTTTATCAGGAGTATCCGTAGCCGAGATTTTGTTTGTCCGTTTATCAAAACGCATTGACCCGACGGTGGGGGTCAAAATAAGGTTGATCCGCTCGGCAAGATCTTCGGCTTTGGCATATTTTAAATCAAAAACTTTTGTCATGCGCGGGACATCAATTTCACGGATAAAAGCGACCATATCCAGAATATTTTCCGGCAAATCATTTAACGAAAGCGTGCCGCTTCGCGCATCCGCCAAAACAACTCCGCTGGGGCTTTTCATCCGCTCGAGCATCGGGACAACCTCGGCGATACTGATATAATTAAGCCGTTGCAAAATCGTTTTATTTTTTCTGAAAAATTTCCGGCCATGGGTCTGTTCATATTCAGCGCCGGTCATCACATGGACCAGCCTGGCTTCCTGGACGTAGGCTAAGTCATTGGTTTTGGCGATAATGTCTAAAACGTCAAGCGCGGTAACATTCTTAAGATACAACGTGACCTTGCCGGTAACAGTGCTTCCGACGACAATGTTCATTCCACTTTTTTGAGAAATAAGCTTAAGCACATCGTTAATATCAACGTCCTTAAGGTCTAGTTCCTCAATGACCGTCGGGCTCTCTGGGCTAGCGACAGCTTTTTCATTTTCCGGCAAAGCATCCGGCATCGGAGAAACCAAATTACTCGACCCTGGCGCAATCGTTTCCTGCGCCCCAAGGGAAGGGATAAAACACAACGCCCCTAACAGCAAACTTAAACCCAAATTTTGCATTACACCCCATTGCGCGACCATCCGTCGCGCACAAAAAGGTGAATGCAAAATTTGCCTTCGGTTGTCCCGCAGGGACAAGGTTAACCCCGCACGTCTCGACTTTGTCGAGACATGCGGCCCTTTGGGCGGATTTTGCTTAGCCAAGCAGGAGCTTGGCAAATGCAAAATCCGGGTTAAAATAAGCCGGCCGATATTTTGTCTTATCATCGAAACATTTACTGCCAAGCGTTTCATTTTTTAATCAGCTCCACCGATTGCCCCTGAACTTTAAAAATAACCCGGTTGCCCTCGATATTTTCTAACACAGCACCCTCTAGAGTTTCTTTGCGGTGAACAAAATACGTCTTGGAGCTTTGCGTATCTTTAATAATGGCCTGAGGATTTTTGTCAAAAATAATCCCTTGCACAGTATACCGTGCCGCAAAATCACCCTGCGCCGGCGAAGTTAAATCAGCCGTTACAGCGACAACCCCTGAGCCATCTGGACCTAAATGAAAAATATCACGTAAAGCCGTCATGTCCGTATAAAAACTCACCGGCTTGATTTCTCTTGCTAAAAACGGTCCTGAAAAATCTCCGGAACTCTTAACAGTTTTTTTGGAATCGACCGTCGAAAAATCTGTATTTTGATACCGCCACACCGCAATAACTAACGAAACAAGGATAACAAACACCAAAAATATCTGAGAAACCGCAAAAATTGGAAATTTCCACCCTGAAAACCGCTCAAAGATATTACTCTCAACGCCCATCAAATAAAAACTCACCCTGATGCCACATAATTAATTTTGACTTTAATAAATTATAAAGCTAATTTGAATTAACACAAAACAAAAACCTTGTTTTGCCTTATGGGGTAGCGATATTTTCGGGAGTCAGCGGTGCATCTTTTCGGTCAAAAAGGCCAGGTCTCCGCCGTGGCGATAGCGGATCATGCCCGAAATACCGACAACCGTAAAAATGACACCCACTGAAACTAAAATCCAAAATGCGTCGACCCGTTCCGATAACCATGAGCTGACAAGCATCGACGTTAAAAAAGCCAAATGAATCACAATCTCAAGGCTGCTAAAAACTTTTCCGCGCATTTTCTCGTCGCTCGCCACATGCACGATCGTGTTGGAAGCAATAAAAATCGGCCCGATAACAACACCTAAAAAGAACGCCAGCGCAGCCGCCAAAGGAATGCTTGCGAACTTTTGGACCATAGTCGAAAAGACAATGACCATGATCCCGCCGGAAATAAGGCTTAAAAAGATCGTCCGCGACCAAAGGACTTTTTTCCCCCAACGGCCGTAGGAGAGCGCCCCAACAAAAAGCCCGGCCCCCAAACATACCGCCAAAACCCCCAAATCGCGGGTCACCGTATCAAAAGCATCCTGAATAAAAACAATAATAACCACATAAACAGCGCCCGCGGCGGACAAAAGGATAAAAAACATATTCATCACAAAACGGATCTGTTTCTGGTTAAAAAGGTATTGCAAGCCTTCCCGGATCTCCACAAAAAAAGATTTTTCAATAGCCAGGATCTCTTTGCCTTTCTCGATAATATGTTGTTTACTTAAGTCGATTTTATATTTTGCACGCATCGACATGATTAAGAGCGCAGAAAAAAAATAAGTTACCGCATCCCCGATAAACCCGGCCCTGGCACCAACTTTGTCGACGAGAAAACCGCCTAACGCACAACCTAAAACAAACGCCAGCATGCCCGTCGTCGTTAAAAGCGAATTGGCCATGAGAATATTTTCGGCCGGGACAAGTTCCGGGACAATGGACATTTTGGCCGGCACATAAAAACGGCTGAAACAAAAAATCAAAAAGACGACGATATAAATTCCGATAATTGATTCTTTATAAATCAAAAAGAAGGGAATCGCCAAAACCAAGACCCCGCGGGCTAAATCGCAAATAAAAAGAGTTTTGCGCTTGTCCCAGCGATCAACATAAACTCCGGCAATAGGACCAACAATAAAAACCGGAATAATTGTAAAGGATAAAAGTTTTGCCAAACTGTAGGCCGACCCGGGCTGACGCTGGGCAATCAATCCAATTAAGGCCATTTGATTTAAACGATCGCCAAACTGCGAAATAAGCTGCGCCCACCACAGGCGCATAAATTGCTTATTTCGTTTGTCGAAAATAAATCGAAGCATGGGTCTTTAATGTTTATCAGTGGCGCGGGCCATGTCCGCTAGGTGTAAAGCTGAAAGACGGTCAAGCTCGTCGGGGCCGGATTTTAAAGATAACACCCGCTGATACAAATCAATGGCCTTATCGCGCTCACCTAACATTTGATAGGTTGAGGCTAAATTAAACAAGGATTCCTTGAAGTTTGCGTCCAGGGCAATCGCCTTTTCGTAATAAATAACGGCCTGTTTGGGATCATCCAGCTTTGAATAAATGACGCCAAGGCTATGGTAGACTTTGGGATTATCCGGATAATTACGCAAAAGCCGATCATAGCGTGAAATCAAAAACAACAACGTGGACTTTACGTTTCCGTCGAGCAAAGTCTGTAAATTGCCCGGGTCCTTGACTTTTTCATACTCACGCAATCCATCCCAAAATTTACCCTGGTCACAAAGCGATTTGCCCAAACCGATGCGGGCACGGTTATTTAAAGGTTCAATCTCGAGCACTTTCCTAAAATTTTCTTCCGCCAAATCAAAAAGGTTACGCTTAGCATACGAAAGAGCTAATGAATTTCGAATGCGGGTATTCGAAGGATTGATCTTCAATGTGCGTTCAAACATCGCAATTTCATTGCTCGAATAAATATTATATTGGATCGTCATCAGAATAAGAAAAAGCGAAAAACCGATTGCCCCAAAACGGATCATAAAAGCGGACACGCTTTTTTGCGAAAGGCTAAGTTTTTTGTAATAGTCGAAAACTAAAAGGACAAGAATAAAAATACCGATGCTCGGCACATAAAGAAAATGTTCCGCCGTCGAAATATAGCCAGGCTGAACACCGACGGTAGTTATCAGCTGTGAGACAGGCAAAAGCTCAATGAAAAACCAACTGATACAAAACGCCTGCAGGCCGGTGATTTTTTTGCGTTTGATCCACAGGACAGAGGCCAAAAATCCGAAAAATAATACCGTCAAAATCAACTTGGTATCCAAAAAGCTTGCAAAAATCGGCTGCGAACGATCAAAATAAAGATCAACCGGATAAATAAATAACCTCAGATCCGTCATGACGCTATTTAAAAAAGAAAGGAACCCCAGGAGCATTTCATTTGCAGAACGCCAAGGAAATGTTTTGGTTATTCCCAAAGTATGGCGAACCCACAAATACACTGCGACGACGGCTACATAAGGAACAAACGTTGTAAAAAGTTTGGGAATTGTAAAACTTTCTTTGCGCTTGATAAAAAACAGGTAACTTAAAAAAACCAAAGGCAAAACACCCGCAGATTCTTTGCATAAAAGTGCTAAAGCAAAAAAAGCCAACGAAAGATAGGGAAAATATTTTTTTCGATCCGCATTAATAAAAAAATAAAATGACGCTAAGCCGTAAAGCGCGCACAGAAGAATCGCACGTCCCGGGATGTTTGAAACAGCTTCCCACTGGATTGGGTGCAGAGCAAACATAAACGCAGCGCCCAGGGCAATTTCCCGTCGAGCAGACAAAGATAAAACAATAGCAAAAACCAAAAGAGCATTAACGATATGGATTAAAATATTATCAATATAATACGCAAACGGATTGAGCTTAAAAAAGTGATACTCTTTCATAAAACTGACCATCACCAGCGGTCGATAATAGGATTCGTCGCCAAAAAATGCGCTGGTCATGATTTTAGGAAGATTGCGAAAACTGCGGATATTTTCATTGCGGACTATCGAGTAATCATCGTCGAGCGTCTTAAACGACCCATTGACGCTAAAAGAATAAACAAAAAATGTTGTCGCGACCAATAGAAGCAAAGCGACGATTGTTTTACGTTGCTCGATCATTTTTTATTCTCCGTCTCTTTAAGGTGTTTTGCGACAGCCATAAGAGCAAAATCTCCTCGGAATTTAGCCTGTGCGGCCGATAAAACATCGTGCGCCTGGCTTAAATTGCCAAGTTCAATATTGATATGAATAATATAAACATAGGCCAAGACCGATTGAGGATTAAGCTCCAAAGCATGCTTTGCAAAAACTAGCGCCGCCAAGTAATCTTTTTTAATAATATAATTTTTTGACAGGTCTAAATAAACTTCCGCAATCCCGGGAAATAGCTTGTGTGCCTTCTCTAAATAACCTATAGCAACGTCGGGATCAACAGATGCTTTTCCAAGAAGATGATAGGTCATAAATTTTTCTTTGTCACTCGAAATAAATGGATTATTAAGCTCAACCGTAAGATGATGCTGCAAATATTTCACAGATTCCTTAAAATTCCCTGCCCGATAATAATCCAGACCTAAAATCCAGTACGGCCGTGAACTATCGGGAAAACGGTGGATCATCTCGTGGCAAGCAACAAAATTATTTTTAAAAAAAGCGTTATTTGCGACGCTGAGTGCTATCAAAAGACCAATCAACGCAGCTTGCAACAAAAAACTGATGTTAAGTACAAATTTTTTTCGATCAATCCATCGGGTAACAGATTGGATAAAAAGCGCTGCGATCAGGAAAAAACCAACCGACGGCAAATATAAAAAACGAAAGGCCATCGGATTAAGCAAAGGGAAAATTCCGCTCGTCGGGAAATAGATGACAAAAAACCACAACAACCCAAAAGTCACGATTTTGTTTTTCTGATAAGAATAAATGCCAAAAAACAAAGCAAACAAAACCCCGCAAAGCGGTAAAAAAAGTTCCCAAAAACCAAGGGGAAAAACCGGCGGAGCATATAACGGGGGAAGAACCGTAACTTTCCACGGAAAGACAAGCGCCTGGATATAATGCCCAAAAATTTTTAGCATCTGCACGACTTGCGCTAATCCATGCAACGCTAATGGTGCTGACTGCAAATAAAACGCGTTGGGAATCAGGATAAAATAAACATAAAGATAAAAGCCGCTGATTGCCGCCAATGTCAGATACAGCGATCTTCGTTCGTAAAAAATCTTTGACCGATCAGACGCAATAAAAAGATAGTCGAGAAGAAAAACCACGACGGGAAAAGTCAAGGCCGTCTCTTTGGAAAATAGAGCCAAAAAGTACGCTATCGCAACCGCCGCAAGAGGCCGTGTTTTTCTTTTGGCGAAAGTCCATCGCCGATACGCCAAAATCCCCGCTAAATAAAACAACGCCATCAAAATATCCGAACGATATCCGCTGGCGTTTACGACCTCCGACTGGATCGGATGCAGGGCAAAAAAACTCGCTGTCAAAAACGCAATCCCTAAATTCTTTTGAAGGCTTAATATAAAATAAAAAACCAAAACGACCGTCAAAAAATGCAAAACGATATTACTAAAATGATGGCCCAAAGGATTATCTTGCCACAAAGCATAATCCAGAAAGAAAGTTGCCGCCGAAACCGGACGGTACGAAATGCATCCTGAAAAGGACTCAACTTTTTGAGAAGCGTCAAAATCTGACGGGCTCATAACCAGTTGCCGCGAGAAGATTTTAGGAAAATTGTTTAAACTTTTATAAAATTGATTCTGGGCAAACAGCGCTTTATCGTCGCCGATAAAATCATTTTGAAGGCAATTGTGAAAAGCGACTGTAACAAAGAGTGCTAAAAGCAGAATAATAAAACGGTTGGTCTTGGGAATTTCGCTAAAAGAAAAGTTTTTCAAAGTCAAAAGGTCGGATTAAATAAACAACTAAAAACGAAGCTGGCGGTCAGGATTGAACTGACGGCCTGCGCATTACGAATGCGCTGCTCTACCAACTGAGCTACGCCAGCGTTTACATCTAAATCTTTTCCAAGAAAAAACGCCAGTCCCGTTTTCGGGACGCCAGCAAACTTCCACTAAACTTTCAAAATGTTTCCTAAGAAATGTTTGCCAGTCCTGTCTTCCTCAAATCTTTCCCAGCGAAGACAGGGCGCCAGCAAATTCCTAGCTAAAACGCGTTTGCCCTACGCCAGCGAACTACCACAATCTTTACAAATGTACCTCTAGAAAAATTTGCCAGTCCTGCCTTCCACTTTAACTCTCTAGGAAAAGCAGTGGCCAGCGCTTACAACACAACTTATTTAAAAGAAATGGTGCCGAGACCCGGAATTGTTGAGCGTAAGCGAAATCCCCGCAGGGGAAACCGGGCATCACAACACCAAACAACAAACGACTAGAGCTGAAATAAAATAATGGTGCCGAGACCCGGAATTGAACCGGGGACGCACGGCTTTTCAGGCCGTCGCTCTACCGACTGAGCTATCTCGGCACAACTGCTACTAAAAAACAAGAAGCGTAATTGTAGTCAACTTGACCGTGAATGTCAACTTTAGAGTTCGCCGCCGCTTTAAAAAAATTACGGCCGCGCTTTTTGTACAATTTTGGTATAAATATCCTGAGCCAGCTTAATCTTGGGCATCATGCCCTTGCGCGCTTTAACGCGAAGCTTTACGCTATCAGCCAGTGGCTCTGCCACGGTCACCGTAACATGTACGCCCTGCACTTTTGCTATGAGCACACCGGAGATTTCATTCTTCTCTTCGATGATTCCCATGATGGAAATCACTTCAACCGTTGCCTGCCAAACATCCTCTAGCGTATCCCCGCCAACGACTCCCTCGACGGTATCCGGACTAATCGCATACCCACCTAACGCCCCAACGCCGCCAATAACCAAATAAAAACAGCCGCTTGCACTCAAAAGCAAACCGACTAAAAGCAGAGAAAGAAAATTTTTCCTTACCGAAATTTTATCCATCCCTTAACCCTCCCGCAAAGGCCTTATGACAGATTGCGCTTATCCCTTGCAGGGTTTGCGGCCATGATTGGCTTTTTTGGAGCGCCAATTCAATTTACCGACTTTACTTTTACGTCCCATATCAAATCCTCCGTTAATAATTTGAAAAAACATAGTACTACGGCCTGTACAAAAATCAAAGCAAAAACTTTTTGACCTCAAGAACATTGTCCACAACGGCCAAAGGTCTAAGTGCGGCAAGTTCCGTCGCCGTGTTGGATCCGCTGGCAACCGCTAGAGTTTTAACGCGTGCCCGCCGACCGGTCAAAATATCAATACCCATATCCCCTACATATAAGGCCTCAGTAGAAAAAACTTTAAGCTTTTTTAAAATCATCTTAAGGATATCCGGCGCGGGCTTCGGGTGGACAACCTTATCCCCGCAGAGGATTTCATCAAAAAAATGATCAATTTTCAAATAGCGCAAAGCAATTAGCGAAAACTTAGTCGGCCGATTGCTGGCGACGGCCATCTTAAGCCCATTGCTGTGCAAGTATTGTAAAATTTTCAGCGCGCCGGGCAAAAGTTTTGTGTCCTGCCGCAAGGCAATTGCATGATGCCGTCGATAAACTTTAAGCGCGGCATCCAAGTTTTTGTCCCCGATAAACGACTGCAAAAGATGCCGGTCGCCCCAACCGACGGTGCGCTTAATTGTCTGATGGGTTATCGGCGCAAACCCGAATTTCGTCACCGTAAAGTTGACACTGCGATACACCGCCGGATAAGCATTCATCAGCGTCCCGTCAAGGTCAAAAATAACAAGACGAGTCTTCATATTTTTATTTTACGCCTTCTTAGACAGAGCATGCCTCAGTTGCCCGCAGGCGGCCGAAACGTCCCGCCCGCGCGGCGTGCGGATGGTTGCGTGGATGCCGGCGCGCTCTAAGCTGTCCTGAAAATCAATCATTTCCTGTCTCGTCGGTGTTTTATGATCAAATTCCGAAACGGGGTTATAGGGGATCAAATTCATTTTGCATATCATCCCCTTAAGTAGCACACTTAATTCGCGTACCGCCTGCGGACTGCACGTCAGATCTTTAATCAAAATATATTCAAAGGTAATCTGGCGCTTCGTCGCTTTGATATATTCACGGCAAGCGGCAATCAGTTCATGCATCGGATATTTTTTATTAACCGGCATCAGGACTTTGCGCGACTCGTCATTAAACCCATGCAGCGAAATGGCCAGTTCAATTTGCAAACCTTCTTGGGCCATCTTTAAGATTTGCGGAATGACCCCGCAGGTTGACACAGTGATCCGACGGGCCGCAATATTGAGGCCTTCGGGGGCATTGATCAAGCGAATCGCCTGCATAAGGTTTTCATAATTGTCCAAAGGCTCGCCGGTGCCCATAAAAACGATATGAGAAAGCGGCTGCAAACTGCTTTTGGATTTGGCATAGAGAATCTCGGTCATAATTTCAGCGGCGGTCAAATTTCTCGTCCAGCCGCCGATGCCGCTGGCGCAAAATTTACAGCCAAACTTGCAGCCGGCCTGTGTCGAGACGCAGACGGTCGCCCGCGTTTTTGACGGGATCATGACGGTTTCGACTTTTTCCCCATCCTGCAAGCCTAACAAAAACTTTTTTGTCCCGTCGAGCGAATGATGCTCGGTGACCACGCTTGGTATAAAAAGCAAAAAATTTTCTTTTAATTTTGTACGCAGTGCCGGGGCAAGGTTCAACATCGCCTCAAAATCGCTGACACCTTTTTTATAGATCCAATCAAAAATTTGAGACGCGCGAAAAGGCGGCTGGCCAACGGCTTGCAAAGCCTCTTTAAGTTCCCTTAAAGATAAGCCGCGAATATCTGGCTTGTTGGAATCTGTCATTTTAAAGATGCTCCGCACAGTTTACGATTTGGCTTGAGTAAACTGCCCAATACGCCGAAACTTTTCGTAGCGCTGGTCAAGGAGTTCTTCCGATGAAAGAGAAGACAATTCCTTAATATTCTTTAGAATGGATTTTTTTAATTGATTGGCCACAAATTCCGGATCGCGATGGGCCCCAC
>CAZWOH010000029.1:11901-17695 GCA_964635405.1 uncultured Planctomycetales bacterium | reverse complement strand
TGCCAGAGCAGTTTGCTTTGCAAAAAGAATATTTTGATCTTTTGATGTTAGGGACTGTTTTTAGTTTGGGCCGGCACGCGTTAAGTAGCTTTTTTTCCGGCATCGGGCGCACACGACCGGTCATGGCCGCTTCGTTTCTGGCGATGATTGTGAATTGTTTTTTAAACTATTGTCTTATTTTCGGAAATTTGGGGTTTCCAAAACTTGGTATTAAAGGCGCGGCGCTGGGGACGATACTCGCGTCAGCGAGCGCGTTTGCGTTTTTGCTGGTCGCTTATTTTAGGAAAGAGAATAGAAAAGAATTTGCGCTGACCGACTCGTTTGGGTTTGACCGCATCCTTATGAAAAAGCTGCTTATCTTTGGTTATCCGGCGGGCGTGGAATTTGCCCTTAACATTTTGGCGTTTTCGGGAATCGTTTATCTTTTTCACGCTCAGGGCGCGGTTACAGCGACGGCACTGACCATTGTATTTAATTGGGACATGGTGACTTTTGTGCCTCTGATCGGCATTGAGGTCGGTGTCACAAGTCTCGTCGGCCGTTACAAAGGCGCAGGCGAGCTTAAAATTGCCAGACGCGCTGTACGCTCGGGTGTGACGTTGGGTCTTGTCTATTCGATTCTTATGCTTGTGATTTTTATTCTTTTTCCCGACGGGCTTGTTAACTTTTTTAGGCCGGATATCGCAAATGATATTTTTAGCGCGGCGTATCCTTTAGCTGTCTCGATGATAAAACTGGTGGCGGTTTATGTGATGGCGGAAGTGCTCTTGATTGTTTTTATCGGCGCTTTGCGAGGGGCAGGCGATACGTTTTGGGCGATGGTGATTTCTGTGAGCATACACTGGACGATACTGATTGTTTTGTATTTTGCTCTAAATTTTTTACACGTCAGTGCTTATCAGGGTTGGATTATTTTAGTCGTGATTTTTACATTGATGGCGTTTTTGCCGTATGCACGCTACCGAACTGGCGCGTGGAAGAATATTAAAGTTATTGAAACTTAAGCGTTTTTGGCGACGAAGGCTTCGCTGATTTTGTTGCGGCGCAGTTTGCGGACGGTAAACTGCAAACCATGGGTATTGATTGTTTCCCCGCCTTTAAGGGGGGAGGGCATTTGCCGCTCAAACCAATCCGCCAATTTTAAATTCGGTTCATCCGGCCAATCGACGCCCAAGGTTTTGGCAAGCGTGGACATGGCCACAGAGCCGCCTACGAGCCATTGATTGCCGTAGGCTAAAATATGATGCGGCAGACGGTCAAATTCATCTTCGATATCTCCGAGAAGCTCTTCAATGATATCCTCCTGGGTCACCATCCCGATGACCCGGCCTTGGCCATTTTCGACCAGACCAATATGCAGTTTTTCCTGTATCATTTGTTCCAAAACTTTTGAAATCGGGGTATTGTCGCTAAATTTGGGCAGTGGTCGCAGGATCCCATTGATCGTCGGGTCTTGCGGGTTGATGCGCAGTGCGGCAATAATATCTTTAAAGTTGATGTAGCCTTGAACGGATTGCAGGTCATTGGCAACGGCACACACCGGAAAACGGGTATGCATATCCATATGCGCGCGCAAAAGGGCGTCCGAAAGCGTGCTGTTTTGCGGAATAATGCAGATGTCCTCTGAGGGGATCATGATATCTTTTATCGGGCGCAGGGAAAGTTGTGCGGCGGACAAAACGATTTTTTCCTGCTGTGCGTCGATAAGCCGTGTTGTGCGTGCGACTGAAAGCGCGGCCGTTAATTCGTGCAGACTGCTCTGCGGATCATAAGAGCTTGTTGGCGTGTGGGTTTTTCGGCTAATAAAGCGCATTGAGGCTTTGACAATATTTTCGATCGTTGAAATGATCGGATAAGCGATCAGTGTAAAATATTTCATGATTGTCGATAATTTGAGGATGACCCATTCGTTGTGTTTGAGGGCAAAGGTTTTGGGGATAAGTTCAGCAAAAATGATCGTAAAAATACTTAAAGGAATAATCAGCACAACCAGACTTGCAATTTCGGAAAGCTGGGCCGACAAATTGAAATATTTTTGAAAATACGGGTTAAGGGCGGTCGTGATGCCCGCTCCGCCGATCGCTGCCGCAATGGCCCCCACAAGCGTGATTCCAAGCTGCACGACGGCTAAACTGGCTTCCATGCGGTCTTTCATAAATAGGGCTTCCGACGCCCCTGCTTTTTTGATTTGGACGAGATAGGTCAGTTTTGTCCGGGTGATGGAGGCCAAGGCCATTTCATAGGCGGCAAAAACGGCGTTAAGGATAATCATTGAAAGGATAATGATTATTTCGGCTGTAAATTCCATTTAACGCTCCTATTGAAAAACACGAGTGAAGTTTAGCTGATTTAGTTGAGCCCTTTTTCGGCTCAATTGTTTGGCGCCTCTATGGCGCTATTCGCCTTAAAAAGGGCTCAACTAAATCAGCAGGCAATAAGACGAATGACACATGAAATTCTAAATGTTGGTTTATTGTATCAAAACAACTCGAACAAGTTAGAAGTTTTTTGTGCTAAAATGCCCCAATGTCAACGGTGTTACCGTCCATATTTTTAGAGCGGCTTGAAAAGATTATTCCGCCGCAAAATTTTTCGGATGTGCTGGCTTCTTTTTCGAAAGCGGGCTTGGTCAGTGTGCGGGTCAACACTTTAAAAGCCAAGCTGTTGGATGTCATCAGAGAACTTCAGGCGCTAAACATTTCTTTTGTTCAGGTCCCGTGGGATGGCAATGCGTTAATTCTGCAGGGGGTAGCCTTCAAAGATTATGGGGAACTTGAGCTGGTCAAGAAAGCTTACGTTTATCGTCAAAGTCTATCGAGCATGCTACCGGTTTTGGTGTTAGACCCAAAGCCCGGCGAGCGGATTTTGGATTTTTGCGCAGCGCCGGGAAGTAAGACGACCCAGATGGCGTCATTAATGAATAATCAAGGCGAGATTGTGGCCGTTGAAGCGATACGGCCGCGTTTTTATAAACTTAAAAGTGTTTGTGAGCTTTTGGGGGCGCACAATGTTTCGTTTAAATTAACCGATGCCCGGCGTTTTCGCAGTGACGAATTATTTGATAAAATCCTCGTCGATGCGCCTTGCAGCAGTGAAAGTCGCTTTAAAGCGGATGACCCCAAGTCGGTTGGCTATTGGAGTCTGCGCAAGATTAAGGAAATGGCCCATAAACAAAAGGGACTGCTTTTGTCGGCGAGTCGTTTTTTAAAGCCGGGCGGTGTTTTGGTGTATTCGACGTGCACGTTTGCGCCTGAGGAAAATGAAAGTGTCGTCGATTGGGTTTTGAGAAAGACACAAGGGCAGTTAAAGGTGTCAGACTCGCAAGTGACCGGCGTTAAGTCTTATCCGGCTTTGGCCAGTTGGGAGCAAAGGAGTTTTGCGCTACCCGTTGAAAATCTGTTACGCGTTCTTCCCGACGGGATAATGGAAGGGTTTTTTGTGGCAAAATTTGTCAAACAATAATAATCTGGAGCAAACGATGATAAGAAAAAATAAAATTTTTTTAGGCGCGTTTATTCTGTTCTCGGTTTTGACTTCTGTATTGTATGCCGCACAAGCCCCTGAAAACGGAACAATCAAAGAGCTCGACGGGCAGGGACGGCTCAAGGCGATTTTAAAATACAAGAATGGCCGGCTGGCGCGCAAAAGAATTTACCATGAGAATGGAAAATTAATTTTAGACACAGTTTATAAGAACGAAACGCCGGTTGTCATAAAAACGTATTATATAAACGGTGTCCTTAAAAGCGCGTGGACGCAAAAAAGCGGCGAGGCGCGGTTTTATTTTCCAACGGGCCAGCATAACATGACCATTCCCGTCAAGAATTCGCAGCAGTTGCAGCAATAATAATTTTATGTCGTCATTGCGAGGAGCGTTTTTTTGCGACGAAGCAATCCCGCGTTTAAAGATCGAGATTGCTTCGCGATCGCTCGTCCTAAAAAGGACTCGCTATCGCTCGCAATGACAGACCGAGGGAAGGGTTTATTTTTATGGAATTACTTTCTTTTTTGATCGTTTATTTGTTTTTTAAATTTGATATCGCGCTTTTAAAGAAGCGTGCGTTACCGATTTTTGAGAGCGTCTTTCATTTTTCGTCGTGGCAAACGCTGGGCATGGCGTTGCTGCTTATTTTAGCGCTTTTAAAAACCGGCGAGAGCGGTTTTGCGATGGTCCAGATTCTTTTTGTTCTTCTTCTGACGATTTATCTTCTGCGGCGCGTCCGATTTTTAAATTCAGTAAAGTCTTCTTCGGAGTATGCGTTAGTCCAAGATGAAAATTTGCAATTAGCCCTTTCGGCGCTGTCAATCATCGGGTTTTGGGTTTTAGGGATGGCTGCAATCAGTATTTTGGTGGAGGCCGTAGAAAATATTTTGGGTCGAAAACTTGATGAGTTGGCGAGTTTGCTTATTTTTTCTGAAATATCCGTCGTGTTTTTTGTTGTCCTGATCTATCGGGCTGTGCGGTTTTGTAAAGGGGTAAAACTTTTTGAAGTTTTAAGTTTGGACACCAAAGGCCTAGGCTGGGTCAAAATTTGGGTTTTGCCCGCTGTATTTGCATTGGCCTATGCGATTTTGACTTCGCGTTTTTTAGATGCCCGGCCGATACAGCCCTTGACGCCGTTGCAGGATATTCTTAACTCGACAAATTCTGCGGTCCTTTTGCTTATTTTTGCGGCCAGCGCGATTTTGACAGCGCCGTTTTTTGAGGAAATTATTTTTCGCGGTTTCTTTTTTACGCTGTTGCAGCGGTTTAAGGGAAGTTTTTTTGCCGTAATTTTTGTTGCGCTTGTTTTTGGCGCTTTGCATGTTGAGCAGTATTGGGGAGATTGGGATGCTATCGTGGTCGTTGGGCTTTTTGGTTTGTCCTTGACGATTTTGCGTTTGTACAGCGGCTCGGCGGTGCCGGGAATGATTGCCCATTATGTTTATAATTCGTGCCTGATCATTGTCCCGGTTTTGACGGTTATTTTTTCTAACCCCATTTATTTAGACTATCAGCTTAATGTGTATCGTCTCACGGATGCCCAAAAAGAGGAACGGTTGCTTAAAAGTATTGAGCAGTATCCGCAGTTTAGTGAAGCTTACAATGATTTGGCGTGGATTTATAGCGAACAAGGTATTCATTTGGATCGTGCTTTGGAATTTATTGATAAAGCTTTGAGTCTTGAGCCGCAAAATTATGCGTTTTTGGATACAAAAGCAGAAGTCCTTTTTAAAATGGGCCGCAAGCAAGAGGCGATTGCCATTGAAGAGGGTTTGATGAAAAAATATCCGCATGATCCGCAATTGCGCCAACAGCTTGAAAAATTCCGAGGCGGTAAATTATTTAAAGACAAAAGCAAAGTCTCTCTATGAATTTGCTATAATACGGCGAGGTTTTAAAAAGTTATATGAAAAAAATCTATATTTTTATTTTGGGGTATTTTTTGTTCGGCATAGTTTCGTTTTCTGCCGCAGAGCAGACGACTGTTTTGGCGACCAATTTTGAAAACAGCGCGATTGTCCCGACGAATGCTTTAGATTCAACGGCAGCTTCAGAGATCACAACTCCCCTTAAACTGGAAACAAAAATTTTTCAAATCACCTATGTCCCTTTGCAAAGTGCCGCGCAAGAGGTGCGAGCATTGATGGGCTCTTCGCAGGGACAAGTCATCGTCAATGAAGAATCGCGTCAGCTGGAAGTCTCTGCTCCCGTAGAGTTGCTTTTGAAAATTCAGGATTTAATTTCTGAACTTGACAAACAGCGCGATATTCTCGTCGACGTAAAAGTTTTGCAAATTGATCTTAATGAAGA
>CAZWOH010000029.1:0-11801 GCA_964635405.1 uncultured Planctomycetales bacterium | reverse complement strand
AAATCACAATCGACAAAGAAATTCCCGTTTTTAGGCGATTTGCCGCTTGTGGGGGCTGTTTTTCGTGATCAAAGTACCGTCGTCCATCGTCTAGAAAATATTATTTTTTTAACGCCGCATGTTAGCACGTCTTCGGCCGATGCCGCATCAAAATAAGATAGTGTTGTTTGGATTGGTTCAGGAGTTTTTTTTATGAAGGATCATCCGCCGAAGGTTAACCGTCCCAAGCGTGATCCTGTTGATCCTGCGGCGCGGGCGTGGTTTATGATTTTTGTTCTTCTTGTCTGCGTAGGGATGATGATCTTTATTGATTTTAACCGCAGGTTTTGGAATGCCCCAGCACCTGCGCCGATTGCCGGCCGTGATTGGGGAAACCCGGATGCAGAATTAAAAATTATCCAATTTTTGGATTTTGAATCGCCCGAGATTGTGCGTGGTGCAGAAATGATTTCTCAATTTATGCAAAAGCATCCTCAAACGGTATTTTTGCAAACGCGGTATTTTCCCCAAGAAGACAAATCGATCTTGATTACACGCTACGAAGAGTGCGCGAACCAACAAAAGAAGTTTCGCGGCTTTACCGTACTGCTTTTTGAGAGATATTATCAGTGGGCTGGTTTGCCGGGGTTAGCTCCTATTCTAAATACGATTGCAGCCGACGCGGGCCTTGATAAAGATCAATTAAAGAGGTGTTTGGCCAGTGAACAAACAACCGCTGTTATTACCGTTGACCGGATTTACGGCGAATCGATGGCCGTCAGGTCAAGCCCGACGTATTTTTTAAATGGAAAAATGGCCGTCGGTGTCGAGGCTTTAGAAAAAGCGCTTAAAGCGTGGGATGAACCATTATCGCAAGAAGAATAAATAAGCCTTAAAGAATTTGCCCTTTGATATGGATGAGAAAGAAAAAAAATCTTTAACCGTTTATTTGATTGCCGCAACGGTTATTCTGT
Organism: uncultured Planctomycetales bacterium; assembly: GCA_964635405.1. Lineage (GTDB taxonomy): Bacteria > Omnitrophota > Gorgyraeia > Zapsychrales > JANLHA01 > JADLGJ01. Next base: position 10,848 of record CAZWOH010000029.1, on the reverse strand, counting down.
CGAATCTCGTCGTTCTGTGTGTTATTTATCAAGTCCCGTTTTTGTCGGCCCTGCCTTTGATTCGCAAAGCGCTTCCCTTGATTTCGCTGGCCGGCGTTTATCCGCAGGATTTATTCCAAAATTATTTTAGAGAAGATTTGGGGATCCATTTTTTTTGGATCATGTCTGTGATGATTTCCGGGTTTGGTTTGTTTTTATTTAATAAATTTGCCCGGGCTGTGTTGATTGTTTTTAGCATTATTCATTTTGTTGTTTTGGGCATTATTTCGGCATTTTATTTTGGGCAAACGATGTTTTGGGGGTATTTTTTTAAATGTTATTTTAACTTGGTTGCATTTTTGTTTTATGTCGGATATTTGACTTTGCCTGAGGTCCGTCAGCAATTCGAAGTCCCCAAGAAGGACAAGCGCCATAATTTTTGGTTCTTAAATCTGCGGCGCAAAACACTGTTACCCAAAGATGCGCAAGGATATTTTAATCTGGCTTTAGCGTATCAGCGTCTGGCCCGTGTTGATGAAGCGCTGGATTTTTTAAATCGCGCGGTTGCCATTGTCCCGAAAAAAGCAGAATACCATTTTGCGATCGGACAAATTCATTTTGACCGTCAGGATTATCCAGCGGCCATCAGGGCGCTAAACCAGACGATTGTCCTTGACCCGATTCATGCCAAGGGACGGTATCTTCTGGGATTAGCCTATCAAAAAACAGGTTGTTTCAAAGAGGCGGTCGAAACTTTTCGTCGGTGCAGCTACTTAGAACCGCAAAACGGTCATGTCTTTCGAGATTTGGGGATTGCCTGTTATCATGCCGGGTATTTGCAAGAAGCACAGCAAGCTTTGCACAAAGCTTTGAAGTTAGACCCGCAGGATTATCTTGCGCCGTTTTATTTGGGACTGATTATGGCCAAGGAGCCGGCGCTTATGAAAAACGCCGAGGAGTTTTTTAAAAAAGCGCTGCGGTTAAAATCGGACTTTATTGACGGCTATCGTGAACTTGGCAACTTGTCGGTCGGGTTAGGTGATTATAAAGCGGCGGTGCGCGCGTTTCGGGATGCTTTGCGGTTAGACGAAAATCTGGTCGTGGTTCATTATCATTTGGGATTCGCTTATGCGATGCTCAAGGATATGGAATCAGCTCGTCGGGAATATAAGTATTTGAAAGATGTTGATCCGGACTTGGCTCAGACTTTAGCGCTTCTTTTATCCAGGGCGGGGTAATTTTATGGTTAATAATCAATAGGGTCTTGGGAGTTAACGGATGCCAAAAAGAATACAGGCGGTTAATCTATTTCTTGCGTTTTGGGGTGTTTTTTTAGTCGTGGCTTCAGCAAATGCGCAGACGAAGGACACCGTGTATTTTGAAAAACTTGTCCCGCTTTATGAAGTCAAAAAAGATCCCGGCCCTACGGATTGGCTTGCCACACAAGAAGAGAGCGGGCAAACATTTTCCGACTATACGGCTTTAAAACCGATGATGCCAAGCGCCGAGAAGCCGTTTATTTATATCGCGCTTTTAGGCGACTTTAACGCAGAACAGAAAAAAGTTCTGGAAATGACAAGCCGGTATATTGAAATTTATTTTCAGACGCCGGTCAAATTTAGCGAGCCGATGGAGTTGTCGGTTGTCCCCCCGTCGGCCAAGCGTAAGCATCCGCAAACCGCTGATGTGCAAATTTTGACCAGTGAAGTGATCGAAAATATTTTAAAGCCACGTATGCCAAAGGATGCGTTTTGTTTTATTGCGTTTACCTCGTCGGACCTTTGGCCGGGGGAGGGATGGAATTTTGTTTTTGGCCAGGCGTCTTTGGAAGATCGCATCGGCGTCTGGTCGATTTATCGCAATGGCGATTTAGCCAAGGACTTTAAATTGTTCCTGCGGCGGACAATCCAAACAGGGACGCATGAAATTGGCCATTTGTTTGGATTGCATCACTGCATTTATTATGAATGCAATCTTAACGGAAGCAATTCCCGTCACGAAAGCGATCTTCGCCCTTTGTGGGAGTGCCCGGTGTGTCTGCGCAAATTAGCCTGGGGCAAAAACATGGATATTGCCAAACGTTATCGAGAGCTTGCCGACATCAGCAGAGAATTTGGTTTTGAAAAGGAAGCAAAGTTTTTTGAAGAAAACTTAAAAATTCTCGAAAAGAAATAAAAGGACATTGTTGTCATTGCGAGGAGCCGTTCAAATATTCAGGGCGACGCGGCAATCCCTGAAAAAATTTATTTCTATCGAGATTGCTTCGTCCGCAAAGGACTTCACGTTTTTTGCAAGCGTTCCGTCGCTTTTGCTCCTCGCAATGACAGATGTTCACTTAGTTGCCGGTTCAGGCATCTCTTGATGTTTTTTGCGAAATTCTTCGCGGCGAGCTTCCCGTTTTTCTTTTTCTTCTGTGCGATGCTCTTTCATTTCTTCTCTGTTTTTTTGCACATATTCGCGGATCTTTTCGCGTTTTTGTTCGGGCGTAAGTGTTGTGTCTTCGGAAACTTGCTTGGCAAAAGCAACGTTGGCCGCATGACGGGCTTGAGCCTGGGTGATTTTTTGTTGATATTCGCTTTCGGCTTTGGCGAGAATGGCTTGTTTTTGTTCGTCGGTCAATTGGGTGTTAGCGTTTAATTTGTTTTGTAGTTCAGCCATCTGTTGTTGATGCATCTGTTGATGAAAAGCCACGTTTTCCGAAAATTGTGTATTGCGGTGTTCGGCCAGGGCCTCTTTTCGTTCTTCGATTGGCATTTCCTTGAGTGTTTCGCGAAATGCTTTATTTTCCTCTTTCTGGGCCTGGCGATGGGCTTTGACCTGTTCACGTCGGGCGTTGGGCTCCTTGGCTTGTGCAACAGCTGGGACAGCCAGTAGGGCAACAAACAGCAGAGTTAAGATTTTTGCATTCATCGGGGCGCTCCTTGTCGTTTTTTGTTCGTGATTAAATAAGAGAAACAAAAATTCTTTGAGTTATAATATACACCCATGACAAAAGAATTAAACGAAATTTTTGGTTTACCTCAAGTGTGTGTTGTTGAAGCCTCCGCAGGCTCCGGCAAAACCTATTGCCTGGCACGGCGCTATGTGCAGCTGTTGCTCCATCCTCGTTTTTCCGGCGAGCAAATCCTTTTGCGCAACATTCTTGCGATTACGTTTACGAATAAAGCCTCTTATGCGATGAAAGGCCGGATTTTGGAATTCTTGAAGAAAATCGCTTTGGGCGTTATGCCTGCGACGGAAGTTAAGGAAATATTAACGCCGATTGATTTGTCGCTGGAGGATGCCAAGCCTGTCGCTGGCCGTATTATGGACGAACTGATTCGCCGGTATAATTTTTTTCAGGTGCAAACGATTGACAGTTTTATCAATGCGCTTTTGTCGGGGTGTGCGTTTAAAATTGGACTTTCAGCCGGATTTAAAATCAAACGCAATTATCTCGAATATCTAGAGCGCAGTTTTGACCGCATGATCGACCAATCCGCCGACGACAAAAAAATCTTTGAGATTTTGTCGAGGTTTTTATATCAGTATCTTTTTCTCGAAAACAAGACTGGCTGGTTTCCCAAAAAAGACATGTTGGGCCTTCTTTCGGCGCTTTATAGCCAGAGCAATACGTATGGACGCGATTTTGTACCTTTGGGCAAAGGCGGGGATGATTTGTATCAGCGCAAAAAGGAAATTCTTTCTTTGCTGCGGGACTTGCAGACGTCTTTGCCGCAAGGGACACACAAAAGGTTTGCCGAAAGTTTGAAAGATTTCTTGGACGAATACCAAGATGGATTTGATTTTGACAGGATTTCTGAATATTTAAGCTGGGAAAATGTTCCGGTCATCAAAGGCGTTATTGTTACCCAAGAGTTGGACCGTCTTTGGGAAAAAATCCAAAAACAGCTTATCTTTTTAAGTGAATGCGAAGCGTACAGCTTGTTTGACCCGTACATCGACGTGTTTAATCAGGTCAATTGTGATTTTCATTTTCAGGCCGCGAAAGACGATGTGCTGTTTTTGCCGGAGCTTAACCGGCGGGCGCGTGAACTTTTTGACGAAGGCAAAGTTACTGTGGAGGAATTGTATTATCGGCTGGCGAATCGTTTTCAGCATTATCTGCTCGATGAATTTCAAGATACGAGTCGTTTGCAGTGGCAAAATTTGGAAATGATGATTGAAGAGGCGCTTTCCGTGGGCGGCACTTTATTTTATGTCGGCGATAAAAAGCAGGCGATTTATGGGTTTCGCGGCGGGGAGGTCAAACTTTTTGATGAGATTAAAGATCGTTTTGGCGCGTTTAATGTCGGGATCCAGGTGCTTTCAACCAATTATCGCAGCCAAAAAGCGATCGTTGATCTTAACAACCAGGTTTTTTCGCCAGAAAATCTACGGCGTTTTATTGCGCAATTGCAAGAAGAAAAAAGCCAAACTGCTCCACTGGCCCCAATGGACATCAGGGAAGTTGAAAGTATTTTTAATGGCGCAGAGCAAAAAGTTCCCGACGGGCATGACGGCGGGTATGTCCAGATCGAGTACGTTGAGCCGACGGGAAAAGGCGAAATCAATGAACAAATCCGTCTGCGGCTGTTGGCGGTGATTGGGGACTTAAAAAAACGTTTTAGCTTAAATCAGATTGCGATTTTGACGCGGAGTAATTTGGAAGTCGAACAAGTGACCAGCTGGCTGATGCAAAATGGGATTTTTGTTGAGTCGGAGCGGACCCTTAACATCAAAGAAAATCCGCTTATTTTGGAGCTGATCGCGTATTTGAAATTTTTGGATTCCCCGATTGATAATTTGAGTTTTGCAAAATTCTTAAGCGGAGAAATTTTTCATAAAGTTTCCGGTTTGTCGCAACAAGAGATACACAGTTTTTTATTCCGCCATCGGCCTACGATGGATGCCAAAAAAGATTTTTATCTCTATCGGGCCTTTCGCCAGCAGTATCCGCTTCTTTGGGACAAAATTTTTGATGAATTCTTCAAGAATGTTGGCCTCTTTGCGCTTTATGAATTAAGTGTGAGCCTTTTTCGACGGCTTGAGGTTTATGCCAATTTTTCCGACGAGCACGGATTTTTTATGCGTTTTTTAGAACTTGTTAAGGAAAAGGAAGAGGAATTTAGCGACTTAAATTCCTTTTTGGAGCATTTTGAATTTCTTGAAAATGATGAGCTTTTTGTCAATGTGGTCAATAGCGATGCGATCAAGATTTTGACAACGCACAAAGCCAAGGGATTGGAATTTCCGGTTGTGATCATCCCGTTTTTGGGAATGAAAGTGCACGCGGCAAGTTCTGGCGGATTAGGCCAGCAAAGTTATATTGTGGATGCCAGCGACGAGCATTTGAAACTTCTGCGAATCAAAAAGAAATATTTGAGTTTTTCTCAGAAGTTGGCTGAAGTAGAGCGCGTCCAAAAAGTGCAGTCGTTTATCTCGGAACTTAACAATATTTATGTTGCGCTGACGCGTGCCGAATATGAGTTATATGCTTTTATTCCGCAAAAAATTGGGTCGAGCACAAATATCCTTAAGTTTTTGATTCCTCAGCATTGCCTTAAAATAAATCATCCGCAAGAGCATGTGCAGGCAAAAGAGCGCATCCGAGAAAACCGTCTAAGTTTGCCGGTTTTAGGGGACCATAACTGGATTGAGTTTTTGAAAGAAGAATTTATCGACGCTACAAGTGTTTTTCGCCGCAAAGAGCTTCTTTACGGTGTTGTTCTGCATGATTTTTTATCACGGATCAAAAATTTATATAAAGTTGATAAAGCTCAGGCGATTAATTCTGCTTTGCAGCAATGCAAGCTTCAATATCCGAAGCAGGCTGATTGGCATTCTTTTGAGAGTGATATCAAGCGTATTTTTGAGTCAAAAGACCTGGAGCCTTTTTTTGTGATTCCCGACGGGGAAGTGTTTGTTGAAAAAAACTTGGTCAATTCTGAGGGTTTAACGCGGCGTATTGACCGGCTCATTGTTAAGCAAAATGAAATTTGGGTTATCGACTATAAGAGTTCACGCGAAGGCCATCAAAAATTTGTTGGGCAAATTCGGGAATATGTCCAGATCATTGGCGAAATCCATTCAGGTAAAAAGGTCAGGGGATTTCTGATTTATATGGATGAAGCGCTCGTCGAGGAAGTCATGTAAATGAGAAAAATCAAGACGCTGGATTTTGGCGAAAATTTTATTAAAGAACTTGTCAATGAGCTTGGCGAGAATTATTCGCCCATGGGCAGGGACTTGAGCCGTTTGGCGGTTGTTTTTGGCGGAAAGCGCCCGAGCCTTTTTGTCAAACGGCAGCTTCGAGAGCAATTGGCAGGCAGTTTTTATCCGCCGCAATTTTTTTCGATGGATGAGTTTGTCAGCTATCTGGCCCGCAAACAAGAAATTTTTCAAACCGGTCAGGATTTGGAACAGCATTATTCCTTATACCAGTTAACAAAAACTCATGCGCCCAAAATTTTAAAAGGCCGGGAGGCTTTTGCGCAGTTTTTGCCGTGGGCCCGTGAAATCTTGAGTTTTATCGACCATGTCGACCTGGAAGATGTTCCCGACGATAAACTGCGTAATATCCAGGCCAATGCGCAAATCGGTTATCCGGTGCCGGACGATGTCAATGAACTTTTAGAAAGCATTGTTCTTTTGCGCGGCGCGTATCATAAGCACATGCACAAGACAAAAAATTTTTCGCGCGGGTTTCTTTACCGCATCGCCTGGCAGTCTGCCGCAGAGAGCGACCTTTCGGAATTTGATCAGATTATTTTTTGCAATTTTTTCCATTTTCACCATTGTGAAGCGAAGTTGGTCAAAAGTCTTTATCAGCGCGGTTTGGCGTCTTTTGTTTTTCAGGGAGAACAAGAGCTTTGGCCAACCCTCAAGCGGGCCGCAAATTTTTTAGGCGAGCCGATCAGCGAAAAGAAAACGCGGACAACCCCAAAATTTGAACTTAACCTTTACTCTGCCTTCGACGGGCATTCGCAGGTAGCCTGTGTTCGGGAGATTTTAAAGAAAATACCGGATCTTGACCAAACGGTCATCGTTTTGCCGGATCCCAACCACATTATTCCGCTGTTGTCCGAAATCAATCCCTTGGTCAAAGAATTTAACATCTCGATGGGATATCCCTTAAAGCGTAGCTCATTGTATTCGCTGTTGGATTTTATTTTTAAAGCGCAACTTTCGCGGGACCAGAATGGTTATTATACACGTGATTTTTTGCGCGTTTTACGCCATCCTTTGATGAAAAATCTGGATTTTGGCCAGGGGTCGGTTGTCTGCAGGGTCTTGATTCACAAAATCGAGGAAATGCTGACAGGGCTGACGCCGGGGGAGCTGACGGGACATCTTTTTATTGAGCCTTGCGAATTATTAGATTTGGAAGAAATTTATTCGCAAACAGAGCAAACGCTTTTGGGAATGGATATTAAATTGGAACGCAGTTGCTTGCGTGATATTTTGTCGTCGATGACGCAAATCGCTTTCGGCCAATGGGAAAATTTTAATAATTTTGCGCAGTTTTCTATCTGTCTTGACGGTTTGTTGACGTTAATGCTTGAGAAGAGTTTTTTGCGCGCGTATCCGCTTAATTTAAAGATCGCCGAAAAAATGATTGTGCTGAAGGAAACGATGGAAAATGTCGGGTTTTGCCGTGAGGCTTTTTCGAAGGAGGATATTTTTCGGATTTTTGCCTCGCAAATGGACCGCGAGATTGTTGCCTTTAGCGGTTCGCCTCTTAAGGGGCTGCAAATTTTAGGCCTGTTTGAAACACGGGCGTTGTGTTTTGAAAACGTGATTATTTTAGACGCCAATGAAGGCGTTTTGCCTAAGCTTAATGTGTACGAACCTTTGATTCCTCGTGAGGTGATGCTCAGTTTAGGGCTTGACCGCTTAGAGCAGGAGGAGGAAATCCAGCGTTATCAATTTATGCGGCTTATTTCGTCGGCAAAAAAAGTGCATTTGGTTTATGAGGAGAATTCCAAAAAAGAAAGAAGCCGTTTTGTTGAAGAGCTTGTTTGGGAAAAGCAAAAGAACAAAGGTGCGCTCGATGCCGTCGCGGTCATTTCTCCAAGCTTTAGCGCCAAGGTTCTCTCGCGCAAGAATGAAGTTGTCAAGACGCAAGAGATGATCAATTTTTTACAGACTTACCGGTATTCGGCGTCGAGTCTTAATACATATCTTCGAAGTCCGCTTGAATTTTATTACAGCCATGTTCTGGGTTTGCGCGAAAGTCAAGACTTGCTCGACGAGCCGGAAAATCGGCAGGTCGGTGTTTTTGTCCACGGTTTGCTTGAGGAAACGTTTAAAAATTTTATCGGTAAAAAGCCGATTATCGATGAAAAGTTCAAAATGTATTTTCGTAAAGCGTTGGATGAGCGGTTTAACAAAAGTTTTGGCAAAGGGCATCAATCCGACGCTTTTTTGCTGCGAAAAGTCCTCGATGCGCGGCTTGACCGTTTTCTCGACGCGCAAGTCGAAGATTTTGCCCACGTTAAACAGATCCTTTATATAGAGAAGAAGTTTGAAGATCAGATCGTCTTATCGTGTGGGGTGATGAATTTTGTTTATCGGGTTGATCGGGTCGATGAATTGGAAGATGGGACGGTGATGATTTTAGATTATAAGACCGGTAGTGTCGATCCGATGCCTAAGGCTATCGAAAAGATTGAGGCGCTTGAGCTTTCGCGCGAGAATATTCGTGATGAGGTTGTTTCGTTTCAGATTCCGTTGTACTTTCATTATCTAGACCAAGCTTTTAAGGGAAAAAATATTAATGCCGCATACTATAATTTGCGTACGCTGCAGATAAGCAAGTTTATTGATACCAAAATGACGTTTGACTATGAGCGGATCAACGCTGCTTTTTTGCGTCCTTTAGATTTTATTATGACGGAGATTTTGGACATTCAAACTCCGTTTCAAGAATAAGCAGAGTGAGGCAAGAAAATAATGTTGACAAAGAAAAAGTTAGTCGTATAGTTAGATACGTTACCAGTTTTCGTTTTATAAAAACATTGAAGTTTTTATAGAAACACATTAGAGCATCGCAGCTTTTTTGGGCATTGTCGCCCTCGATCGGGATTATTCCTAGTCGAGGGCTTTTTTATTGACTCGTAAAGAAAGGACGCCTATGAAACAAACTTGTTCTGCGAAAGATATCAACATTCCAATTAAAGGAGGAACATCAATGTCAAAAGTTAAATTTACACAACTGGCAAGTTTAATTGCATTTGTATTTGCAATAATTATTCTAAGCGCGACAAAGGTTTTGGCAGAGGATGCGGCGGTGGCACCAAAAACTTTGTTTGGCGATTATCTTAAAGAAAAGGGGATTGAAATCACCTCGGGCGCTACGCTCGATTTTTATGATAAGTATGTTTGGCGCGGACAATATTTGGACACTGATCCGGTTGTCCAGCCGGGGGTGAGCTTTTCTTCTTACGGAGTTACGGTTGGGTATTGGGGAAGTTTGCCTATGGGTTCGACTTCGGACACGTTAAATTCGAGCGAAAGCGATTATTATCTTTCATATTCGCATACGTTTGATCCGGTTACGATTAGCGCCGGGCATACCTGGTATGAGTTTTCCGGTAGCAATACTTCGTCCAAGGAGTTTTATGTAACATTATCCGCGGCAACGTTTTTGAATCCAAGCATATCGTTTTATCACGATTATGAAGATGGGAAAGATTTAAATACGGATGGGAGCGGAAATTATTGGGCTTTAAGTGTTGCTCAGAGTGTTCCGTTGATCAAGGAATATAATGTCAGCCTTGAGTTTGGAGCAACGTATGGGTATATCGACGGCCAATGGCTTAGCGGACAAGGTTCGCATTTAACCCCTACTCTCGGAGTAAAGCTGCCGTTAACAGCTAATTTAAGTGTGACTCCGACAATTGGTTACAATTGGACCATGGGTGATTTGGAAGATGAAAATATTGCAAATCAGGAATCCAAGTTTTTTGGCGGCGTCAAAAGTTCATTTACTTTCTAAGCTGATCAAAGAATAGATTTAGATAAAAAAGCCCTTTATTCTCAAAAGAGTAAAGGGCTTTTTGTTAAACGAAAGTGCGGTATTTAATCAAAGCCCAATACATTCGCAGCGCTTTGGGCCAATCCATCTTTTTGCCGTGTTTTTTGTCACGAGCTTCATAGCTGATGGGGACTTCAAGGATTTTAAATTTCTTCTGCAGTAATTTCACGGTCAATTCCGTTTCAAATTCAAACCCGCGCGACTCAATGTGAATGTCCTGCAAAACTTCCTTTCGCATGACTTTAAAGCATGTGTTGACGTCTGTGATTCCGCTGCCGTAAAGCACGTTTAAACTCCAGCTGCAAAACAGATTGGCCCACCGGTTTAGGAAAGACATGTTTTTAATTTGCCCTTTGAAGCGTGAGCCGTAAACAATGCTGGTTTTGTTTTGCAGAATCGGTTCAAGCAGCGTCCGATAATTGCCCGGATCATATTCGAGATCCGCATCCTGAATCAAAATAATGTCTCCGCTGGCTTTGCTTATTCCCTTGATCACCGCAGCCCCTTTGCCTTCATTGAGTTCTTGAAACAAAACGACAAAGGGGGTTGTGCTTATGAAATTTCGCAATTTTAGCCGGGTCTCATCTGTTGAACCATCGTCGATAACAATGATTTCCCGTGTCAGTCCATCCTCCAGAGGGGCGGCGACAATTTTTTCAAGAATCGGAATAATCGTGATTTGCTCATTATAAACGGGAACGATGATAGAAATTTTCATGGGACCTCAAAAATATACCTAAAGATTGAAAGCTCAGGCAATATAACAAAAATTCTTTGCTTTATCGAGTGAGATTTGGCTTTTGTCGGCATTGACTTCTTAGGGTCGTTTTGTATAATGAAACAGCATCAGA
>CAZWOH010000028.1:12791-17784 GCA_964635405.1 uncultured Planctomycetales bacterium | reverse complement strand
TATTACGATGGGGAGAGTGTAGAATAAAAAAATTGAGACAGCCGAGAACGTTTCCCAAAGTGCCACCTTCAAACGTGAACTCGGCACCGCCGGAAGTGTTTCAGATTTTTTCCAAAAGCGAAAGGGAGAGCTTCACCCAATTCTTCCGATATCGGAAAAATTGGAGGAATACCGGAGGCGTTACTGCTGGTGTCATGCTAAACGAAACCAGCCCGGCACTCACAGCAACGCCTCCAATTTACCAATTTAATTATAGACCTTTAGGATTTCTGGACTTCTGCTAGAAGTGTCCCCAAATCTCCGTCGAAAGACGGCGATTTACTTTAATGGAGGTTAATTGTATAATTGACGACGCAAAAGATTGACGGGGGACAGTTCCAGAACAAACCATTGTATTGCACAAGCTTAATGAGAAACGGTCCCAATTAACTGGCCGATGCCTGCCCGCCAACGCTTTGTGGCGGGGGGGCACTATTTGAGGACTTTGGGAAAATTTTGGACAAAAATATATGAGTAAAAATAATCCGAATGTTTATATTATTGCAGGCCCGAATGGAGCAGGCAAAACAACATTCGCACGAGAGTTTTTGCCGCAATATGCTCATTGCAACAACTTTATTAATGCGGATCTTATTGCCCTAGGATTGGCACCATTTGAACCTCGCGCTGCCGCTATCAAAGCCGGAAAACTTGTTCTGCAGCAAATCAGCGACTACTCTGCGCGACGTATCGATTTTGCATTTGAGACAACATTGTCCGGAAAATCTTATGCGGGATTACTTAAAGAATTAAAATCACAAGGGTATTCCATCCATCTTTTCTTTTTATGGATTCCGAGCACAGGGTTGGCAATTGCGCGTATCAAAAATCGCGTCTTAGAAGGCGGGCACAATGTGCCAAGTCTGGACGTGAAACGGCGTTTTTCCCGTAGCATCAATAATTTTTTTAAATTATACGAACCCTTGCTGGATTCATGGATGCTGTTTGACAATTCAAAAATAAAACCCGCCCTCATTGCAAAAAAGAAAAATGGTTCCCCTGAGATCTTTGATAATGATTTATTCCTAACAATCAGAGGAGAGGCATGAAAAAAAGACTGTCCTTGCAGGATAAAGCAGAAACAGCGTTAAAAAAAGCCGTGCGGCAAGTTGTGGAGCGGCATAAAAAATCTGGTCGCTCGCTGGCAGTATGGAAAGACGGAAAGATTGCGTATATTTCACCCAAAACCATAAAATAAAGTGAACCCGGCACCGTCGGAAGTGTTCCGGATATTTTTATACTTCCCATAATCTAACAAAAACAATTGGGCTCCGTCCCTGATTAACACACAACGGTTTTGCACAGTGATCTCAACCTTAAGAAAGAAGGGCATGTTTATGTCGGGCCACAGCAATATGGAAGACTAACCATCGTCACCAGCACAATCCAGGACATTAAAATGGGAAACGATGTTTTTGACCGTTCGTTTATTGTCCAATGTCAGGGGTTAGATATCCAGACGATCTTAGCTGCAAATGTTCAGGATGAAATGATGGTGCTTTTTCCGGTTTTACCGTCGCTGCGGATTAATCAGAAAGAAATGACTTTGACTGCAAAAGAGATCATCAAGGACGAAGGAACGCTAACGCGATTTATTGATTTAGGGCTAAAGATTTTGACGCAAGTTAAGGGCAGTAACACCTCCCACTCTACGTATGATTATAAATTTCAAGTTTGATTATTTAAAAATACTAAATGCGTTCCCATTTTGGTTAATAATTTCGTTAGCAGGTTGTGCATCAAGCACTCTGGGTCCATCTGCCCGATATGCAAATCATTCAGTAGCAAACCCCTTACTAACCAAAGCATGGAACGCTTTATCTTCGAAAGATTATGAAGCTTCCATTCAATATACGGAGGAATGCATTAGTCTTTATGCACAAGAAGCAAAATCCTACAACACTGCTTGCGCTAATGATTACCCTCCCCAAAATGTTAACTGCGCACTTTTGAATGATGTTTCCGTATGTCTATTTATTAAAATGGAAGCCTATATTAAAACAAATAAATTAGAACAGGCTAAAGAAAATTGCCAAGAAATCAATGATAACTATCAGAATAGTATCGTGCTAGATTGTTGGGTATGGCAACCTGCAAAATCCTGTAATGAAATAATTAACAGAACTGTATTCGATCAATTATATTCTGAATTAACTGCATATCGAAAACGGCCAGAAGTAATAATTAGCTCAAAAACTAGTGATTACAATAACTGTGACGCCTTTAAAAAAATTGTTCAAAAAGGCAGTCCTTTTTTGCCGTATATTATTGAAAAAATCGAGAATGGAGATTTTTACTTGAATCAAGCTATGCAAGAAATAACTGGTTTTGATATCCATGGGATTACCAAATCTAAACGGATTGTTGGGGAGCAGAGAACAGCGAAACTATGGGTCACCTGGTGGAAAAAGAATCGAAATAAATTCGAAAAATAAAAACAAACTAGAGAAAAATAAAAGTGCCAGTCACCTTTAAGGGGACAGAGACAAAATAAATATGATCACCCAACCCAAACAAACAATCTACGTCGAGACGTATGGCTGACCATTGGGGTCACTATTTGAGGACTTTGGGGAAATTTTTTGTAGACATTTATCATTGATTTTTTATACCACTACCCCTTATAAAAAAACACATGAAAGGGGTTACGCATATGAAGAAATCCAATACCACTAAAACACAAAATACGATCATTTTCCGCCCGCAGGGATCAAAAGTCGCTGTTGAGGTGAAATTAACGGACGAAACTGTTTGGCTTTCGCAGAAGCAAATGGCGGAGCTTTTTGCCAAAAATATTAGAACGATTAATGAGCATATTGTTAATGTTTTTAAAGAAAAGGAACTTGCTAAGGATTCAGTTATCCGGAAATTCCGGATAGCTGCTCAAGACGGTAAATTATATGATACTTCCTTTTATAATCTGGACGTTATTATCTCTGTCGGTTATAGAGTAAAATCAAAAGTTGGCACAAAATTTCGCATATGGGCGACCCATATTCTAAAAGAGCATCTTCTCAAAGGTTTTACGGTTAATGAAAAACGCCTGAAAGTACACGCTGACAATTTAAAGGCCCTTCAACGCACGGTGTCCATGCTTACGGACATGAGTCAACGCAAGGCCTTGACCAGTGATGAGGCGGCTGGGTTATTTGAAGTTGTTAAAAACTATAGCTATGCATTAGATGTTCTTAACGATTATGACCATGGCCGCACTGAAATCAAGTCCGCTACGACTAAAGAATCATACCAATTAAATTATGATCAGGGCATACGTCTTGTTGAGCAAATGCGTCAGAAGTTTGGCGGCAGCAATTTGTTCGGTCACGAAAAGGACGAATCTTTTAAGAGTGCCTTGGGAGCAATTTATCAGACGTATGCGGGAAAAGATCTTTATCCAAGCATTGAAGAAAAAGCAGCCAATCTACTGTATTTAGTCGTAAAAAATCATTCCTTCACGGATGGGAATAAACGTATTGCAGCCGCATTATTTATATGGTTCCTTGACCGGAATAAAATTCTTTATAAAGCCAACGGAAGTAAGCGCATCGCCGACAATGCTTTGGTTGCTATTACGTTAATGATCGCCGAAAGCCAACCGAAAGAAAAGGAAATTATTACGGCTTTGGTGGTAAACTTAATTAATAAATTGAATTAATGCTTGACCCGATGGGGTCACTATTTGAGGACTTTGGGGAAATTTTTGGAGAATATTTATCTATAACTTAAGAGGAGCAACAGGGACCGTCTGAATAAACTGATGGAATGCTTCGGTTTAGCAAGAAACGGTCCTGATCACTTCTTTATACGAACCTGGCACCGCCGGAAATGTTCCGGATATTTTTATTAATCAATCAAATAAAAAGATCTTTGTGGAAACGTATGGCTGGCCGTTGGAAGCACTACCTACTGACTTTAATTAGATTTTTGGAGAGAATTTATGAAGACTGAATTCATAAAACTTAATAAAGAATGGAACGCTGAACCAAATGCTCCATCGCCAACTGTAAAAATTATAGGTTCAGATATAGAAGTCGCTTTTGGTATGAATTATATCCTGTATAAGCAATATAATGAGGAAAGCGTTGGTCATCTTTTGTTTAAGAATTGTTGGCGATACCGTCTTGGTTCAACAAATGATGAAGGTTGGTATCGTGGACAATGCCGATTTAGCAAAGCAGCCCCCGCATGGGGTGAGTTTTATGAAGTAAGAGGAGATTTAAAGTTGAATGAATGCCCTAATGATTGGGTAATGCTTGGTGCTTCTAGACCAACAAGTAAGCATTTTTTGTTTTATTTTCGTGATGGAACTTTTGAATGTGACGCAGATGAGTGGACTTTTGCTGTTACTTAATTAAAGTTATACTCGTTCATCTGAAATTATAAACAGATGAACGTATACGAGTTTTTATAACACTATGATAAATAATACATTACAGAAAAAAATATTTTTAGAAACCTACGGTTGTCAAATGAACGAGGCGGACACGGAGATTATTCGTGCCGTTCTCGCCAAGGATAACTTTGAATTCGTCAAAGACGAGTTACAGGCCGATGTGGTGATGCTCAACACCTGTGCCATCCGCGAAAACGCACACCGCAAGGTTTACGGCCGTGTGCATGAAATCCGCCACAAGCGCGAAGGCCGACCGGTTACAATCGGCATTTTAGGTTGCATGGCCACCAACTTGCGTCAAGAATTGCTCGAAAACGAAAATCTTGCCATCGACTTTATCGCCGGGCCCGATAGCTACAAGCGTTTGGGCGATCTGATTCGCCAATCCGGTCTTAGCGGCGAAAAGCCTTTTGACGTGACCCTTTCCGAATTCGAAACGTACTCGGACATTTATCCCCAGCACAAAACCGGCGTCAATGCGTGGGTCTCTGTCATGCGCGGGTGTGACAATTTTTGTACCTTTTGCGTCGTGCCCTATACACGTGGCCGCGAACGCAGCCG
>CAZWOH010000028.1:0-12691 GCA_964635405.1 uncultured Planctomycetales bacterium | reverse complement strand
AAAGATTTTCCTGATAAATTAATCGACGTCGTGGCTAACAACCCAAAGGTCTGCAAACACATCCATTTGCCCCTGCAAGCTGGGAATGATCGTATTTTGGAATTGATGAACCGCACCTATACGCAAAAAGATTTTATCGATCTGGCTACAAAAATCCGCCGGCGGTGTCCGGATATTTTTCTTTCAACCGATGTCATTGTCGGTTTTCCGACGGAAACAGACACAGAATTTGAAGACACCGTCAAAGTTATTCAAGACGTCGAATTTGATGCCGCTTTTATTTTCAAATATTCAGAGCGCAAAAACACAATCGCTTCTAAAAAGCATCCCGATGACATTTCTGACGAAGACAAAAAAACACGCATCATTCGCCTTCAGGATATCCAAAAAGACATCACTTACAAAAAAAATGCCGCTTATATCGGTAAAACGATGAATGTTTTAGTCGAGCAGGGGACCAATAAATTACAAAATGATTTCGTCGGCCGTACCGATGGCGGGCATCTTGTGCTTTTGGGAAAAGGCATTTTTCAACCCGGACAATTTTTGGATGTCTTAATCATCGCCGCATCCCCGCACGCGCTTAAAGCTAAATGATCATACGTCTATTTTTGTAGTGAACGGTTTCAAACCGTTCACTACGCCAATTCTAGGTCCCTACAACGATATTGATTTTCCACCTCAAATACGCTATATTGCATCCACCATGAAAACGAAAAAACACTTTACTCCCGAGGAACTTTATCAAATCCTTCAAAACGTCAGGGTCGGGGGAACGGTGTGCAAATACAGCCTTAAAAAATGCGAAGAATTTGTACCGCTGATCAATGAAATCAACGCCCTTAAAGAACAACAAAACGCGGTTATCCTCGCGCATTCCTACGTTTCACCGGAGATCATTTACGGGGTTGCAGATTTTGTCGGCGATTCGTATGCGCTAAGCAAAGACGCGATGTCGACGTCGGCTAAAAAAATTATTTTTGCCGCTGTCCGCTTTATGGGGGAGACCGCACAGATTTTAAATCCCGAAAAAGAAGTTTTGATCCCCGGACTGCTCGACGGTTGCACACTGGCCGATGCGATTACAGGGGACGATGTACGCCGTCTTCGAAAAGAATTTCCTGACTATACCTTTGTCTGCTATATCAACACAACCGCCGAAGTCAAAGCAGAGAGTGATGTTTGCGTCACTTCCGCGAATGTCTATGACATTGTCGAGCGCATCCCCAACGACAAAATCTATTTTTTGCCCGACAAACTGATGGGTTTAAATCTGATCGAGGAAATCAAAAAGCGCGGGGTCAAAAAGGACATCAAGTTTTTTAACGGCACCTGTTACGTGCACGAAGAATATACACCAGATCAGATCCATAAGATCCGTCTCGAATATCCCAATGCCAAAGTAGTCAGCCATCCCGAATGTTCTCCAGCGATAATTCATGACTCGGACTTTGTCGGATCGACGGCGCAGATGCTCACATATATGAAAAAAACGGATGCCAAAGAATTTTTGATGTTAACCGAATGCGGGCTATCCTCGCGGCTTGAAGTTGAATTTCCCAACAAAAAACTTGTCGGTTCGTGCACCTTATGCAAATATATGAAATCCAATACGTTGGAAGACATTTTGCGCGTCTTTAAAAACCCGACCGACCGCGATCGTGTTGTCCTTGAGGCCTCAATCCGCGACCGCGCGTATAAAACTATTGAAGCGATGTTTCGCTATGTTGAAGGATAATATGCCCGCAGAATCCTTAGGTATCGTCGAGACAAAATTCTTTTCATTTGCCCAGCCGCCCAACGAAATGGTTCTTAAGAGCGGTATTAAACTTGGGCCGATAACCCTCGCTTATGAAACTTACGGTAAGCTTAATGCCGCAAAATCGAATGCTATTCTTATTTTTCATGCTTTAACGGGGGATGCGCATGCCGCCGGCTTTCATAAAGATGCCAAAAAACCCGGCTGGTGGGATGGCATGATCGGCCCGGGCAAAGCATTTGATACGGACAAATATTTTATCATTTCGTCTAACTGCCTCGGCAGTTGTAAAGGTTCGACGGGACCAACATCAATAAATCCCGCAACCGGCAAACCTTATGGTTTGAGTTTTCCTGTCGTCACGATTGAAGACATGGTCGTCGCGCAACGCAAGCTTATTGAATATTTGGAAATTCCGCAATTGCTGTCGGTCGCCGGCGGATCGATGGGCGGCTTGCAGGCGCTTAAGTGGGCGATCATGTATCCAGAGATGGTTAAATCCGTGATTGCAGTTGCCACCAATCACCGTCATACCGCCCAACAAATCGCCTTACACGAAGTTTGCCGTCAAGCGATTATGTCGGATCCCGAATGGTGCGGCGGCGACTATTATGGAAAGACTCTGCCTGCTCGCGGCATGGCGCTCTCACGGATGATTGGGCATATTACTTACATGAGCGAAAAGTCGATGGATGAAAAATTCGGCCGCAAACTCATCGGCAAAGAAAAGCTCGGGTATGATTTCTCGACGGATTTCGAAGTCGAAAATTATCTAAAGTATCGAGGCGACAGCTTTGTCCAACGCTTTGATGCCAATTCCTATTTGTATCTGACTAAAGCGCTAGATTATTTTGATTTAGCCGAAGAAGGTAATTTAAACACTGTTTTCAAAAATACAAAGTCACACTTTTTGGTGATCGCTTTTACATCCGACTGGCTTTATCCGGCGTATCAGTCTAAAGAATTTGTCAAAGCACTTAAACTCGGCGGGCTGGACGTCTCATATATAGAAATAAATACCAATTACGGACATGACGCTTTTCTCGTCGAAATAGAAGGGCAATCGCATTTAGTAAAACACTTTTTGACCCGTATGGAAAAAGAAACCAATCAGGATTTTATAATTTAATATGTCTATTTTAAACGACCCCAAAATTCGCCTTGATTATCGCGTGATCACGGATCTTGTTGAACGCGGTTCAAAAGTTCTCGATTTAGGTTGCGGCGACGGGGAACTGTTGTCTTTGCTTATTGAATACAAAGCCTGCAAAGCCACCGGCATTGAAATCGACGAAAAAGCAATTTATGCCTGCATCGCCAAAGGGTTGACCGTTTCACACGGGGACATTGATTCTGGCTTAAGTGAATACGCGGACAAACGTTTTGATTACGTGATTCTTAACGAAAGTTTGCAGCAGATGTTAAGTCCGCAAAAAGCGATCCTTGAGGCATTGCGTGTTGGCAAAAAAGTTGTCGTCGGTATTCCTAATTTTTGCCATATCCTTGCGCGATTTCAAATATTTTTTCGCGGCCGTGTACCTGTCACCAAAGAGTTGCCCTATCAATGGTACGATACGCCCAACTTGCGCTTCTTTTCGCTTAAAGATTTTAAAACTTTTTGCAAAGTCAACCACATCAAAATCCGCAAAGAACGCGCCATCGACACGACCAAAGAAATTCCGTTTTTCCCCAATCTCTTTGCCCATATCGGGATTTACGTTTTAGAAAAATAAAAACATTGTCATTGCGAGGAGCAAAGCGACGAAGCAATCTCGTTTTTACACCATAATTAAATATGGGATTGCTTCGTCCTCCTCGTTTCACTCGTCGTCCTCGCAATGACTGAAAAATTATCGGCGTTCGTCCTAAAAGGGACTTACATTCTTGGATGTTCGCAATGACAGGAATATTGTCGCTGTTACTTTGCTCACAATGATTATTTTTTAAAATTCTTATGACTTCCGTCGCAGAATGGGGGAGTGGAGGTTGCTTTACAGCCGCAAAAGACAACAGTTTGTTTTTCGGTAAAGGTAACTGTCTTAGGGAAAAAACCACTTTCGCCGTGATTGCCGTCGCAAAAGGGTTGTTTTTTTGAATGGCCGCACGAACACCACGAATACCGTCGGGCTTCAACGTCAATAGGATATGGGTGATAAGAGTTTGTCTCAGACATGGTGAATATTTTAACATTAAGTTGAAATTTACAATAAAAACCTTTATATTTTACGAATGCAAAAATCATACGATTATCTTATCATCGGTGCCGGCATTATCGGCTTAAGCGTTGCCCGTTCCCTAAAAGCCAAATCGTCAAGTGCACGAATTTTAATTCTTGATAAAGAAGAAGATTGTGCTGCCCACGCTTCGGGACGCAACAGCGGTGTTTTGCATGCAGGATTTTATTATACGGCCGACAGCCTTAAAGCCAAATTTACCGTTGAAGGCAGCCGTCAAATGAAGGCGTATTGCCGCTCAAAGAATATTCCCATCAATGAGTGCGGAAAACTTGTCGTTGCACAAAATGAAAGCGAATTAAACCAGCTTTATGAGCTTGAGCGTCGTGGTAAGCGAAATGGCTCAAATGTCCGCATCATTTCAGAGGGGCAAGCCAGCGAGTTTGAACCCAATGTTAAAACTTTTCAAAAAGCCCTGTATTCACCCCACACCGCCAGCGTGGATCCTAAAGAAGTTTGTTTTAACATTAAAAACGATTTAAAGAATCTCGACGTTGATTTTTCATTTAATACCCGATATTTATCGCATCAAGATAATACCGTTCGAACAACTGCCGGAGATTTTACAGCTACAAAAATCATTAACTGCAGTGGACTTTATGCGGACAAAGTAGCGCAAGATTTTGGCTTTGGGCATCGTTATACGATGATGCCGTTTAAAGGTCTTTATCTAAAGTACACAAAGAACAAAACCGATATTAAAATCAATATTTATCCGGTTCCGAATTTAAAAAATCCGTTCTTAGGCGTTCACTATACCAAAACCGTGACAGGCGACATCAAAATCGGCCCGACGGCAATTCCCGCTTTTTGGCGCGAAAATTATCAGGGCTTATCCAAATTTAATTTTAGCGAATGCGCCTCAACGCTCTCGTATCAAACCCGTTTGTTTTTGACCAACTCGTTTAAATTCCGCGAGCTTGCCTTTGAAGAAATGCGCAAATACAATAAAGCCTATTTCATAAGTCTGGCCACCGCGATGGTTCAAAAAATTGATCCGGCCGGATTTACCACATGGACCAAGCCCGGCATCCGCGCCCAACTTTTGGATAAAACAACCCTTTCGCTTGTGCAAGACTTCGTTATTGAAGCTGACAAAAACAGTGTCCATGTCCTCAACGCTGTTTCACCCGCCTTTACCTGCGCTTTTCCCTTTGCGGACTACATTGTCCAAAATTATATCACTGTTTAAACCGATGTCGTTTTTTGCCAACCGGCGTGCTATACTACAAATAAGGCAAAATGTAACTTATTAAATGCTTGACTTTTAAGTGTTCTTTGCTAAAATTACCGTCACAAAATGCAATTCTTGCGCTAAAGGAGCTTATGATGGACTATCGAATAATGATACAAGGCACGCCAAATCCCAACGCACTTAAATTTGTCGTTAATACCCCTGTTAAAACCACCGGTAATGTCACTTATCGCAATGCCGAGGAATGCCACAAGAACCCTTTGGCCCGAAAAATCTTTTCAATTCCCCATGTTGCAGAAGTTTATTTCTTTGATAACTATATTACCGTGACACAAGACGGCGCCGCCGATTGGGATGTCCTGGAAGAAAAAGTCAAAATAACCATCTTGGAAGAAATTGCCGCACATGACCCAAACTTTGAAACGGACACGCCATTTCAAACGACAAAGCCGTCGTTAACCGATCCGGAATTGATCAAAATCGATTCGATCATCAACAAAAGTGTCCGTCCTTATTTACAGATGGATGGGGGAGACTTGCAATTGCTTGCTTTAGAGGGTAATGTTTTGCGCATCAATTATCAGGGGGCCTGCGGGTCGTGCCCAAGTTCTGCCATGGGGACTTTAAAAGCGATAGAAAACCTTTTACGTGATGAGTACAATCCCGAAATTACCGTCGAACTTGCTCTATGACTTTAGACCAAAAAAAATGTGTCCCCTGTGAAGGCAAAGCAAAAGCTTTAACCAACGATGCAGCGGTAAAATTGCTAAACGATGTCGCCGGTTGGCAATTAAATGCAAACTCCGATAGTATTTCCCGGCAGTTTGGAATGAAAAACTTTATGGCTGCGATACGCTTAATCAATAAAATCGCCTCTATTGCCGAGGAAGAAAACCATCATCCGGATATTCATTTGTCGGGATATCGGAATTTAGAGATTGTTTTAACGACGCACGCGCTCAATGGTTTAAGTGAAAATGATTTTATCCTTGCAGCAAAAATTAACCAGTTGCCTTTGGAATTAAAAGTGCCTTGATCAAAAAAACCTATGCTTAAAATTAACCGAAAAATCGAATACGCATTAATCGCGCTTAAGCACATGACCCGCAAAGCGCCGGGACAACTGACTTGCGCCAAAGAAATTTGCGATGTTTATCACACACCGTTTGATCCGACTTCACGCGTTTTGCAAATTATGGCCCAGCACGAAATCTTGCACGCCGAGCAAGGCGCTTACGGCGGCTATCAAATTCTCAAGGACCTTTCTAAAGTTACCGTCGGAGATTTAAGCGATATGATCGTTGGGCCCATCCAGATTGCCAATTGTTTTCATGGCGATTATTCGCACTGCGACTTGACCCATTCATGCAGTGTTATAGGGCCAATGTTAAATCTCAACGAGCGAATCAGCCAGCTTTTTCATAATATGAAAGTTTCGGAATTGATCGAAACTCGTCACACCGGCGAAAAATCAATCCGCCAAAAACCTTTTTCATCCGAAACTCCCAAGACATAACGAGGACACTATGCCAAAAGGCGAAGAAAAGATATTAAACGAAAAAACAATCCAAGAAAATACGCTTTCAAGCCGCGATTATAAATACGGGTTTTATACCGACATTCAAACCGACAGTATCCCTAAAGGTTTAAATGAAGAAACAATCCGCCAGATTTGCATAAAAAAGAACGAACCAGAATGGATGCTCAACTGGCGCTTAAAGGCTTACCGCCACTGGCTGACGCTTAAAGAACCGCATTGGCCGAATTTTCAATATGGCCCCGTCGATTATCAAGCGCTTAGCTATTATAGTGCCCCCAAACAAAAGCCTTCCGGTCCGACCAAAATCGAGGATGTAGACCCGGAGCTTATCAAAACTTTTGATCGGCTTGGTATTCCTTTGACAGAACAAAAACGTTTGACTGGCGTTGCAGTCGACGCAATTTTTGACAGCGTTTCTGTCGGGACAACACATCAAGCGGAATTGGCCAAAGTCGGCGTCATTTTTTGTTCGATGAGCGAAGCAATTCTCCATCACCCGGATTTAGTCCAGAAATATTTAGGCTCCGTGGTCCCGTACTCTGACAATTTCTTTGCGGCCCTCAATGCGGCTGTTTTTAGTGACGGATCATTTTGCTACATCCCCAAAAATGTCCGCTGTCCGCTTGAACTCTCGACGTATTTTCGGATCAATGCCGCACAGAGCGGTCAATTTGAACGCACCCTTATTGTCGCGCAGGACAGCAGCTATGTAAGTTATTTGGAAGGTTGCACGGCGCCGATGCGTGATGAAAATCAGCTGCATGCGGCGGTTGTTGAACTTGTCGCGCTGGACAATGCCGAAATCAAATATTCGACGGTCCAAAACTGGTATTCGGGGGACAAAGAAGGCAAGGGAGGCATTTATAATTTTGTCACCAAGCGCGGCAAATGTGTTGGCAAGAATTCAAAAATTTCATGGACACAGGTTGAGGCGGGTTCCGCGATTACCTGGAAATACCCAAGCGTTATTCTGCAAGGGGACAATTCCGTCGGGAAGTTTTATTCGGTTGCCTTGACCAACAATCGCATGCAAGCGGACACCGGCACAAAAATGATTCATATCGGCAAAAACACCAAAAGCACGGTCGTTTCCAAAGGAATATCGACGGACGAGAGCAACAACAGTTATCGCGGGCTTATCAAAATTCTGCCATCGGCTGATGGAGCGCGAAATTTCTCACAGTGTGACTCGATGCTCATCGGCAACAAGTGCAGTGCCAATACATTTCCCTATATTGAGGTCAAAAATAACAGTGCTGTGTTGGAACATGAAGCCTCGACGTCAAAAATCAATGCGGACCAAATTTTTTATTTACAATCACGGGGCCTTGATCTGGAGGGGGCAATTTCACTGATTATAAACGGTTTTTGTAAAGATGTTTTCAAAGAGCTTCCGATGGAATTCGCAGTTGAAGCCGTTAAACTGCTCGAGATGAAGCTCGAAGGCAGTGTGGGTTAAAATAAAATCGAAAGGGAAGAAACACATGATAGAAATTCGCAATTTACACGCAGGCATCGAAGGAGCTGAAATTCTCAAAGGGATCAATTTGACCATTAATACCGGTGAGGTCCATGCGATTATGGGCCCCAACGGTTCTGGCAAAAGCACGCTTTCAAAAGTTATCGCCGGACATCCGCAATATGAAGTGACGAAAGGCGAGATCATTTACGACGTTAATTTCAAAAAAATCAACCTGCTTGATCTCTCGCCGGAAGAACGGGCACGTGAAGGGATTTTTTTAGCTTTCCAATACCCGATCGAAATCCCCGGAGTCAACACCGCCGTTTTTTTACGGGCCGCTTTTAATGAAATTTGCAAACATCAGGGCGTTGAGGAAATGGACCCGATTGATTTTGATCATTTTCTGCGTCTGAAAATGAACCTCCTGGATATGGACGAAAAATTTATTAACCGCTCCGTTAATGTGGACTTTTCCGGCGGGGAAAAAAAGCGCAATGAAATTATGCAAATGGCCGTATTAAACCCTCGATTTGCCGTACTCGATGAGACCGATTCCGGCCTGGACATCGACTCGATGCGCATTGTCGCCGACGGTGTTAATAAATTACGCAACAAAAATAATGCGATGCTGGTTATCACCCATTATCAGCGACTGTTAAATTATATCGTGCCCGACTTTGTGCATATTTTACAAGACGGAAAAATCGTACGCTCCGCCGGTAAAGAACTAGCGTTGACCGTTGAAGAAAAAGGTTATGATTGGTTAAAGGAAGGGATTTAATGCTTGCCATGGATGAAAAATTAATGCCGTTTTTAACGGCGATCAAGGACTACTCGCTTGAATTTAACACGACAGACGCCCCCTTGTGGCTCAAAACTTTTCGCCAAGATGCTTTGACCCGCTTTTTAGCATCCGGCATTCCGACGACAAAAGATGAAGATTGGAAATATACCAATCTTTCAGAAGTCTCAGCCATTGCGTTTAAGCCGATTGCACAAACACCCTTGCCGTCTAGCGATGTGCTTAACGGAATTTGCTCAGCTGATGAACCTACCATCGTTTTTGTCAATGGGGTCATTGATGAAAAGCTCTCTTCGCTCAAGCTTTTGCCTGCGGGACTGACCTTATTGCCGCTAAAAACTGCGTATCGCGAAAAAGAAGACGAAATCAATATGCTTCTGGCAAATTATGAAAGCCCCAACGAAAATAATTTTGTCACCTTAAATCATGCCTTAAACTCTGCCGGGTGTTACATCCATATCGCGGATAAAGCTATTTTAGAAAAGCTCATCCATATCGTTTATGTCACAACCTGCAAAGCGCCAAGCCTGACAACGCCTCGCACTCTAATTACCGTCGGGAAATCAGCGCAAGCAACCATTCTAGAGACTCATTTAGGCATCGATGAGAGTCTCTACTTATCGGTACCTTTGACTGATATTTTCTTAAACGAAAATGCCACGCTACACTATTGCAAGGCTCAAAGTGAAAGCTTAAAGGCCTACCATATCGGCAACACGCGCGTCTGGCAAGAGCGTGACTCCCATTTTGACGGATTTTCGCTGATGAACGGAGCTGCGATTACGCGCAATGATCTTGATATTGTTTCAAATGCAGAAGGCACACAAAGTACTTTAAATGGATTTTATGGCGTCTGCGCAAATCAGCACGTCGATAATCATTCGAGTATGGACCATCGCTTCGCAAATTGTACAAGCAATCAGCTTTATAAAGGACTTTTAAACGGCCAGTCACATTCTGTTTTTAACGGAAAAATCTTTGTGCGGCCTATTGCTCAAAAAACCAATTCCTATCAACTTAACAAAAACCTGATTTTAGGGGACGCTTGCCGAGTGGACACCAAACCGCAATTGGAAATCTTTGCCGACGATGTCAAATGCACACACGGGGCAACAATCGGGCAGCTCAACGAAGAGGAAGTTTTTTATCTACAAACCCGTTGCATATCCAAAAAAGAAGCGATCAAAATTTTGGCGCATGGATTTGTCGAAGATATTTTGTCAAAAATCCATCACCCGGATATTCTTAAAAAACTGACAATTTTGCTTGAGCCAACCTTCGCCGCTTTAGAATAAGTCCATGGCTAAAACATTTGCAGTCAATAAAATCCGCAAAGACTTCCCGAACCTTTCGATCAAGGTCCGCGGAAAACCTCTTGTTTATCTGGACAATGCCGCGACAACGTTAAAACCTCAATGCGTTATCGATCGAATGACCCAATACTACAAATACGAGAACGCAAACGTTCATCGCGGCGTGCACTATTTAAGCGAAAAAGCGACCCTCGAATTTGAAAAAACGCGTGAAAAAATCTGCTGTTTTCTTAACGCGGCAAACCGTTCAGAAATTATTTTTACAAAAGGCACAACCGACTCGATTAATCTCGTCGCCCAGAGTTATGGCCGCAATTTTTTGCAAGAGAACGATGAAATTATCATCAGCGAAATGGAGCATCATAGCAATATTGTTCCCTGGCAAATTTTGTGTCAGCAGAAAGGGACCGTTTTAAAAATTATTCCGATCGACAATACCGGCGCCTATAGCGTTGACGATTTTAAAAAAGTGCTTAGCCCTAAAACAAAGTTTATTTCGCTTGTGTATGTTTCCAATTCTTTAGGCACGATTAATCCAGTCCCAGAAATTATAAAAATTGCCCACAAGCAAAATATTCCGGTTTTAATCGACGCGGCACAAACCGTCAGCCACATGCCGGTTGACGTCCAAAAGCTTGACTGTGACTTTCTTGCGTTTTCAGGCCACAAACTTTTTGGGCCCACCGGCATAGGGGTCCTTTATGGCAAAACCGCTCTGCTTAATCAAATGCCCCCGTATCAAGCCGGCGGCGACATGATTTCTTCTGTGACCTTTGAAAAAACAACTTACAATGTTCTGCCGTACAAGTTTGAAGCTGGAACACCGCACATTGCCGGAGTTATTGGTTTGGGTTCAGCCATCGACTACATCAATAACATTGGTTTTGAAAACATCATACCGTATGAAAAAAAACTTCTCGACTACGGCACGCAAGCACTAAAGAAAATACCTGGTTTAGAATTGATCGGCACAGCCAAACATAAAGCCGCGGTGCTTTCTTTTGTCATTGATAAAATCCACGCGCATGATCTGGGGACTTTGGTTGACGAACACGCTGTTGCAATTCGCACCGGACATCATTGCGCGCAACCGGTCATGAAACATTTTGGTGTTCCAGCAACGGCCCGCGCATCACTTTCTTTTTATAATAATTCCCAGGACATTGACCACTTGGTCAAAGCGATTGTCCAGGCTAAAAAAATATTTTCAAAATCCCTATGAACGAAAATAATCGCGCCGAACTTTATCAGCAAGTTATTCTCGAGCATCATCATAAACCGAAGAATTTTGGCGAGCTTAAAAGCGTGACCCATGATTCGGAAGGTTACAATCCCTTGTGCGGAGATCACCTGCATATTTATCTGCATGTGAATGATAAAGATATCATCGACAATATTTCCTTTAAAGGCGATGGCTGCGCAATTTCACGGGCTTCAGCGTCGATGATGACCGTAGCCCTAAAGGGAAAAACCTTAAGCGAAGCGCACAAACTTTTCGAAGAATTTCACCAGCTTATCATAGGCAATTTGAAACCCGACAAAACACCTCATCATTTAGGTAAACTGGCCATCTTTTCCGGTATTTGGCAGTATCCCTCACGCGTCAAATGCGCGAGTCTTTGCTGGCACACGATGCAAGGCGCTTTAGAAAAAGCAAAAACTGTTTCAACCGAATAATATGTCAATAAAAAACATTCCTTCTCCCAACGTCACTCGGCAGACAAATGTGATGAGTGACGTCTTTGGCCGGCCGATGCAGGATTTGCGCATTTCGGTCATCGACCGTTGCAATTTTCGCTGCAGCTACTGCATGCCAGAGGAAACCTACGGGAAGCATTATTCATTTTTGGAAAAAGAACATTGGCTGACATTTGGCGAAATTGTACGGTTGACAAAACTTTTTGTTGGACTGGGCACAAGCAAGGTCCGGTTAACCGGCGGGGAACCGCTGTTGCGTCCTGATTTGCATAACTTGGTTGCGAGTCTTTCGCAACTTTCCTGTATCAAGGATCTGGCTTTGACAACGAATGGTTCATTTCTCAAAAACCAAGCTCAAGAACTGTTTGATGCCGGACTTTCGCGCTTAACCGTCAGCCTTGACACTTTAGATGAGAAAATATTTTCACAAATCAACGGCGGCCGCGGCTCTATCCGCAATGTTTTAGATGGCATTCAAAAAGCGTCGGATGTGGGTTTTCAAAATATCAAAATCAATGCCGTCATTCAAAAAAACGTCAACGAAAGCTCGATCATGGACTTGGTCGATTACGCGCGAAAAAATGGTCATATTCTGCGATTTATCGAATATATGGATGTCGGCAATTGCAATCACTGGCAATCATCCGCTGTTGTTAAAAGTGCCGATATTGTGAAGTTGATTTCTGCA
>CAZWOH010000027.1:9137-18374 GCA_964635405.1 uncultured Planctomycetales bacterium | reverse complement strand
TTGAACCTCCGGCCTACTGATTACAAATCAGTTGCTCTACCAACTGAGCTACGCCAGCACACGTTTTGCTTCAAAGAAAATGTTGCTACCTTGGAAATTTTTGCTTAAAGCGTTTTTGTCCCGCGTAGCGGGACTGAGCTACGCCAGCGTTTACATCTAAACTTTTTTAGAATGAACGCCAGTCCTGTTTCCCTCCTTTTGCTCTAGAGAAAACAGGGCGCCAGCACGCCAAAAGCTTCGTATTTATACCAAACTTAGCGTCGGATGTAAAGCACGAATTTTATTGTTGTCCAGCCAAATTAAAAATGTCCTAATTTTAGAAGTCTCGTAAGCTCCCTTTGAGCTTAAACCCGTTGCGCCAACAAGGCCCACAAGCTAACTGCTCTTGAGAAATTTTTTAACATCATCGTGATTCCCAGCAAGAATGAACTCGACAAGGTCGCCTTCCCAACGGAATAAGATTCTTGTTTTTAGACCCTTGCGGACTTCCCAAAAATTGCCTTTAAGCCGCTTTAATCCAATTCCTTTATAAATCTCCCGATCTTGGGAAAGCATATTGATAAGTTGAATTGCAACGGATTTGATTTCTTCTTTCTCAGGGCCGTGAAATCTCTTAACAGACCGATCAAAGGAAGGTTTAAATTCAAATTTCATAACGCATTGATGTGTGCTTTTGCAGCGGTGATTGTTTGATGTGTCTTGCCCTTCTCTGCGGCGAGCTTTTCGATTTTGGCCCACTCTTTCGTAGTGTAAGGGGATTTGGCATTAACCTCGCAAGGAAGAAGAAGAACACCCTCTTTGCTGACGCCAAAAGCAACCGCAGAACCTTCTTTAAGGTGTAACAACTTGCGGATACGATTGGGGATCGTGATTTGTCCCTTGGTGGTGATTTTTGCAGTTTCTAATATCGTCATGACAACCTCCATTTTTCCTACTTCCTTACATGCTTACTTTTGCTTAAAGCATACCTGATTTGGAAATGATTGTCAATTTTCTTTAAATTCCGGTATTTTACTCTCAACTGCTTGGTTGCACTTAGTTTGAATCGTATTGCTTGTGCTCAAATTTAAAACCTAATCCCAAAAGGATCAGCCCAAATAGCGGGTTGATAAATTCGGTGCTTAAATAAAGAACATCGTTTCTCGGTGGCAATTGCGCTGACAAGTAAACTTCTGAATAATAAAATGCCGAGAACAATAAAAATCCAACGCCAAACAACTTAAGAAACATGGCTTTGTTCGGAATCAAGCATAACCCCACGATTAAAAATATAAATCCGGGCGGTAAACAAAAGATCGTAAACACCAAACCGAATCCTTCTGGATCGGGCATGATCCTTTCTGTGAGATAAAAATATAATGCAAATGAAACCAGAAGCATTGCGATGGCTAAAAGCACATATCCAATAATGTTAAAGGGTCGCAACTTTAAATTCTCCTATAAATGCTGTGGGTTAGAGAACAACATCAAAACGATTATAAGCTACTAACTTCTATTTCTTTTTTATTTTCTTTAAGATCGCGTAATAGCGGCAAATTGGTTGGAAGGATACGTAAAATCACCGGTGTGAAACCTTCGATTTTGATGTTTTGTAACTGTGTCGGGTCAAACGGCATGTCGAACTTGATCCCTTCTCCTTCTGTTTGCAAATCTAAAGCCTTTGAATTCATGTCGATACCGCCGAGATTGTTTTCCATTTTGGTTTTTGTCGCAGGTGATATTTCTACTTGACTTAAACTGGAACTGGCGATCGGTATTTGTTCACCGTCGGCAATTCCCAGCGCGTCCTTTCTTTTTGCGGTCTCATCGTGTCGGATAGGCCCGGGCAGCCAGCCGTCGTGCAGCTCAGTAGCGGGGTAATGCTCCAAAACCCATTTTTTAACATTAGGCCATGTTAGCGGAATATTTTGGGAGTTCAGGGCAGACACAGTTTTTTCTAGTCTTTGATAAGCCGCCTCGTCATAACCTGTGGGGACGCTACCATTTTCGATACCGAATTTTACATAATAACTATCTCCCGCTGGAAGAATAGGAGCAATAAATTCCAAGAAATTCGATATATCAAGATTCATTTCTTTTAGAACGGCGCTGTAGGTCGGCTTAATCCCGCGGTTTTCCAAGTTTCCAATAATTGTCTTTATGGCCTGCTCTCTTTTATCGACAGGGTAATCTTTATTATGAAAAATGCGTAGCGTATATGCAGCGTTTTGCGGCTTAAAGTATTCAGCATGATTATAGAGCTTTGGGTCGATCCCCAGCGCATCAAGGGTATAACCGTCTTCAAATAATGATTTCATAAGCCTAGCTGCTGAATGAAGTGGGATATGATAATAATCAAAAAATAGTTTAATGAGCGGCTTGGGATTTGGATCGGTGCGGATTATATTGGCTAAATATCGCACGGCGGCAAGCCGGGATTCGATGGGGATGGTGTGGTAGTCGAAATCAGTGCGATCATAGTAAGCAAAAAGACCTAATGTCCCCCAGTCTTCTTGTTCCTCCAACATTCCTCCCTTGGTTCGCCATCGATTGAGCGTTCCATTCCGTAACCCAAGAACGCGTTCAATCATTTTCGGTGTGGGAAGATAACCATATTTTTCAAGAATTCTTATCGCTGTTTCACTCACAAGTTTGCGTCGTGCCATTTTATTTGAAGGAATGTCATCCGGCTCCATCCCTAAATTATTCAATGATGCTACATATTGAGTATCGTTGCGATAAAAGAATTTAAGATGCATATTTAGCAAAAGGACATCGACGTCCATTGCTTTTGCGATCTCGCTGACTGTTCCCATCCGTCCGTTTTGTTCTTTGAGTCGGGCGGCCGTTTGTTTTATTTGTTCCTCTATTTTGGGGTCAGCATAACTTTTAATACCGAGAGCCTCATTGAGGAATTTTTGGTTAGCCGGTTTTTGATATGGCTTATTCTCTACAACAGCTTTAGGTTGTTCAAGGGCAGTTACAAGTCCAAGAGTTTCGGCGTAAATTATCTGGTATATGTCGTAGATGTTCTCAAGGGAATATTTCTGTTTTTCTAGATTTCTTATGAACGCCTGCCGGGCTTGGTCAAAATCGACGTTAAACCGGTTATCAAAATCCCATGCTGTTTTAACCTCTTCTCTTTGGCGGGTTAAGTGTTCAAAGACATCCGGCGACATAGCTGCGACCTGATCTAAAACCAATATTGTTCTGTCCATCGCCCACATGATATCCCGGACAAAATCCGCCTGGATAAAAGCAGCTCCTTCATCTATCGAAGCCTTGGCCCTGGCGGCGGATTCCCAACTGCGCTTTAAGGTGCGCAATTGTGGGATGGCTTCTAAAACTTGAGGCCTATTCGTAATCATATCCTTGAGCCATAATAAGACCTCTAAATTTTTATAGAACGCCGCATACTGTGGGTTTGTGCTTAATTCATTTAGCGTCACAATTTTTACGGATTTAGTTAGAAAATCTTCCGGCTTGAGCGAGGCAAATAGATCGTTAAGATCAACTGTGTCAGGCGTAAAGCGGTAATCAAAACCGTTACCGTTTCCGTTACCGTTTGATTGCCTGCTGTCGCCGTTACGGATTTCAAGATCCGAAAGATCGATCTGATCAAATTCGCTAGCGGCAACGTCTCTGGTTTTTTCATAAACCCCAACGTGAAAAACTTTTTCGGTCAAGGTCGCTTCAATCGTGCGCAAATATTCATTGCCTCCTGTTTCTTGGCTGATTCTTTCTTTGGCAGCAGTTGTTAACTGATTGCTCAAATTCGCGCCTTCAACAATGGTTTTATAGCCAAGTCTTTGCAAAACGGCATGAAAACGAGAACCTTTTAACGGCGACCCCTTAGGCATGGAAATAATTAGCCGCGGATGATCGGAAGCCAATTTAAGCAAATGTTCAAAAGCGATTAAAGCGCCTCGGACATCGGCGGGTTCAAGCTGGTCTAAAACAAAGTTAACAGTTAGAATATCGAAGCTGTGAGGCGTTGTAATCAGTTCTTTGGTTGTTTCATCGGAACTCTCGATCCCATCCGTGAGGCGGCTGATATCAGCGCGAATTTTTAAGGGATTCGGAGCAACTTCATAAATATCTTTATCGTATTCGAGGTCAACAACATCATCTGCCAACTCCGGGGAAAAGCCTTTTAATGTTGACCACAGGACGCTTGAATTTGCTCCCACGTCTAAAATTAGTGGATGAGTCAGACTCGCAGCGGCCAGCCAGGATGCGACCCAAATATTGGCTTGATAAGCGGGCCGCCTTGGATTGACATGCTCGTCAGATTTCTGTGTTCCGCGCCTGGCCCAAACTAAGGCTTCTTTTTTGAGACTGTTTTTTAAATCCAAGATAACTTTGTGGACTTTGATCAATAAACGGATATCCTCAATTGTCAAAGTTTTTCCATCTTTAATGCCGGCGAGCACTTTGGAAACCTGCTTTTGGTCATCTACGGACAGGTAAATCAGTTTTTCCCATCTTTTGGCCTCTTTGGCGGCTTTGCTTACATCATAAAATATTTCTAGGAATCTCTGGAGCGCTACATCCGGCAATTGAAAATTCTTCCAGATTTCTTCGTATTCTTGCTCTGAGGATTCAATAAGCTCGATATGGCGATCGCCGGGTTTTTCAATATCACCGGCCAATTCGGACACTAGTTGCTTTGTGCCCTCTGTTTCGCCAAAGAGCTGTCGAAGCGCAGCGATTATCTTTACCCGTGCACTGTTGGCCTTAATTTCCGCTTCTTTTTCCGCGCGCAGTTGATCGATAGTTTCCAATCGATCACGTTTCCCAAAAAGGGCTTTGACATCATCGGGTCCGACATAGACGGTTTTGTCAGTTTGCGAATTGTAAAGGATATAAACCCAGTGTGGACGATTTCCGAATTCGTCAGTTGCAATCGGTTGCCGGTTGGAACCAATTATACCGGACTTCTGAATCCCTCCTGGGGAGTAGATGAGTTCGCTAATTTCCCACTCGTCAGAAACCCAGTCCCAAGAATCTTTACTCTTGGAAAGTTCCAACATTCTTTTGATACGCTTATCATCCAAAGAACTGGAAGCGGATGTTGGCTCCAACGTCGAAAAAGCCGTAATTAAATTGCCAGTGGTGCTGCTAGCGACAACGGTGTTTAATTGCTGTGGTGAACTTGCGATTTCAATGACCGTTGTATACGCCACGGCTTTCCCTGCCACGACCCCGCCGGAAAAATATTTGCGTGGTGTGTTTTCTTGAGTGACGGGGTCGATTTCTTCTTTGATATAGTTATAAACACCCCTCTTGAACGCAACGATATACTGGTCGTAAATTTTTTGTTTAACGTCTTTGTCTTCAACATCGACGCCCGCCACTTTATTAGCACCAACATAAATCTTGCTCAGCATTCCTCCTTGTAGTTTGCGCTTAAACCACGCAGCCATGATCATGGAATGATAAATTTGACGCAGCTTGGTAAAATTCTTGCCTTCATTGACTTCTTTTTCGATCTCCGGCAGGACGATTTCGCGAAGGATTTGGGAATCTAATGCGTTTGTTTGCTCTCCTTTGTCATTCCCGGGGAAGCGGGAATCCATTTTTAATAATGGATCCCCGCTTAAAGCATGCGGGGATGACATTTGCTGGGTAGCCAATGCTACATAATCACTTTCCAACATCACCTTCAAATGACTCTCGGTGATAAAAGCGACACTCCCGCTTTCATAAACCTTGGCATGGTCGGGCATGATCCACACTTTATTGAATGTGCTCATCGGGACCTTTGTGTCGCCGTACTTTTCATAAGCCTTCTGATTTACCCGGTCCCAGAATTTCTTGCCTAATTCATGTTCCGGATAAATCAATGATGCGGTTAATTGCTTAAGCAGATAATCCTGGGCCAACAAATCGCGGCCCATTTCGGTCACCCCAAATTCTTTAGGGATCACGCGGTCTTTTTCATAAGGCGAAAGATTGACCCATTGATCGTCATCGGGAACAGTTAATGCGGCGAGGAAGTATTTGATTAAAAGATTAGTTTCGTTTTGGAGTTTCTGGCCTTCAAGTCGGGAGTTGCCGGTGTCGAGGATAAAGTCAAAACGAAAAGGATTATCAGGATAAACTTTGAGGCCTTTAATGGCAATTGGAACGTAGCTGGGGCTGATGCCGACCATCGCTCCGGGCATGGGCAGATTAAGGACACTTTGTGCCGAAACAATCGACGGCGAAAAGACCTGTCCGCTTAAAAAACACAGCAGAATCAGGGTGCTAACGCCTTTGCGAAATAAATTTTTATGTTTTGTATTCATAAATGGATCCACGCTTTCGCGGGGATGACAATAAACACAACGAGGATGACAACAAACACAGTTGACCACGAGCCAATAAACATCGTTTTGGACTCACAAAATAACGAAAATATACGGGTTGAGAAAGTTGAATCAAGAACTTTTGATGGGTTAGGACACAGCTAAAGAATACTACATGAATTGACTCTCAGCAAGGAAATTTTACTGTCCCTCGACGACAGAAATTTCTAGTCTAGCTTTCAAAGGCACCAGCACGTTAAAAATCCCGTATTTATACCAAACTTAGCGTCGGATGTAAAGCACGAATTTTTGTTGTTAGCTGTTATTTTTTTTGTTGTTTAAATAACGGCAAGTACTTTTGCAGTAAAAACAGCTTTTGAAAATCAACCTTGCTCGTGCCGATATAAACCTCTTGATCCCATTTCCCGTTTTGCTGTGTGATTTGATCGACATAACGATTGGCTTCTGCGGGGGATTTAAACGTCTTGAGTCCCTGTTTTTTTGTATACACCAGATAATATCTCGGACTATTGGTTTTAAAATAATTTGGAAAAAACATTTCGACTAAATTCTTTTGGACTGGTGGTTGATTGTTGACATAAATCAGGTGCGTGTAAACCAGTTCACTTTTAAAAAGCATGAATGAAAAATCCGGTTCGCTTTTATGGTTTTTGACAAAACGGTCGACTTCTTTCAAAAAGATCCGTTGTGGTTCCCAGAGATTTTTTAGGTCATTGTTTAAACGGTGCAAATAATATCCTTGCAAACATGATAAAGAAATGAGCAGAACCAAAAAAGTATTCTTGAGGATTGGCCGATGCCCGTCGATAAACGTTAGAAACGGTGCAATTAGAATCGTTAAACCCATAAGACCAAAAGAATAAATAAAGTAAAAGTGGTGCGGAGCTGTCCGCAGGTAGTCCGGGCTTAACTGCAAACGTGTCAGACACAAAAGGATTGCATAAAGTATCGAAAAAAGAAGCATGCCCACGCCTAAAATAGAATTTCTTTTATTCCAAAAAGGTTTGATGGCAGGCCTGTTCTTTATCGCCGAGTAAATACAGAAAACAAAAAACACGGCAAAAAAAACAGCCAACAGCGCATTTAATTTCTGTGGAATACTATCAACGCGAAAGTCAAAAGCATCGTAGTGATATTGATGCCCGATAAATTTTATTTTTGTGAACGCCGGGAAAAAGAATCCTTCAAAACCCATTTTCATGATGTTGGCAAAATTAGATAAAAAAATACCGATACTAAAAGAGTTCGTCTGCGCCGAGCCGGTCAAACCTTCCTGAGCGTAAGAAAAATTTTTTGTCCGCAAAAGAAAATCAGCGCCGCTGACAGCCCCGTAGATAACCATCGGTAAAAAAATCATGGTTTTGTGACGGTTGGGGAAACGGCTAAATACCGATTTCCACGGGATCCACAGAAGCGCAATAAAAAGTACGTTGAGGATAACAGCGCATTCACAGGCAAAAAACGAGAGCGTCAACCATCCTATGGTCGTTAAAAAGATTTTTTCTTGGCTCCCGGGATCTTTGCAGTATTTAAAAAATTGATAAATAGCCATCAAACCAAAGATTTGAAAAAAAAGATATCCGCTGATATGGTGGCGTCCGACGAGCTCTTGTTGTAAAAGCAAAAGAGAACACAGTAAAACAACCGCGAAAGACCACCGTAAAGAGACAAAGGCATTCAGGATTCTAAACAGGCACCATTGGGCTAAAAGGTGCAGAGTAAAAGCTGTCAACTGCCACCAAAAAAAGTCATATCCAAACACCCAGCGATCAAAAGCCAAAAGAAGATACAGCAAAGGCCGAAAAAGGACTTTGTCCCCTGTCATTTGTTCGCGCGATCGGTTGTACGAATACGATTCTCTGATTAACCCGGGCAAGGATTCGACATGGGCAATTTCCCCTAAAAAGATCTGGTGATCTGGTCCCCGGCAGCTATCAAAAAAAGATGGGAAATAGACGATGACGTTAACTAAAATTATTACTCCAAAAAGTAAGGCTTTAGTCCGATTCATAAAAAACCATTAATCAACGATTTTATATTCTCGCACGCGCTCTTCGAGCTCTGTCCATATTTGCGGACAGGTCTTTTTGTCCGACAATCCTTGGGCAATAAATTTTCCCATATCAAAACAATGGTCGGAATTATTGTAATTAAACATACCCAAACGGCCCGTCGTTAATAAATTCGTAAATTCCTTTAGTTTACTTGTGACGTGCGCCATTTTTTCTAAATAGTGAAGGTCATAACGCGGATAAAAATTCTTTTTGCGGATAACAAAACATGCGTCTTTTTGAATATCCGCGAGGTTAATGAGGTTAGCCTCTGCGAGCTGTTGGGCGCAGCGGGTGATTAAAAGATCATCGTTTGTTGACCAGATTTCGCTATCAGCTTCGCAAGTAAAGTCGCAGCAGACAATCGTTTTATCTTTGGGCGCGGTATCTTCTGACATATTTTTTTGTTCGCTAATGCGGCTAAAAATAAATTTGCGTTCCGGAAAGAAAACCCATTGTTCATCTAAAACTTTAGGTTTATTGACCAAAAGATACACCAAAAGCAAATGGCGGGCTAAAAGAACGTCTGCAGCCTGCTTTTCCGGCAGAACATAGTTTAAAAGTTGCGGCAAAGCAATCGAGGAAATGAGCGTATCGCACGAAAATTCAATAGTCCCCTTCCCTATCTCGACGGTTACGCCCGTAATTTGATTGTCCTTGTGATGAAATTTTTTAACGAAAGCATTTGTTAAAATTTTGCCGCCGGTCGCTTGAATTTCTTCTTTAAGCTTTTCGGCAAAATCTCCAAAACCCTTTTTAGGGTAATAAAAATATTTCGCGCTTGTCTCTTGGCTCTCGGGCAAAAGTTTGAGAAGCCGCAGAATCAGGTGAAACGTGTTCAGCGATGAGACGCGAATCCGCGCCATGTCCGCGTGCAGGCTTTGGGGCGCGCCCCA
>CAZWOH010000027.1:0-9037 GCA_964635405.1 uncultured Planctomycetales bacterium | reverse complement strand
AAGTCCAGAGTAAAATTTTTATACGGAAAGCTGGCGCATAATCCACCGACGGTATCGGACTGCTCTAAGACAACAACTTCATAGCGCCCGCTGCGGCTTAGGAAATATCCGACGGATAACCCGGCAATTCCAGCGCCTAAAATGACGACTTTTTCTTTCATGGGTTAAATTTTTTTTGCGACGACCAAGGTTTGTCCCATCCAATAAGGCACAGAAAGGTTTTGCATCTTTAAGCCGGATATGATTTTTCCGCTAAACTCTACCACCCAGGGCAAATAGGGTTTCATGCGCATATTGATGTAGCCAAGTTCCAGCGACTGCCAGTGCGGACGGTAGGTTTTAATTTCAAACCCCACGTCGCCAAGCAGCATTTTGATTGTTTTGCGGGTAAAGTAATACAGATGTATCGAGAGTAAAAAGACCCATTTGCGTCCCATGGCCCGTGCAACAGCTGAACCTATGTCAGGATAATTGACGATCAAAAGCCCCCCTTTTTTTAAAACACGGCGGCATTCGGATAAAACGGCCTTAGGATCAGTTGTGTGTTCAAGCACATCCCAAAGGCTGACAGCATCAAAGTGATTGTCGGGCAATTTCATTTCAAAAATGGTCCCGGCAAAAACCGAAATGCCGTATTGTTTCTGGCACCACTGCGTCAACCAGCGGTTAGGTTCGCAGCCTTCGACCTGCCAGCCGGCGTCTTTGGCCACTTTTAAAAATGCGCCGGAGGCTGTTCCTACGTCGAGCAAGCGTCCGGGCTTATGGTGTTTTCCTATAATCGAGTGCCATGCACGGGCAAAAGTTTTTTCACGTGCCAAGGCTTGCGAAACAAAAAGCGGGTCCTCCCCTGCACTGTAGCCGTCGAGAATGACCGAGGACTTAAGGCGCGGGTTTAAATATTGCAGTCCGCAAGCGCGGCATTGGACCATCTGGTCAAGAAGAATATCATCACCGGATGAGCGAAAAACGTCGGTAAGTTTTTCAACTTTGGCCAAGTCATAACGCGGCGGATAAATGATGTCAAAATCATTTTTCCCGCAAAGATTGCAGGCGATGTGTTCTAAAAGGTCTTTATATACAGGTGCACTCATTGGATTTTTGAATTCCTTAAGATGATTTGTTTGACTTCGCGAAGCCGCGTATTAATCGCGCTTAAAATAAAACCGATGCCTAAAAGCAAAAGGCCCAAAAATAATAAGAATCCGCTAAATAGCGACGATGTTTTGTCCAGCAAAAGTACAGTCAATGAACTGATCCAAAACCCGCAGGCCAAAGCGCCGTAAAGACGCAAAGGATAATGATCGCGCAAGAGCATGGCAATTGTCAGCATAATCCGCCAGCCGTCCTGAAACGGACGCAGTTTTGAAGGGCTATTAAGCGGACGGGGTTGATAGGTGACCGGGATTTCGATAATCGATAAACCTTCTTCCAACGCTTGAATCGTCAGTTCGGTTTCGGTTTCAAATCCACCGGTGAGCAAAGGCACGGTTTTAAGAAAACGCGAATTAAAAACCCGGTATCCGGAAAGCACATCCACAAACGATGTCCCAAAAAGCGTATTGATGATTTTGACAATCGCTTGGGTCCCCAGACGGTTAAGGTAAAAGTGGGCATGTTCATTCGATTTTTTTAAGCGGTTGCCGACGGTCATATCCGCTTTTTTTTCACAGATTGGGCCGACAAGAGCCTGTGCGTCGCTGGCCAGATACGTTCCATCACCGTCGACGACAATGACCGCATCAAAACAGCTGAGTTGGTCAAAAATTGCGCGCATGACATTGCCTTTCCCCTTGCGTCCGACATAAATGACGGTGGCCTTGTGTTCGAGAGCAATTTGCGGCGTTTTGTCGGTCGAGGCATTGTCGAAAACGAAGATTTCGGCTTGCGGCAGGTGTTTGCGAAAGTCATCGATGACTTGCCCAACGCTTTCTTCTTCGTTATAACAAGGAATGGCGACGGAAATTCTAAAATTTTGTAGATTTGACATTTGCGTTCTTTTTTATGCTTATTCTTGTCAATTCGGGAAGATCTTTTTCGGCTCAATTGTTTGGCGCCTCTATGGCGCAATTTGCCTAAAAAGATTTCCCGAATTGACAAAATATTTTTATCTTTGGTTTTTTATAATTATTTAATTCTTAAATGGCCGGGCAAAGATCCCCGCTTTCCTCCACACCAAAGCGCGGTATGGAACCATTTCCATTTTTGTTTCAAAACGATGCGTTAAAAAATTAAATATTTGTCGGATAATTTTAAATGGGAAAAACCATAATTTCTCGAGTAAAAAAGTCCGGTATAGTTTTAACCGCCAATACTGTAAATTTTGAAAATCTTCTCGCCACGTCGGAGTAAATGTTAATTCCCAAATGTTTTTGTACCCAGAAAATTCTTTATAAATCGCTGACCCCGGGACTGGCGTGATCACAAACAACGCGATTTCGTCGACGCCCAAACGCGTTAAACGCTCGATGAGCTTTTGCGTTGCCTTTCTGTCTTCGTCAGTCTCGCTAGGATAGCCTAAAACAAAGCATGCTTGCGAAAAAATTTTTAATTTTTTCATTACGGTTATTAATTTTAAAGCGTGATCTATGTTAAAAGGCTTGTTCATCGCTTTGAGGATGCGCGCTGACCCGGTTTCCGGTGAGATTGAAATGTAACGGCATCCGGACTGGGCCATGAGTGTGAGGGTTTCTTCATCCCGTATCGTTTCGGCTTTTGTTCCGGCGACGATTTTCCAGGTAATTTTAAGCTGTCGCTTTAGAATTTCACGGCAAATCTCGCGTGTGCGTTCATCGTTGACCGTCGGGTCTAAGTCCTCCACGTGAAATTCATGGACCCCATATTTTTGGATGGAATATTCAATCTCATCGACGACATTTTTGGCCGAACGGGCAAGCCATTTGAGATTGTTTGTTGATGGGATGACACAAAAACGGCAAGGATACGGACAGCCGCGGGAGGTTAACAGCGGCAAATATTTTTTGGAAGTCAGAGGTCCGTGGGCAAAGCCTAAACGCCAATAATTTTCTAATGGAAACAAGTCCCAGGCCGGAAAGCTTAACGCGTCAAGGTCATGGGTGGCGCTAACCACAGGGTTATAAAAATCTTTGGCACCCAGTCCAGGAATTTTTTTTAACGTCGAGAAATCCGACGCACAGACTGCTGCAAGAATTTCGCCGCAGCGGCTCTCAGCTTGTCCGGTCAAAATGTAATCGGCGCCGGATTCATAAAATTGATGGCTGACTTGCGATAAACTATATCCGGTGACCGACTGGGTATTTTCTAAAATAATGATGGGAACGGATGGAAAACTTTTCTTTGCAGCGCGCACGATTTCTAACGTCGAAAGATGGTTGTTGAGGTTAATCGCATAAACAAAAATCGCGTGTGTCTCTCTGGGAATGCGCGAGAGAATCTCGTCTGCCGAAAGCCCCAACAGCAAATAATTATTCCATCGAGAGCCTTGGTGAGGTTTTTCGGCAAAAGCATCGATGACGACCGGCGCAAAGTTTTGTTCGCGCAAAGCACTGGCAACGTAAGCTAATCCGATGGGCATATAAACGATGCCCGTCGTGAAAGGATCATCGTATTGGACGACAAGGTTGGGATTAATCAGGACAGTTTTAATGGGTGCCATAAAATTCTTTAAATTGTTCTGGGCACAACTCGCCATAAAGCCACATGGTTTGGACAAACATCAGATCGTGTTTTTGAGAAAACAGATCACACTTGCCGTTTTTCCATTCTTTCCAGAAAGCATCGGTTGCGTGCAGTTTTTGCGTCGGGTTAATCGGCGTGATGTTGCCGGGATAATAAACTTTGTATTGGCTTTTAAGCTCATTTTTAAGTTGCTTCTTGATGAGGTAGATGATTTGACCGCGTGGCGTATCTAGGTTTTCTCTGGGCACGCCGACGGTTGCTTTCCAATCGGAGTGTGTTTTCCAGGAAATGTTGATCATCAGAAAATTTAAGAATTGAATGATAACGATATAGCTAAGAAGAATCCTTGAGAACCATTTGCCACCCGGAATTTGTTTGTTTAGGATAGCGACGATGATGGCAATCAGCGTCGCAAAAAGGATTGAAAACGGTGCGCCGTAATAGTAGCCGCTGACGACAATTTTTTGGATATGAAAGCTGATATTCAACGATTGTAAAAGAATAAAAAGTCCGATGAGCAAAAGAATTTTCAGCAACAGGCTGCGGTATTCCCGTGTTTTCCAAAACAGATAGGACAGGCAAAGCAGACAAAGCGTATAAAATATTTGTATTCCCGCATAATTTACGCCTGTTGTCGGCTCGGGGACCGGAACACGCAAGTGCAACATTTGCCACGGCAACAAACAGGCCGAAAAAAGTGTGAGCGTATTCCAGGAAAATAGTTGCGCGTTGACCTGTGAAACATGCGCATTTTTTGAAATACATCCAAAGAAATCATACGATTTGCCGAAAGCGTGCTCGGCGACATAGGGCGTGACAACAAGAACCAGCAACAGCAAAATCACCGCCGGAAGGCAGTATATAAGAATGTTTTGGATGCAGATTTTTATATTTTGAAATGTGAAGCGATAGGGTAAAAAATACCGGATGCTCCAAACAATAGGCAGAACAAAACAAAACGTCGCCATCTCATCGAGAAAAAGCGACGCTGTTAACAATGGAATAACCCCTAAAACAATGCTTGCGTTAAACGCCGGATTGACTTTATTGCTTGATTCGGTGGGGTGGTTTTTGGCCAAAAGATAAAGAATGCCGATCACGACGACATTGAGTAGCGGTTTGCCCGGATGCATGAGCATCGTTCCCGAGAACAAGTATCCGCACGAAGAAATATACACCGCAACACCGGCTAAGGCGGCAGTTTTTTCTTTTAGAATGATTTTGAGATATTTGTAAAGGATCCACGGCGCTAATAGCAGCGTCAGCAGCCATGTGATTGACAGCGTCGGGTGCGGGGTCATGAAGTTCCATAAGAGAATTCTGCTTTTGATCGCAACGATATAAGCGCTGTAAGACAAGAAGCGCGGACGGTTCCAGCCATTGTCCAAACCCCAGACGTTAAAAATATTAATAAAATCATGGAGCGAAAAATTTTTTCCATGCTCCAATGCGGCAGGCGTAAAACTTATGACCGATTCGGCTTCCTGATAACAATTCGCATAATTTGTCAAAACACCAATTATATAAAAGACCGTCCCCCAAAAAATAAAAGCCATTCCGGGATCAAGGCCCCGGAAGTTTTCAAAAAATTGAAACAGGTGTTTTGTAATCGATTGGTAAAATTTTATCAGCACCACATTATACCCAAAGGATTATTTTTGCGTTTGAACGTAGTTTTGGATACGTCGAAGCAAAAGCGGTGTATAAAATGGCTTTGTAATGTAGTCAATAACTCCGATGTCCAAAGCTTCCTGAATTTCATCGTCGAAGGTTTTGCTGCTGATAA
This sequence comes from uncultured Planctomycetales bacterium, assembly GCA_964635405.1. GTDB lineage: Bacteria > Omnitrophota > Gorgyraeia > Zapsychrales > JANLHA01 > JADLGJ01. Next base: position 3,594 of record CAZWOH010000027.1, on the reverse strand, counting down.
CGACAATGGGAATGTTTTTGGTTTGGGTATCGGCTTTTAAGCTACGGACTATTTCCAAACCGTTGTATTCTTTTCCGCAAGCAGGTTCTAAAAATATTAAGTCCGGATTGGCTTGTTTTATATTTTCAAAAACAGGTTTATCTTCTGTCATTGTCATGATTTCGTAACCTTCTTCCGACAGCTCAAGCCGTAAAAGATCTGTCATGTCTTTTTCGTCGATGATTAAAATTTTGAGTTTTTTCATGCCTCTCTCCCTATTTTTAGTATTCAAACCCGGTTATGATAACTGGAATGGTAAATGAAAAAGATGATCCTTTGCCGACTTCGCTGGAAACAGAAAACGTTCCTTGCTGTTGTTCAACAAGTGTGCGCACATCATCGAGCCCCAGAGGTATTTCTTCGTTTGCAAAACGCCGTGTCAGGTTGTGGGATTTTCGATACAATGCCGGCATATCCCGCCGTGCAATGCCAGGCCCCTGATCTGTGACGCAAATCCGGCAAGTATCAACGGTACTTTCAACATCAATTGTGATCGGATGTTGTTTTGGTGTAACCGCAATGGCATTTTTGATTAAGGTTGAAAGAATCAGCGTAAAAGCTAGTTTATCGACGGAAAGAAAGACGTAAGAATCCTGTGAATTTATATTAACCGGAATTTCTAAATTATGAGTTATAAATTGCAGGTCCTCACAAATTTCCTTGATCGTTTTAATAACATCGATCGATTGACGCTGCAACTCCATACGGCCGATTTCAAACTTTGTGATATCAAGGATATTGCCGGTTAGCATCGTATCAAGTCGTTCCATATTCGACTTTGTGATGGAAATAAGCCGGCTGCGTGTTGTTTTTTTAAGTTTTTTATGCTGATAAAGTAAAAGGGCAGCTTTAATATTGGCAATCGGTTTTCGCACCTGCGAGCAGACATGTGAAAGAAATTCGTTTTTGACCGCAATTGAACGTTTGAGGCGATCTTCGAATTTTTTGCGATCAATGACGTCGCGGATGTTGATGACCATGCCTTTGACATTCGGATCGTCATGCAGGTCATGAAAGACCCCTTCTAAAAGACGCCACATGCCGTCTTTGTCTTTGAGCGTGACCCCAAGCTTAATATAAGGATTATAAAGCAAATTATCCTTGGAAAAACGCAGGGCCTTTTTTAGATATTCAAGTTCTTTGGGGTAAATAAAACTAAAGAAATTCTTCCCTATGATTTCGCTTGGTTGATACCCTAAAATCCGTTCAACCGACGGACTTTGATAGGTGATGATGCCCTCCCGGTTGATGATCGTGATAATATCGGTAGCATTTTCGATTAAAGTCCGGAAATATTTTTCTTTAGCCTGAATTAACGCATCGTGGGCCTGTATTTTTTCGATCATAAAATTAAAGGCATCGACTAAAACCCCGACTTCGTCATTTCCGCTTTTTTGGGCGCGGGTGGAATAATCTTTATTTTCGGAAATTATTTTTGTTGTGTTAACCAAATTAAGGATAGGGCCAGAAATTGCTTTTTGCATCTTTGAGGACAGCATGAAAGCGACAGCAAGGCAAAACAAAAGCAACAAGAGCATAAAGATTAAATCCTGCCGGATAAGCGTGGCGAGCTTGTTGAGGTCTGACTTTACATACAATGTTCCTAAATCATCACCTTTAAAAATAATCGGCTGAAAAAACAACAAATGGACTTTGGTAAATGTGTGCGAATTTTTGTCAATTTTTGCCGGGAGCGGTTGAGGTTTATTATTACGGAAATAAGTGGAAAAAACATTGCCGTCTTTTGTATAAATTGCAGCGGCAACAATTTCGGGGTTTGCCTGCAGGGACCCAAGGGTTTCGGTTGCAGATGCCGGATCTGAAAACATGATCGCTGAAGCGGCATTGTATCCGACGACACGCGTTAAGGTGTCCGTTTCATCGATCATTTTCTTTTGAAATGTTGTGATCTTAAAGGCGATCGAGGCGATCGTTGACAGGATCAAGACAATGCTTGTTGTCAGCAAAATGATCGACATCAACTTTGTTTTGATCGATAAGTTGGAAAACAGTTTGTTTGGGCGAATGTCTGGAGTTGTCATTATTGGATCACCTTGGTTGCGAGTTTTAATAATTGAGAACTGATTTCGATCCCCTGTTTTTTTGCTGCGCTCAAATTAATTTCGATAGAAAGTTTGTCCGGTTGAGGCACGAAACGGATAATGCCTCCGTCAGTTGCAAATGTGTCGATATCACTGATGGTTAAAACACTATAACGAATAGTTGTTAAAACTTTTGAAGATTGTTCACTGGCGGTGATCGTCGGCTTTAAGTTTTTGACGGCTGACAAAATCATCATGCGATCGCTTTTTTGCGAGCTGCTGATATATAAAATATGGCAATATTTCAATCCATTCATATTAGGGAATCTTTGAACGCTAATCGATCGGCCATTGTTAGTTTGTTGACTTAAGATTTTGGACGCATCGTTTAGTTCTTCCCCAATGATACCGACAATAAGAGGTGAGTTCCCAGACAGTGATTCGGCAGGCCAAGTGACAAACTTGGGAAGCTTCGCAATCCAATCCATCTTTAAGTTGCGATATTTGGCAAGAAGGTCTGTGTCGTAATTAGAGGATTTTTCCTGGGCTAAAACAGGAAGATTATATGCGGTCATTAAAATCGCAAAAACAAAAAACAACCGAAGATGTGAGCCAAGAGCAATCAAGTTTTTCACAATTTACCGTTTTTTATATGTTATTTCACTCAAAATATTCGATAAAAGTTTTCGGCGCAAGATTTTTAATGAAATTTTATGGTTTTGGTCTATTAGTAGCGTTTTTGCAAAGTTAACTCGTTTTTGGCCGTATCGATTTGAAAAACAAATTGGTTTAAGAAGGACATACCCAAAAGTCCATCATAGTTGCCGCCGCTTTCCTGTTCGAGGACGATGGCCGGAATATTGGTTGCTGTCGCGCCGCCAACGCGCAGTTCTTTGAGGATGATGACGCGCCCCGGGACAACTTTGCCGTTGGCCAGTTTTGCTTTTATGCGTTTGGAGGCGTTTAAATTATAGCCTAGACGCAGAGCTGTTTTTTTAGTCAGCATCACATTGCTTGCGCCGGTGTCGACCATAAGGGTGGCATGGTTTTTTCGGTTAATGACGCTGGCGACTAAAAAACTGTTTCCCACACGCTTGAGCTTGACGATTTGTTTGCCTTGCGCGATACGTACCGCTCCGCTTACAGCACTGCCGGTTAACTTGGCGGCTTCCCATGTGACGTCGGTTGCCAATTCAATGACTGAGCAGCCGGTCAAGATAAAGGCCGCAGATAAAAAAATAATAAAACGATAAATTTTCATGCGCGTACGTTTTTAAAATTATTAGGATTTAATTATACGGGAAATGTTTTTTTTTACGAAACATTTTCTAATTCTCTTGGGTCTTCCATATTTTGCTCTTCTTTGCTATGATGAAGCCCAAATTTTAGTGATAGGACAATATCATGCTTTCACAACTAACCATCGAAAATTTTGGACTTATTGACCGCGTGTCGGTGGAGTTTACCGAAAAGTTGAATATTTTGACCGGTTCAACCGGTGCGGGCAAGTCTA
>CAZWOH010000026.1:14916-18741 GCA_964635405.1 uncultured Planctomycetales bacterium | reverse complement strand
CCGACCTCTTCGATATTAAATTCCTTGCCCGTGTGCATCATTTTAATCCGCACGCCCGGCTTGAGTGATCCGTTGACGACGCGCACATAAATAATAATGCCTTTATAAATGTCATACTTCATGTCAAAAATAAACGCCTGCAAAGGCTTGTTCGCATCGCCTTCCGGAGGCGGGATATACTCAACGATCTTTTCAAATAATTTATCGATCCCAATGCCGGCCTTGGCCGAAATAAATTGAATGTCCGCCTCTTTAAATCCTAAAGCCTCGACCATTTCGTTTTTGGCGTGGTTGATATCGATATTGACGATGTCAATTTTATTAACGACGGGCAAAATTTCCAAATTGTTATCGATCGCCAAATAATAATTAGCAACCGTCTGCGACTCAACCCCTTGAGAGGCGTCAACAACAAGCAAAGCCCCTTCGCAGGCGCGCAGAGACTTTTCGACTTCATACGAAAAATCAACGTGGCCGGGCGTATCGATCAAATTAAAAATATAGGTCTTGCCGTCTTTAGCTTTGTATTCAATGCGCACCGCAGAGGCCTTGATCGTGATCCCCCGTTCGCGCTCGATATCCATATCGTCGAGCAATTGATTTTTAAATTTGCGCTCGTCAATGGCTCCGGTAAACAAAAGCAAACGATCCGCAAGCGTCGACTTGCCATGGTCGATATGGGCGATGATAGAAAAATTTCTGATTAATGATAGGTCCATAGTTTTGTTATTTAAGATATCCTAAAATCTTTTCGGCAGTTTGTTCTGCAGTTAACCCTGTCGAGTCAATGACAATCGCGTCATCTGCTTTTTTTAAAGGCCCGACTTTACGGGTAAAGTCTTTCTGGTCGCGTTCATCCAACTCTTTTTGCAACTGCTTTTCGTCAACGACCTTGCCCTTGTCCTTGAGCTCTTTAATCCGCCGGCGGGAGCGTTCGTTAAAATCAGCGTCTAAATAAAACTTCTTGGTCGCATGGGGAAAAACGACCGTCCCGATGTCCCTGCCTTCAGCCACAACGCTTTGCTTTTTCCCTAACTCTCTTTGCAAGCTGACCATAATCTCCCGAACCTCCGGGGCGCGGGCAATATAAAAAGTATTATTGGTCACTTCAACAGTGCGGATTTCCTGGCTGACGTCTTGCCCGTCTAAAAAAATATTTAATCCCGCGGCAGAAGGCTTTAATTCAATTTTGGTTTCTTTCGCAAGGCCCGCTAAGGCTTCGCCGTTTTCCAAATTTACTTTCTTTTCAAGCGCCTTGAGCGTCAACGCACGATACATCGCCCCCGTGTCCAGATACGAAATGCCCAGGGCTTTAGCCAATATTTTAGCGACGGTGCTTTTTCCAGCGCCAGCCGGCCCATCAATGGCGATCGTCATGATGTTTGTCTTAACTGAGGCTGTCACGTTTGGCTTTTGCATTTTTAAACACGTTAAGGAGAGTCTTTTGGTCGTCGGTACTGATCGCCTTGCGGATCAAAGAAAGATTTTTTGCAACTTCATCGATCGATTTAATGAGATTCTTTTTATTGCTAAGGGCAATATCCGTCCACATTTGGTTTGAAGACCCGGCAATCCGTGTTGTATCTTTTAACCCTTGGGCCGCATACGGCAAAAATTCAGAAGGAATTGTTTCCATCAGCGCATAAGCGATCAAATGCGGCAAATGACTGACATAACCCAGAATTTTGTCATGCTCGTCGGGGGAGACAAACTTCACATGGCTGCCTACCTTGCTCCACAAAAGCTTGACTCTTTCTTTGGCAACTCTGTGTGTCGCATCCGTCGGTGTCATCAGGCACGTTGCATTTTGAAATAGATCGGCGTTGGCAAAAGCGACTCCGGTTTTTTCAGAACCGGCCAAAGGATGAGATCCGACAAAAAAAACACTATTAGGCAAATATTTTTGCGCCGCAAGAACGATCGCCTGTTTTGAGCTTCCCACATCCGTCACAATACATCCCCGGCGCAAATGCGGGCCTATGGAGGACAACATCGTCGTAATAACACCCACCGGTGCGGCCAAAACAACCAAGTCAGCATTAGCGACCGCTTTGGCCACATCATGATAGCCCTGATCGATAATGCCTTCCTTAAGCGCTGTAGAGAGCGTTTGCTGACTTTGCGAAAGCCCGACAATTTCTTTGGCCAGACGATTTTGGCGCATGGCTTTAGCCAGCGACCCGCCGATTAAACCTAAGCCGATAAAAGTGACTTTGCGAAAAAGTGTTGGACGAAGAGGACCAATCATATTTTTGCTTTCTGTAAATTTTATACCCGATTTTCTTAAAAAAATCCTTTAAGCAAAAATCAGGATTTAAAAGAACTCTTCCTAGATCTCACGAGAAACGGCTTGCGCGACTAAACGCAGCTGACCCATGAGCGCGGCGAATTTCGCAGGCTTCAGAGATTGTGCCCCATCCGAAAGTGCTTGTTCAGGGTTTGCATGAACTTCGATCATAAGTCCATCGCAGCCGGCGGCTACCCCCGCTTTGGCGGCCGCACCGACAAAATTCCAATACCCCGTCGCATGGCTGGGGTCGACCATCATCGGAAGATGCGTCAACTCCTTGACAACCGCCACAGCGTTAATATCCAGCGTATTGCGTGTCGCTGTTTCAAAAGTGCGGATTCCGCGTTCACACAAAATGACATTAAAATTCCCCTTAGAAAGAATATACTCGGCGGACATGAGCAGTTCTTTGATCGTCGCGCTTAAGCCGCGCTTGAGCATAACCGGCTTGTGCGTCATGCCGACTTCCTTAAGAAGGGAAAAGTTCTGCATATTACGCGCCCCAATTTGATAAATGTCACTATATTTTCCAATGAGCTCAACATCGCGCGCGTCCATAACTTCGGTCACCGTCGCAAGGCCCGTCGATTGCCCGACCTCTTGCAAATATTTTAAGCCTTCTTCTCCCAAGCCCTGAAAATCATACGGCGAGGTGCGCGGTTTAAAAGCCCCGCCGCGCAAAACCGTTGCACCGGCTTTTTGGACTTCCTTGGCCACAGCTAAAAGCGAGCTATGGCTTTCGATTGAACAGGGACCCGCCATCACAATGATATTTTTGCCGCCGATACAAATATCGTTCTTTAACTTTATGACCGACGATTCCTTTTTAAACTCGCGCGAAACTAACTTGTACGGCGCCAAGACGGGAATAACACTTTCAACGCCGGGAAAAACTTCCAAAGGGGTGACCCGCAGCACATCTTCCGGCCCGATAAAACCGATGATGGTACGCTCGACCCCGCGCGAAACATGCGCCTTGAGGCCTAAAGCCTCTGTCTTTTTGATCAAATGCTGCAACTGCTCTTCGGATGCATCTGGTTTAAGAATGACGATCATGTTTTCTCCTTTGATTCAATATTATAAAAATTTTTAGTCTACCTTTTACTAACCTTCCTCTCCCCATTTTGGGGAGAGGACTAAGGTGAGGGGGAATCTTCATCTGTTCACTCTTAATAACCCCTCATCCTAACCTTCTCCCCGTCGGGGAGAAGGAATATACCAAAACACTACCGTCTCGGTCTTCACAAAACTGCCTTAAGCGCGGCGATAAACTGCGCGTTTTCTAACGGCGTTCCAATCGAAACACGCAAATAATTTTTCAGTCCCCAAAACGCCATGTCGCGGACAATGACCCCTTTTTTAAGAAGCGCATTGCACACTTGCGTTGAATCTTTTTTGACATCCACCAAAATAAAATTCGTTACTGTTTCGCTGTAGCCTAAATCCATTTTCTTTAATTGCTGATAAAGCTTTTTGCGCTCTTGGCTAACCTCACGGCCAATGCGTCGATAATACGCCTTGTCCTGCAAACAGGC
>CAZWOH010000026.1:10555-14816 GCA_964635405.1 uncultured Planctomycetales bacterium | reverse complement strand
GTCACCGCATCGCGCATGCCATCCAAATCATAATAAAAATCTTTAAGAGCGACCTCTTTGATAACTGCTCCTTCCAATCGCGCGGCAATGTCATAAATTAAAAACGACGGCTTGGCAATCACAACCTCATCGCCGGGTGCAACAAAGGCGCGTATCGCCATCACGATAATTTCATCCGAGCCATTGCCAAAAATCAAATTTTCACCATCGACGCCCAGATGTTTGGCCAGCGCTTGCCGCAAATAAAAGCATCCCCCGTCGGGATAACGGTTCACCGACTTGGCTTCCTTGACCATCACCTTTAAAACTTTAGGGGATGGTCCATACGGATTTTCATTAGAGGCCAGCTTAATGACTTTTTTTAGGTTAAGCTCACGTTTGACCTCGTCGATCGGCTTGCCCGGTCGATAAAGCTCGACGTCAAAAATACGCTGTTTGGCCATTTGCTTCATATGTCTATTCCATAACCGGGTAAGAACCCAAAATCTTTAAATACTTGCACATATCTTCCAATTCGATTAACGCACGCTTGACACGCAAGTCTTCCTCGTGGCCTTCAAAATCCACAAAGAAATAATAGTCCCACGCCTTTTTCTTCGACGGACGCGACTCGATCTTAGTCAAATTGATCCGCTCTTTATAAAAAGGCTCGAGCATTTTATAAAGTGCCCCAACCTTGTCTTTAATCGAAAAAACGATCGACGTACGATCTTTTCCCGTCGGTTCCGCATCTTCTGGCCCAATGACTAAAAAACGGGTCGTGTTATGTGCCAGATCATGGATATCAGAAGCCAGGCAATTTAACTGATTGTTTTCGCCCGCTTTAATCGAAGCGATTGCCGCGGCATTTTTTTCTTTAGCCGCGATTTCAGCCGCCTGTGTGGTTGAAGCGACGGTAATCTGTTGGGCATGCGGTAAATTGCGCGCCAGCCAATTGCGGCATTGTTCAAAAACCTGCCAGTTCGAATAGACCTTGGTAATTTTTTCTTTAGAAACTTTTGACAACAAATTGTGGTTAATTTCCATCAGCTCCTGCCGGCAAATTTTAAGGTCCGACTCGACTAAAAGATCAAACGTCCACGTCACCGCGCCTTCTGTCGAATTCTCGACGGGAACGACGCCGTAATTAGCCTCACCGCTTTCGACACTTTGAAAAACTTCCCCAATGGCTTTGCAGGATTCATAAGTAACCTGTTGGCCAAAAATCTTTTGTGCGGCTTCAAAAGTGTAAGCGCCACTTTTGCCCAATGCGGCAATCGTCAGTGGCTTTTCCAATGATAACGATGCCGACATAATCTCACGATAAATCGCGGCAATCGCTTCCGAGGGCAAGCTGCCGTGGCTTAGCGCTTTGACGCGGTCTAAGACCTGTTTTTCACGGGCGGGGGAATAAATTTCTTTGCGCTCCTTGGCTTTTTCTTTTCCGATTGCAAGGCTGACGTTGGCGCGCTCATTTAAAAGAGCGACTATTTTTTCGTCTAAAGCATCAATCTTTTTGCGGCAATCTTTCAAACTCATAGCGTCCCCTTTTGAGAATCATCTAAAGCTGATTGGTGTTCTTCTGCGACAATCGTATCAAGAGCAGGAGAATTTTCGTCGACGGCAATATCTCCTCGGGAAATATCGTCCATCGCCTCCTTTAGAGTCTGCGGCTGTTGTGTTTCTTGGCTAGCTAAGGCTTCCGCTTGATCAAGCGCGCGGGTGGCATCCAAAGTTGACTCTTCAGAAGGCGCTTGAGGCAAACCTTCTTCCAGAGGAATCACCGCACTTTGTTCTGCGTTAGCTAAAAGTAGCGAAACATCTTCAAGCTTTGGTAAATCACGCAAAGATTTTAAGCCAAAGTATTCCAAAAATAATTTTGAAGTTCCATAAAGAAACGGCCGGCCCGGAACATCTTTTTTGCCGACAATTTTAATCAGGCCCTTGTCTAAAAGATGCAAAACAACCCCGTCGGAATTAACCCCGCGCACCACTTCAATGTCCCCGCGAGAGACTGGCTGCTTGTAGGCGACAATCGCCAAAGCTTCCAGGGCCGGACGGGACAACTTTTCTCGCACCTTTGTCTTTAAAAAACTGCGGACAAATGAAACGTAATGGGAACTTGAAAGCATCTGATACCCGCCGGCAATTTCCACGATGACCATCCCGCGTTGTTTGGTCTCATACTCATCACGCAACTCTTCAAGAAGTTTGCGAACATCGACTGCTCCAACGCCTTCCTGCATCACTTCTGTCAATTGTTCTATGGCAACCGGTTTTTCACTGATAAAAAGTAACGCTTCAATAGCACCTTTTAGGTATTCATTGGCTGAAGTGTCCATTACCCGTTTATCCTTTGTTTGTAAATTTCATTTAATAGTTCTTCGACCGATGAAATACCGCTGGTACGTTTTAACGCTTTATCAATCATCTCTTGCGCTTCAGTACGCTTATATTGCAATTGCAAAAGTACCGATAAAGCTTCTTCTGCCCAATCCGGCGCTGCGACCTGCACCTTAGCAGAAGTTTCCTGATCGCGAATAAGCCCAAACTTCCCAACCTTGCCCTGAAGTTTGGCGACGATCTCTTTGGCTTTTTGCGGACCAATTCCCGGCAACGTTTTTAAATAATTGATGTCTGCCTCGCTAATGGCCCGTGAAATTTCGGAAAACGGCTTGTTGAGCGCTTTAACCGCCGCACGCGGGCCGATACCCGAAACGGTAATAATTTGTAAAAAAAAATCTTTTTCGATCTCGTTTAAAAACCCTACTAAAACCGGCATACCGCTCGACTGGCTCATTTGAAAATAATGATACGTCGTAAAAGTCACATGCCCCGTCGGGTCCTTATGATCATTTAACCGCTGTAAAATCGGTGACGGGACAAGAACTTCATAGGTAATCCCGCCGACATTCAAAAGAGCCGCAAAGTCGTTAATCTGAATAATTTGTCCGGTAATTCTGGATATCATCGTAGCATTTTAGTTGAACACTTACCCTTACGTTACATTTATTTCACTCAAATTAATATCGTTCTAAATGCGCGTACCCCAATGCCAAAGCCAAAGCGTCACTGGCATCAAGCGTAATTTTTTCAGGATTAAATTTTAAAATATGCGCGACAACGCCGCGCGTTTGTTCCTTCGAAGCACTGCCGTTGCCGACCAAGGCTTTGCGAATTCTTTTGACACTTTGTTCGATAAGTTTAATCCCCCGCTGCGCAGAGACCAAACAAATGACTCCGCGTGCATGACCCAAAATGCAAGCGGTCGTCGGATGTTTATAATGAGCGTAAAGTTTTTCTAAAATCATGACCTCAGGAGAATGCTCGAGGATGATAGCATCAAGATTTTTATAAATCTTACTGACCTTTTCGGGAAGAGTACAGCGTTCGTCCGGTTCAATGGTCCCTGTTTCCAATAAACGGACAGCGCGGTTGGGCGATTGCCCGATTTCAATAACTCCGTACCCTGTCGCCTTTAACCCTGGGTCAATGCCAAGAATTCTCATCTTATCCTTATTCAGGTTGGGATAATTTTTCCATTTCCTCTTCGGGGATGTCAAAATTTGCGTGCACTTCCTGAATATCTTCATGCTCTTCCAAAGCTTCCATAAGGCCTAAGAGCTGTTTGGCTTCCGCGCCGGTCGCTTTAACATAGGCGTTGGGAACCTTGGTCAATTCAGCGGTTTCAATCGGAATATTTTTTGCAGTTAAAGCGGCCTTGATCGTTTCGAGACTCGAAGGGTCAGAGGTGATCTCATAATAACTGCCTTCGGTCTTGATATCATCAGCACCCGCTTCAAGAGCTATTTCCATGAGTTGATCTTCGCTGACCTTATTTTTTTCAACCGAAATAAAACCCTTCGAAGTAAACATCCACGATGTGCTGCCTGCACCGGCAAGGCTGCCGTTTTTTTTGGCCAAAATATTACGGACTTCCGCCGTCGTACGATTCTTATTGTCGGTCAAGCCTTGAATTAACATCGCTACACCACCGGGGCCATAGGCGTCAAAAACGACATCTTCATAAACAACACCCGGAAGCTCGCCGGTCCCTTTTTTGATTGCGTTCTCAACGTTAACATTAGGCATATTTAAAAATCGCGCGCGTGCCACGGCGGTGCGAAGACGCGGATTGGTGTTCATGTCTCCGCCGCTGGCACGGGCTGCAGCTGTGATTTCGCGCGTGACCTTGGTAAACGCCGCTCCGCGTTTTGCGTCGGTAGCAGCTTTTTTATGTTTAATACTCGCCCACTTTGAATGACCTGACATTGAAACCTCC
>CAZWOH010000026.1:0-10455 GCA_964635405.1 uncultured Planctomycetales bacterium | reverse complement strand
ATACTCCCAAAAAATTCATCAGGCCAGTAAGCCGAGTTATGTTTTCCCGATAATATTAAGGGCGGGAATGATGGTTATTCAACTAACTTAGAAGGTCGCCCCTCTAACTCTTGCAGCCTACCCGAAGCTGGTAACAAAGCGGGTCACTTCGTCATTCTTCGTGAACTTTGCCTTTCGGCAAAATTCGCTTCGAACAGTCGCTTCCTATTTGGCCTTTCTCCCTGCAGAGATTGCTCGTTTCACTCGTATCGCCTGACGATGATGACACTCGCCATAAGCAGTACGCTCGTCTCTGTAGCTCTAATCCTCCGCGTCAGTTTCCTTAACGAGGGTTCAGCGTTACCTGAATGCATTACCCTTTGGAGCTCGGACTTTCCTCCCCGAAGATGGACTTCGAGGCAACCACCTTGGCCTGATGAAATCTATTTTTTACTATCGCTTGTTTTGCTAAACGGTCAGCGTCCACATTCTGTTCTCGGGGAATCGCTTTGATTTCGACGGACTTGATCTTGCGTGACAATTCTCTCACTTTGTCGACGAGCAAAAGCAGGCTTTCATTTTTGACTTTGTAACTGCCAGTCAGTTGAAAATAGACCAGTTCGCTGTCCGTGTTTAAAAAAACTTTTTGCGCGCCGCGGGCAATCGCTTCTTCTAATGCGGCGATGACGGCCCTGTATTCGGCCACATTATTTGTCGCCTCTCCAATGCTTTTGGAAATTTCAAAAATCGCCTGTCCGTCTTCCTTAATAACAACCCCGATGCCGGCTGGTCCCGGATTGCCGCTGGCCCCACCATCGGTAAAAATTTCAAAAACTTTTTCACTCATAGGTTAAAGATCATCTTCCAAATAAATAATTCGCGCGCACGTCTCACAAAAAACTAACTCTTTGTTCATCTTGATCTGATTGGCGACCTGCGCTGGAACATTCATATAACATCCGCCACAAACGCCGGCTTTCACAGGGACAATCGCCAGCCCATCGGTATGTTCCAAAACCCGTTCATACCTGCCCAAACTGGCTTTAGGAACCGACGGCAAAATCATCGCTCTCTGGCTGGTCAGTACTTTGATCCGGTCCTCTAAAACCGCGATAGAATCTTCAACCGTCTTTTTTTCAGCTAAATACTTTTTTTCTTCGTCGGCAACAACAATCTTTTCTTTGTCCACATTGCTCTTGGCCGCATCCAGAGCGTCATAGGAATTGATCAACTTTTCTTCAACTTGCGACTTATCCGCCTTAACATGCTCGATTTCAGTCAGTTTTGCGGTGTATTCTTTATTGGTTTTTAAAACCGACAATTGCGCATTCGCTTTTGCGATCGCATCATCCTGACTTTTTAAATCACCTTCCAAAGCCTTGTGGATCGCTTGCTGATTTTTGTATTGTTCTTCGTGCGCTTTAAGGGTCGCTTTTTTATTTTCAAAATCGGCTTTGAGTTTAGCCAAATATTCAGGCTTTTGCCGCAAATCGCGCTTTAATGCATAAATATCAGCGTCGAGCTTTTGGAGTTCAATTAATTTCTTAATCTGGTCTTTAATTGAAAGCGTTTCGCTCACTTTGGCTTTACCCTTCTTTAGAGTGACGTATTGTCAAAATTTTGTAATTTGTCATTGCGAGCCTGCTTTTAAAGGCGAAGCAATCTCGTTTTTAATGTCCACCTAAAAGTGGGATTGCTTCGTCGCTATTATTAAGATTTGACAGCTCCTCGCAATGACAGTGTGGAATATCGTCCAAATTTCGTGATCTCTACAAAACTTGATCTATCCTAAAAAATTACAAATATGGACTCAGGGGGGCTCGAACCTCCGACCTCTGCCATGTGAGGGCAGCGCTCTAACCAGCTGAGCTATGAGTCCTTAAATCTAGAAATTCCTTACTCATAGCGAAGTGCCATAAAAAATTTATGGCATGAGCTATGAGTCCTTAAAACTTAGAAATATTTTTTTACTGGGCCCACCTGGACTCGAACCAGGGACCAAGGGATTATGAGTCCCCTGCTCTAACCGACTGAGCTATAGGCCCGAAACATTCTAACCTCCGCCAAAGGCGGATCCGCCTCCGGCGGAGACTGAGCTATGGGCCCCAACATCAAATCCAGAAATTCCTCGCCCATGGCGAAGTACTGTAAAAGTTTACAGTACTTGAGCTATAGGCCCGAAATGAAGGCCCCACAGGTATAAAATCACAAAAGATGCCTCAAGACGAATGTTTAGAATATCACAAGCGCTCTTAACTTTCAATTGCAAATCATTCGACAATTTTTAAGGTGATTTTTCCGGTAGGCTTAAGTCCCTTTATACTCTCAAGATAAATCCCGCGAATTTCAATATCCTGGGCTGTTTTGTAACCTTCCCCAATAAAATCAATCGTCAAAGCTTCTTGTGCTCGTAATATAAGCTTGTCTTTAACGCGAGCTTTTTTACCAATTTCCGTTGGCAACCCAAGACCTTTTTTTAAACGTCTTTCAGTATCGCGAGCCTTTCTTTGAGCCTCACGGGCCTCTGCACGGGCCTGACGATCTTCTTCACGCTGGCGTTGCCGAAGCTGCTTAGGGGTAAGGGTTTCTTCAACCCCGTCGGGCGAAGTCCCCCAAAACGCATTATTGAGCGTAAAAAAAAGCGTTTCTTCTGATAACCCCTTAACTAATATATTTGCCTGGGAAACATTTGCCAAAACCGCCTGAAAGCGAATCGGCTCGTGGACATGATATACATTTTGCTGCGGGACAATCATAAAACGCAAAGGCAAAAATTGCTGCTGGTAATCTGCTAATTCATTTGTATATTTATCCAGAACCATTTCTAAATCAAATTGCCGTCGCAGAGGATGCTTGACGACATAGCCCGAAAATTGTAAATCCAGCGCAGGCATCGGATAATTAAAATATCCGGCATGAGACTTATACGTTTTATTTTCGAGAGGTTCGACATCCAGTTTAAAAGCATATAAAGTCGTTTTACCGCCCGCAGAGGCAACCTGGGTCTCGTAGGTAATCGTCAAAAAACCGTTATCATTTTTGCCCAAACACTTCTCGTCAAAATCAGCCAATTCCTTGGATTTTTCTTTCGCAGCAAACGTCTGATCATAAATTCTCTGGACAATACTGTTAATTTTGGTGACCGCATCCTCTTTGACGGCAAAAATATCTTTCACGTCCTGATCTTCTTTGGGAGGTTCTTGCGCATAAACTTTTTGACCGCAAGTTATACTGCAGATAAGTAAAAAAATTAGAATGATAATATTACGCATAGCTTGGCTAAAAATCCGGGTTAAAATTAGTAGTACTAATATAACATAACAGTAAACATTTTCTACTTGCCCCTTTAAAAATCAAAGCCCTGCACCAAAACTGATGCAGGGCCTTGAAAATTTCAACAGCGCAAGAGAATTTCAATTACGCGGTACTTTCCGCTTCCCGCAAAGACATATCAATAAACGACTTGATACGACGTGAGCGGCTGGGATGACGCAACTTGCGCAAAGCCTTGGATTCAATCTGGCGAACACGTTCACGTGTAACATTAAATTCACTGCCGACCTCTTCGAGAGTACGACTGGTTCCGTCGTAAATTCCAAAACGCAATTCCAGAATCTTGCGTTCGCGTTCATCGAGCGTCTGCAAAACAGCACCGATCTCTTCTTTGAGCATCGAGTGAAGCGTTGCATTCGCCGGTGAAACAGCTTTTTTGTCCTCGATAAAATCGCCAAAATTCGTGTCCCCTTCATCGCCAATCGGCGTCTGCAAAGAAATCGGGACCTGCGAAATTTTTAAGATCTCCTTAACTTTTCCGACAGGAATACGCATTTGCTTGGCAATTT
Source organism: uncultured Planctomycetales bacterium (assembly GCA_964635405.1). Classification (GTDB taxonomy): domain Bacteria; phylum Omnitrophota; class Gorgyraeia; order Zapsychrales; family JANLHA01; genus JADLGJ01. The sequence continues at coordinate 6,634 of CAZWOH010000026.1, read as the reverse complement.
CCTGGGCTGTAGGTTCACGGCCACTTTCCTGAACAAACTGACGAGAGACACGAATAATTTTATTAATCGTTTCCGTCATATGCACAGGGATACGAATGGTCCGCGCCTGATCCGCAATCGAACGGGTAATCGCCTGACGAATCCACCAGGTTGCATACGTGGAAAATTTATACCCGCGCTTATATTCAAATTTTTCAACCGCGCGAATAAGCCCCATATTCCCTTCCTGAATGAGGTCCAAAAAAGAAAGCCCGCGGTTAATATACTTTTTTGCAATGCTGACGACCAAACGAAGGTTTGCTTCAACCAGAAGTTTTTTGGCTTTATTAAACTTCGCCTGACGGATTTTAATAACACGCAGCTGTTCTTTAATCTTAGCCAGCGGGTCAGCAAGATCTTTTAGAATTTGCTTCTTTTCCTTGCGAAGCTCGTCGACATCCACAACGCCGCGACGGCCTTTGAGCGCATGGTCTATTTTTTCAACTCGTTCAACCCAGTCGGCAATTTTGGCAATAACATCTTCATTAAACGCGGCGGTCAATTTAAATTCGGCTAACGTCATCGCCGACTGAACCGTTCCGACACGGCTGGTCCGCACTTTTTTAATGATCCGGTTTAAATCACGGATAAGTTTAGGACGACGTTCCAACTCATCCTTGACAACATCTTCAACGTTAACTTCCCCGTTTAAAACTTTATTAATCATCTCCAGCGCCGCTTTACGGGCATAAGCGGTCATAAACAACGCTTCCGCTAATTTTTGTTCCGCCTCTTCAATGCGTTTGGCCAAAGTGATTTCTTCATCGCGCGTTAAAAGCGGAATCGAACCCATTTGCTTTAAATACATTTTTACCGGATCGTCGAGCGGAATAAACTTGTCGGCATAATCAACTTCTTCACGCACAGGTTCCTCGACGGAGCGGACGGCGGATTGATCATCCGGTTCACTTTCCTCATCGGATCCGGAAGGTGTGCCTTCTTCAAAGTCATCATCGGATTCAAGGACCTTGATATTTTTGGCATCAAGGATTTCAAAAACCTTGTCGATCTCCTCGGAAGATTCAATTTTTTCGGAAAGTGTTTCATTGACTTCATCATAGGTCAAGAAACCTTTTTTCTTACCTAAGGCGATGAGCTTATCAATGTCCGCTTTCAATTCTTTGGTCTGCATTTATGACCCCTTAATTAGTAGGTTAAAAGCATATGAAAGGTCTTCCAGCGTTTTCTGGTCGCCTTGATTACGGGCGATTTCCATTTGCCGCAAAATTTCCTGCCGCCTAAGCTTCAAATTTTCCTGGCGAAGCCGTAAAGTACAATCCCGATAAATTTTCTGTTTATCGCCGGCAATCGCTTCTTCCGACGCTATAATTCCAGAAATTGTATCAAGAATATCTTGTTCGCCAAAACAGTTCATTAAAGCTGGCGCATTTGTTTCACGACCGCTGTCAAATAGTTCAAAAATCTTAGAAACAATATCACGAACATGACGATTTTGCAAATCCGCAAGCGCAATATCCCTGCGGCTTAAAACAACAAAATCGTTTTCTTCAAACATCAACCTCAAAAGATTACGTTCCACCGGCCGAATCGGTTCGCGAGCCATTTTTTTTTCGGACGCGACTGCCGCTCTGCGATTGCCATCCGGCTTAACCTTTTTCATTTCAAGCAAAAGAGCTTCGGGCGCTATCATCAAAACTTGCGCCAAACGCTTAAGATATTCGGTTTGGATGATCGCATTATCAAACTTAGCGATTGTCGACAGCATTTGGGCGGCAATCTTGGCATTGCTTTCGATCGTCGCGCCGGGATTTTGCTTGACTAAAAACTGCAACTTAAAATCAAATAACGATTGCGCATTTTTTACAGCCTCACCAAAAGCCTGTGCGCCGGACTTGCGAACAAATGAATCAGGGTCATCGCCGTCAGATAATGTGGCGACTTTTACAGTCATTCCTTCTTCCACCAAAAGATCCAGACTTCTGATCATGGCCGCTTGACCAGCCGGATCCGCATCAAAAAGCATCACAATATTTTTTGTATAGCGTCCAATCAGACGGATCTGCTCAACCGTCAATGCGGTCCCAAGGGATGCGACAATGTTTTCAACTCCCGCCGAAAAAGGAGTGATAAAATCCATATACCCTTCGACGACAATGACCGAATCTTGCCGGGTGATAGCTTCCTTCGCCCAATTGAGGCCATAAAGATACTGTCCTTTGGTATAAAGCGAAGTTTCTGGCGAATTGATATATTTGGCCGAACTATCTTTGTTCAAAGAACGTGCGCCAAAAGCAACAATCTGGCCACGCGCATTAAAAATCGGGAATATCACACGTTGCCGAAAACGATCATAATGGCCGCTGCCCTGATTTTTGGCAATCAAAAGACCGGCTTTTTCCAAAAAAGAAGCGCTAAAATTTTGTGCGCCCAAAGTCTTAAGCAACCCATCCCAACCGTCTAATGCAAGTCCCAATTGAAATTTTGCGACACTCTCAAGACTTAAACCGCGGTTCTTTAAATATTCCCGGGCTGTTTTTGCCAACTCGCTTTTATCAGAGATCAGATTCTGGTGATAATATTTTGTGGCCAACTCATTGACACGCAAAATCTGCTGGCGAAATTCATGGATTTGATTATTCTTAATGTCCGTTGCCGGAATTTCAATTCCCGTCTTTTCGGCCAAAAACTTCAAAGCCTCGGGAAATTCCATCCGTTCCTGCTTCATGACAAAAGTCACGACATTGCCACCGACGCCACAACCAAAACAGTGAAAAATCTGCTTATCCGGATTAACAACAAAAGACGGTGTTTTTTCGTGATGAAACGGACATGGCGCTTTAAAATTCCGACCCGCCTGTTTTAAAGGAATATACCCGCCAATTACGTCGACGATGTTCGCACGGTCCAAAATTTTAAGAATAATTTCCTGTGGAATCAACCCCATCAACTTATTTCTTTAAAACAGATTCGATTTTAATCGTTTTAAAAGCTTTCTTATTGAGTTCTTCATCGGGGAAGAATTTTTCTAATATCCCCTCGTAAGAGAATTTATAAACCTTTGGAGAAAGATCACAAAGATAGGTCCCTGTCACTGATTTTTCGGCAAACGCGTTTAATGTTTCGGTACCAAAAAGGAAGATGAGAAAAAACAAAAGACCGCAAACAACAAATGAACGAAAAATCGCAATTAGACCGCCCGCCCACTGGCTAAAACCGCCCTTAGCTTCACTTTTTAATACTAACAGCCAACCCTCACGAATTAACCTAAAGAACAAAATCACGGCAGCGACAATCAAAATGAAACTTAAAATTTCACCAGCCTTCATTGGCAAAGATACCAGATGCTGCAACTGCTCTGCGGCGCGAACATAAAAATGCAAAGCAAAAACCGTCGCAAAAATCAGACCGAAGATTTTGAATAATTCAACGACAAAGCCACAAACGACTCCGCGAAAAACGGTAGCGATCATGACAATGATCATCAGCAAATCAAGCCAATTAAAACTTGTCAAAATATTTACACTCATTTTCAATGTTTATGCGTTGGAATGTTTAGAGTATAACATATTATTCTCGACTGTCAAGCCAACGCAACAGACGCAATCAAGCCAGAGAGCAAATCTCTAAGCAATTGAGAATAAATGCTTTACACTTAAACTTCGGAGGGAACTTCTTCAACAGCAAGTGGTTTTTCTTGATCCTTAAATTTAACTGAAACAAGTTTTGAAACACCTGTCTCCTGCATTGTGATCCCGTAAAGAACATCCGCGCAAGCCATGGTCTTTTTGTTGTGCGTAATCACAATAAATTGGGCAATCTTGGCAAAATCCTTAAGCAAATAGCCGAAACGCCCGACATTGGATTCGTCAAGAGCGGCATCAATTTCGTCGAGGACGCAAAACGGACTTGGATTAACTTTAAAAACGCCAAAAATAAGGGCAATAGCGGTCAAAGATTTTTCCCCGCCGGAGAGCAAAGAAATATTTTGCAACTTTTTGCCGGGAGGCCGGGCAATAATTTCAATGCCGGATTCCAGAACATTTTCCGGGTCCAAAAGAACCAGCTGCGCTTCCCCGCCGCCAAAAAGCATTCGATAATAAATCCGGAACTCTTCGCTGACCTTCGTAAAGGTGTCCATAAACATCTGGCGCGTCTGGCGATTGATCTTGGTAATCGTCTGATGCAGCGAATCCTTGGCGGTCAAAAGATCACTTTGCTGCTTGGTCAAAAACTCAAAACGTTCCTTTAACTGGTCAAATTCTTCAATAGCAACAAGATTAACCGAGCCAAACGAGTCGCAGCGTTTGCGCAAGCGTTCGATTTCAATACTTAACTCATTGATATCAAAAGATTTTGAACTTTCAACCGGCTGGCTTGATTCAACAGGTTTCGCGTCGGATGACTCGCCTTGCACTACGGACGCAGGGGCGAGAACTTCCATAACATAATGATCAACGTCAATCTTATACGATTGCATCAGCCGGTCACGGATCGCTTTTTCCTGAAAAACGATTTCCTGCTCCTGCATTTGCTGTTGATGCAATGTGTTTTTGATTGCGTCAATCTGCTGATTATAGGAATTGATATTTGCGCGCGCACTGTTTAAACGGGCAACAACTTCTTCTTTTTGACGGGAATAACCGGACAAAACACCGGACAAAGAATTCTTTTCTTCTTTAAGCAAATCGATTTTTTCCTGCAAAATAATAATTTCGCGGGTGTATTGCTCTTTTTTTCCGTCGAGTTCTTGCGCTTCAGTAGCAAAACGCTCCAGCTCTGCTAGCGCGGAAGCGAGCGTTTCTTTAAGCATGTTCACTTTTTCAAAATGCCCGCTCTTTGTTGCCTGCAAAGATGCAATTTCTGTTTCGGCCTGCGCAATTAAAAGGGTGACCTGCTCACGTTCGTTGGCTTTAGCTGCTATGGCATCCTGATTTTCACGGATCTTGATCTGACTGACAGCAAGATCCTGATTAAGGACATCCAGCTGACGGATCAGGTCATCCTCAGAAATTTTTAAATTTGCCAAAGAAGTCGTGACTTCCTGGAATTCGGATTCGACGATCGCTAGCTCCTGGTTTAACTTTTGTGCTTCGCTGTCGACATCGTTTTTTTGGGATTGAAAAATCGAGAAACTTTTTTCCTGCTGCTGAATTTCAAATTGGTTTTTCTTAACCGCGATTTCCTGCTCGGCAAGCTTTGCCATGACTTGGGCTTTTTGATTGATTTGCTCATCCAACTGGCGGCCAAGCTCATCAATCTGCACCGAAATCTGCTGGGGATCCAACTCGATAAACTTAGCCTCACAAATCACTTCATACAAAGGCCGTCCGTCGGCTGCTAAACTGCCGCCTAGCACGGCAGCACGCGCAGGGTCCATTTCCAAAACTTCCTTGACCTTACCGATTAAGCCACTGTGATGCTCCATCGGCTTGGACGTCGTAATAATACGGCCTTCAATAATCGGGTCAGGAATGTCCTGATACTGGACAGAGAGCTTTTCAATAAATTCTTTTTGCGACTTAAGAAACAACCTCTTTTTTTCAAGCTCGTCGATATGCTGATCCAAATTTTTGAGGTCATTTTGGATTCTTTCCAAAGTTTGCAGGTTATTGGTAAGCTGAGTATTTAATTCTTCCAAATGCTGAGAAGAAAAAACAAGTTGCTGCGAAATCGACTGCAACTTCAGATCAATTTGCTGCTTTTCACCGAAGACTTTTGTATTTTCGAATTCCAACCGGCGTTTGCGCGCCAAAGCGCCTTGAACTTCTTTCATCACGTCGGTCAGCTGATTTTTAATATGCACCTGGCTGGATGTTATGGTAAGGATTTTTTCTTCCTCAATCTTGATGACCTGCTGCGAAACAGACACCGCTTCTGCAAGAGAAGACAATTCTGCCCGACGAGTTTCGCAAACCTGTTGGTTCTTTTCGACGACTTCGTCCAACGTTGCCAAAACTGCGGCTGCTTCAGAAATTTTTTCTTCTTGCAGACGGGCACGCTCTGTTAAAGCAACTTTATTCTCCTCTAAACGTTTGAACGTTTCTTCAATATTTGTCAAACGCTCTTCATTAAAACCAATCTGACGATTACTGATATCAATTTGTCCGTCGATCTTAATGGCATCGGCATTGACCTGATTGACATTGTCCTCCAACTCCTCAAGAAGCCCGCTTTGACCTTCAAGCAAATCGTTAAACTGTGCAACTTCCTGGCTGAGAGCAACTTCTTTATTTTTATATTCTTCTAGACGAGAAAGAATCTCCTTGCGCTGTTGGGTAGCCATATTTAATTGCACACGCGCCAATTGAACTTCTAAATCTTTAAGGCGGACATATTCTTCTTTATATTTGCGGGCTTTGTTGGCTTGTCGTTCCAATGATGAAATCTGACGTTTAACCTCGACGACAATATCATTGATACGCAGGAGATTCTGATCGGTGTCCGCGAGTTTACCTAATGCTTCCTTGCGCTTGGCTTTATATTTGGTTATGCCGGAGGCTTCGTCTAAAATCGAGCGGCGCTCCTCGGGACGGGCACTGACAACCAAATCGACCTTGCCTTGCTGTACAAGCGAATACGCTTCTGCCCCAACACCGGTCCCCATAAAAAGCTCATTAATATCCTTGAGCCGAAC
>CAZWOH010000025.1:0-19089 GCA_964635405.1 uncultured Planctomycetales bacterium | reverse complement strand
ACGCTCGGAGCTTTTACTGGGACATCTTGTTGGCACCAGCCGCTAGATCCCAAGCCAAGCAAAGTCATGAAGTTTAAAAAAATAAACATCCTACGTAAATTCATAGCTGCTCCTTTGATTTGTGGAATCCACTGCGAAAATCGCCGTAGCCATTTTATCCATAAACAAAATCCATGGTCGTCTGACTGCAAAATAAGAGAGAACAAAATCATTTTAAGAATAATTTGGATTTTATTATATTATGAAAGCATGAAAGGTAAAATGAAAACCCATCATTTTGACGTGCTATAGCCGGAATTTAAAATTATTTTCCCGAGGGTCCTGACAATTTGATATACTCAAAATCATCAAACAATAAACCGTAAAAAACATGATTGCGAACGTTTGGCGTAATTTCATAAACAGGCCCCGATTAAACAATAATGTTTCTTCGCTAACGGAGATTAGCTACAGTCACTATGGCCCTAGCTTTGCAATAAGCGGCACGCTTACCGCGCTTAATACAATTATTCTCGTCGATAATATTTCTGTCGAAGTAATCCACATGGACAAAAAAGTTTCACATTCTATGGATTGGTTTGCCTTTAGGCCAAAACCACATGTGATGGGGAGATTTTCAGAAATCGACATGACCATGGTCTCAAAATTTACGATCACGCCAGAAAAAGTTTTTGATTACAATATTCTTTTTATTGACAATACCCGGTTTTCGCAAATGAAAACATTGTTGCAGGCGATAAAAGATGCATGGGCTGAATATTTAACGATGAAAACCAGAGAAAACCGATCCCTGCGTCCTGAAACATTATTCCCGGAATTTAAAAAACTCACACTTGTTGCTGATGCCACCGAACGTTTAAAATCTCTTGCTTACTGGACAGCAGGCAGATACCTTGTCAAATTTCGGCTGACAACAAGAAACCCCAAACAATCCTTTAATATTCTCCGATCATTTATCTTGACAAAGTTTGATGAAGAAACGCTGGCGACTAATACCTCAAAAATCATTGAAAGTATCTGCCAGCAACCGCGCACACCTTACGCTTGTGCAACACCTTCTTTCACACCTCCCAAATAATTCCCTCATATCGCTTGTTCATGGACAAAAAACATTTTTTATAAAAAGGGCGCACAATCTCGACAATTGAGATGACAAAAAAACATTTTGTCGACGATGATTGGCAAGAGCCTTGTGGGCGGGACATCCCGTTCTCGGCTTTAGCGTAGTTTTCAAAAGCAGTCTAAGCCCTCGGTCGTTAAATGTTGGCTAAAATTCCCTACGTTTGACAAAAATAAAATCTTCCTCGTTGAGAGAAGGATCAAAAATATCAAAACTGGGGCGTCCGCCCAAAAACAATCTATTGTTTGTTAAGCCTTTGGGCTTGTTCGATCAAATCAATCAGCATCGCGTCTCCGGGATAAAATCGCAACCCCGCTTGCCAAACCTCAATAGCTGCCTGAAATTTTTCGTAATTGCCCAATAGCTTGCCTAATTCTTCATAAGCAATTTTATGCTTCGGGTTGATCTTCAAGGCTCGCTGGTAGCAACTCCGAGCGCTTTGCGGATCATTCACCGAATAAAAAATCCTTGCCAACTGCACCATCAAATCCTCGGAAACAGAATCACGCATCATTTTCTTTGCAATATCCATGGCTTTGGGCTCGTCTTTTAAACGGAAATAAAGTTTGATCAGATTAAATCGTGTTTTGTCATCAGTTGGATCAATCGCCAAATTTTGAAGGTATAATTTTTCGGCCTGCGCATTTTGATCCTGCGCGGTCAAAATCTCAGCCAAATTCAGGCGGGCTTCAAAACTTTTGGCATCAAGTTCAATGGCTTTATGAAATGCATCGACGGCCTTCGACAGATTTCCACTATCTTTTAACGCGACACCCAAATTGTTATATATCACTGAATCAAAAAGAGAACTCACGTTAATCGCTTGTTCAAAACTGGCAATTGCGGCGGGAAAATCTTTCTTTTCAAGATACACAAGGCCCATATTATTAAAACTCACAGAACTTTGAGGATCAATGGCCGCGGATTTTTTTAACTCGGCCAGCGCCCTGTCTAATTCTGCTTTGCGCAAATATGCAGCCCCAAGATTATCGTAAGCGCGTGCTTCCTGCGGCGTTTTCATGATTTGATAATTCCAGACCGAAAAAGCATCCTGCCAAATATCGCATTGACAAAATGTTTTTGTAGCGAATCCAGCGCTGAAAGCCCCTAAAAAAATTATGAAAATCATCCGCCCGCGGGAATTTCTGATTCTCGGTAAATTCAAGCGATGCTCAATGATATTTCCCAAAAGAAAACAAAAACCCAGACACGGCAAATACATAAACCGGTCGGCGACAATGCTGACATCCACTTTCCCGTCGAAACGAAGAATGAAAAATATCGAGCACACATAGAATAATATCGAGAAAATAAACCATTTATTTTTTCGTAAAAATACCGAAAGACAAACTATGGCCACAAATCCAAAAAGAGAAATCAGATATTGAGGATTGATTAATGTCACCGGTTGCGGCAATTGATAAAGTGGCAAAAGCTCGACAGGAAAGAAAAACTTCCCGATATAAAAAACAAACGTCCAAATCCATACCAGCACTGCGTTAAAGCTGGCAACATCAGGCACTCTGGCATTTAAGAAATATGTGATCGCCGCGATCGGAACAACAGCCAAAAAAAACGGGATTTTGTTTAATAATACAAGGGAATTTATCTTTTTTCCCTTAACCCATTCACAGATTAAAAGAATCACCGGCAAACTTAAAGCCATCGCTTTTGAAAGCATGCTGGCTATGGCTAAAAAAACAGCAACCCAGTAAAATCGCTGTTTATTTTCATCACCAAATTTTAAATATGCGCATAACGCCGCCAAATAAAAGAGAGCATAAAGCACATCTTTTCGCTCGACAATCCAGGCGACAGATTCGACGTGGATCGGATGAATCGCAAAAATCAATGTTGCCCAAACACAAGATAATAACCCAAGCCCCAAACGCCGCCCGAGAATATATACAAAAAATACAACCCCCAGATGCAGGCACAGATTCGTCAGATGATAAACAAACGGATTGTATTGAAAAAAGCGGTATTCGCAGGCAAACGACAACACAGTTAATGGGCTATACGTCTTAAAAACAGTTGCTGTAAATATTCGCTTGATCCCCTCAAAGCTTAAAAATCTGACATCCGGATTTTTCAACAGGTATTGTTCTTCATCCCAATGGGTAAAGCCGTTATTTATGCTCGGAGCATAAGCGACAATCGTCACACAAAAGATTGCGGCAAGCATCAGATATTTTTTAGTTCTCTGCGAAATATTCACTTCAAGCGCCTTTGACAAATTTTTTCATAGACCGAATTATATTAATTTTACGGCAATCTCATCAAGCAATAAACGTCCGGCTCCGGTTGCTTGCAAATGATTCTTTTGCATCACTAAAAGTTCTTGTTCGATTAATACTTTAATCTGCTGGCAAACATCTTGCGGCAACAGGCAACCAAACTGCTTTTCTAGCGACGAGAGTTCAACACCGCAATTCATCCGCAATCCAAAAACAAGTGCTTCGCGCAATCGTTTTTCCGGACTTAAAACTTCATGTCCTGCCTGCGGGTTTACATCGGAATCAATTTTCTTTAAATATTCCCCTAATCGATCTGTGTTCCAGCTCCGGCATCCGTTAAGATGGCTGTGAGCGCTCATCCCCAAACCGATATAATTTCCACTCTCCCAATAATTGATATTATGTTGCGACTCAAAACCCGCTCGACTAAAATTGCTTACCTCATACTGCAACAAACCTGACTCTTCCAGAAGCGATGTGACAAGCTCATACTGCTTTGCCTGATTTTCATTACTCTGCTCATGAATTTTCTGCACATAAAATTTGCTGTTTGGCTCGACGGTCAACGTATAAATCGATACATGTTCGCTGCCTAATCCCAAAAGCGTTTGGACATCCTGTTTGATTTCTTCCAATGTCTGGTTAGGAAAAGAATACATCAAGTCCACATTGATATTTTTAAATCCTGCACGACGCAAATCATTAAACGCACTTAAAGCTTTAAACGAGTCGTGCGCACGCCCTAACGACTTTAAATACCCATCATTAAATGTTTGTATCCCTAAGCTCACGCGGCTGGCGCCTAAATCAAACAATGCTTTGGATTTTTCTAAATCAAGGTTCTCCGGATTTGCCTCTATCGTAATCTCACAATCATCGACGAAAGAGAAATTTTTCCGAAGGGCCGAAAATAACTTGTGCAATTGTGACACAGTCAAAAAACTTGGTGTCCCGCCGCCTAAATAAATTGTCTTGATCTTTTGCCCCTGGTAAACAGCCGCCTCTTTGGTCAAAGCCTGCACGTACTGATCCATGCGATTTTCTTGTCCAATAGAAACAGCGAAAGAACAATAAAAACATTTGCGCTGACAAAACGGAATGTGAAGATAAACAGACGTCATAAAAATTTAAAAAATATTTTTTCGCGCGTAATTTAGAAATATTTTCGCAGGTGTTTCTGATTATTACTAGGATAATTTCTTTCAATAAAGATTTATCAATTTTCTCGTCGATAAATAATTCATTTTGATTTTTTTATTTCTAAAAAAATCAAAAAAATATCTTAAAATTGTTAAGAAAATTTTTGCATCTATTATGTGCTGTGTTAATATTAAACCATAAATACAAATCAACATCTTTATCTCTGAGAAAGGAGAAAACGATGGCAACAAAGAAAAAAGCAGCCAAGAAAAAGACAGCAAAGAGAAAGTAAATTTCTCGAAGCTAAGATTTACCAGTAAACCCCTCGGCGTTAAACCCGGGGGGTTTTGGTTTATGACTTTAAGGGCCTAACGCAAGACCCTAAGGAATGCCAAAGCCCTCGAGGCGAGGCGAAATGTTTCTTGTCCCAAAATCTTCTTGCCTTTATACTAAACGCATGCCCAAATCCGGTTCTAAAAATAATCTTATAAAAATATTTTTTTTCTTGGGTTTTTTATTATGCGCGGCTTTTTATGATGTTGTTTTCCTAAACAAAACATTAAAAGTCACGACAGCCAATTCGCAAGCTCTGCCAAATGGTGTTTACGGTCAAGAGCACAACAAGCCTCGTTTTATTCCGGCCAACGGCACCGACGCGCCTGTTTCAGAAGAGCCGATTTATGAATTTATAAAACAAAATCTCCGACGAGGAATCTTGCCTTTATGGAATCCCCATCAAGCCTGCGGTTACTCTTTGATCGGAATGCTTGAGGTGGGGATTTTTTATCCGCTGACTCTGATCGTCTATTTGCTGCCTAATATCGTGTCCATTGACATTTTGATCTTGAGCCGTCTTTTGCTCGCTGGTCTGTTTACGTTTTGGTTTATGCGCCGCATCGGCTTTAAGGACCCGCCCGCTTTTTGCAGCGCGCTTGTTTTTATGTTAAGCGGGCCGATGGTTTTGTTGCAATACTGGACAGCCAACGTTGATCTTTTGCTTCCGCTACTGCTGATCGCGCTTAACCGCCTTATTATTAGAGAAGCCAGCCGTCATTCTCTTGCGACATTAGCACTCGTCATCAGCTTAACGATTTTTGCCGGCCATCCCGAACACGTTTTTTTTGTTAATGTTGTTGGTTCTGCTTTTTTTGTTTTTCAAACATTTTCTCTAAGTTCAAAAAATAATTATAAAAAACTATTTCTCTCTTATGCAGGCGCTTACCTGCTGGGTGCGGCACTTGCATCAATCGTCCTTTTTCCTTTTTTGAGAAATCTCGCCGGAGAATTCTGGAGCGGCCATCCTGTGGGCACAGGCCTTCTAATGGAAGAACAAAGGGACCGCGCTTTAAGCTTAGCTTTGCCGCATTTTTTCCAAAAAGAAAACCTTACCTTTGATTTTACGTTTGCCGGCTGGTGGGGTGGATATTTAGGGACACTGCCTTTAGCTTTGACTTTTTTAAGTCTTTTTAATAAGCACAAAAAAGGGCTCAATTATTTTTTTGCGCTTTTTTTGCTACTAATTCTCAGTAAAGCTTATGGCCTGCCATTTATTAACTGGGTTGGACATTTGCCGGTATTTGACACATGCCGTTATGCGATTCATACGCCACCCTTAGCCGCGTTTTGCGTCGCTGTTTTAAGCGGGATGGGCTTTCGTTCGATAACCAGTTCTAAAAAATTATTCTTTAAAGCGTTGATTTTTACTGTCGGCCTTTTGATGATCGTCGGCATTCATCTTTATATTCTTCGCCATGCCCCTCATTTTCATATTTCCTTGGCTGCAAGCGCCTTTGCTTTTTCTTTGCTTCTTATCTTTCAAATCATTCTGGCCTTTAAGGACCGGCGACTCTTAAAAAAAAGATCGTTAAACATTGCCCTTTTGGTCCTTGTCTTTTTAGAATTATTTCTCTACATTCACCGCGAACATCCCAAACGTTTTGACTCTTTTGCCAAAGTCCCTTACATCGAATTCTTAAAATCACGCGATGAACCTGCGCGCAGCTATGGCGTCTTCTGGGCATTTTACCCAAATACAGCAACTGGTTTTGGCGTTGATGACTTAGGTTATTTCTTAGGACTTGTCCCGACGAGATTTGTGGACTTTGTCAACGCTCTTGTCATCGAGAACCATTTCCAAAAAGATTTACGGCCCCCCGCTTTGCGTGCGATGCCCATTGAAAACAAGCGCCATTACATCCTCGATCTGCTGGGCGTTCGTTACATTGTCGCACCGCCGAAGATGAATTTGGAAAATCTGCTTAACCTGACAGCTGTCTATCAAAAAGAAGTTGTTATTTTTGAACGGCCAACCGCGTTGCCGCGCGCTTACGTTGTGCACCGCGCAATTTTTGAACCCGACAAAACAAAATCTCTGAACTTAATCAAACGCCTTAGTACAGCCGGCCGTCAAGGCATTATTATCAGCGAGCCAGACAACCTAAGCCTTTCAGCAGAGCTTAACAACGTGCCCATCGAAGATGCCTCAAGTGTCAAAATCTTAAAAGAAGGCCCCAACGAAATTGTTTTAACGGCCCACATGCAACATCCCGGATTTGTTGTCCTCACGCAATCCTATCACCCCGATTGGGAAGTTGCGATCGACGGGAAGAAGGCAAAAGTTTTTCGAACAAATTATCTTATGCGCAGCGTCTTTGTCCCCGAAGGAATACACGAAATCAAATTTAGATTTGTACCGTTGTCGTTCTATGCAGGAGTGTGGGTAAGTTTTATCGCATTGTTTTTTCTTATCGGTTTGTTAATCTTGCCCGAAAAAAAATAAACCCCCATTTGCTTTTGCAAACAGGGGTTTAGAAAAACAGCTGTTTATTTCTTATTGCGGCCCGCTAATTTTTTTGTTTTTTCATCACGTTTGGTACGTTCCTGGCCTTTTCGCTTTTTGGCCTGAACAGCATTATATTTTTCGGGAAGGTGATACTTCATCCAACCTTCCGCATAAAGTCTCAGCCATTCATCGGTTGCGCGTTCAATGCCGATTGAATAACCCGCTTTTTGGCTCTCAATCCACAAATGCCGGTTGATCTCCTCGATCACGCGCTTGTCTTTGAGCAAATCACGAAGTTCATCAATTTTCATAAAGCCCTCCCTAAAAGAACGTTGCTTACAAATCCAGAAATATGACAGTCAGTATACCGTACTTATTTTGGAACATAAATAAAAATTATGACAATCTGCGATTGGCCACTGCCCAGTGCGAAAAAACTATTCCCAATTCATACAAGGCCAAAAGCGGAATTGTCAAAATAATTTGGCTGACAACATCCGGCGGAGTCAATATTGCGGCGACGATCAGAATAATCACGATCGCATAACGGCGCTTTTCGCGCAAAAATTGCGGTGTTGCAATTCCAAGTCGTGCCAAAAATACCAGAAGAAGGGGCAACTCAAACGTAACACCCGACGAGATTATTATCGTCCCAACAAAAGAAATGTAATTATCCACCGTAATCATCGGGACCATCCAGGGCGATGAAAAACTCATTAAGAATTTAAGCGAAATCGGTAAAATCACAAAATAACCAAACCCGATGCCGGCAAAAAAGAACATAAGCGACAAAGGCCCAAATACATAAACATACTTTTTTTCTTGGTCTGTTAACCCCAAAGAAACAAATTTCCAAATCTGATAAAGAATAACCGGCAGAGATAAAAGAAAGCCGCCAATCATCGAAAGGGTCATGCGGGCATTAAAAGCTTCGGCGGGGGAAGTAAAAACAATTTTCCCAACCGGAGAAACGATACGTCCAATCAGAGGATCAATAAAATTCCAGACTAAAATCGTCGCCAGCACAAAAGCGCCGATCGCTTTAAGCAAACGATTGCGCAATTCCTGCAAATGACTAAAGAATGAAACAAAGATTTCGGGTTGGGACATCAGGCAGCACGTATTTTATGTCTTTTTTTCGTCGGAATCTTTTTTTTCGTCTTCGCCTTTCAGCGCTTTTTGAAATTCACGGATCGCTTTACCCAATGAACTGCCGATCTCAGGAAGACGCTTAGAGCCAAAAAGAAACAGAATGACAACCAAGATCAAAAGTATTTCCAAAAACCCTAAATTTCCCATAACGATAACTCCCTTTAAAAATTTTTATGTTAATCCGGCTTGACCTGATAGTAATCACGACTAAATTCTGCAAGTTTTTTGTCGACCGGCTCGACGTAAGAAACAACATCCAGCGCCGATATCACCTTCATGGTCCCGACTCTTTTATCGGCCTCAAAAACCCCTAAGCGGACTCCTTTTGTCACGCCGTTTAAAACACCCAGCGTAACCATCGCATTACCAGACTTGCGGTTGATCCATAAAGAACCTTCTTTACGGTCAAACTCGCTTACCCCATGAACTTTTTCGGAAGCACGGACAACTTTTTCTAAATCAAGAACCCGGCCGACCTGCTGTTGCAATTCTTCCTTTTGGCTTGTGGCCGCCTGCTTTTCGGTGCTTACCAGCAGAAGTTTTTCATTTAAGTCTTTGACTTCAACTTCCTTGGCGCTTTGCGCATTGACGGTTAAGTACAACAAAAAAACAGCGCCTAAAAATGAAGCCGATATAAACACAAGGCCGGCGACAATTTGCTTTTTCCCGTCAGGTGGCGCAACCGCAGGTTTAGACGCCAAACCAGCGGCCTTGGACGCTACTTTAGGCGCCGACACAACCGGTTGCGCATCTTTTTTTCCAAAAGGAAATTTCATAGCGTTATCTTATCACAAATTTACTTTCTTCCCAACAGGGCAAACATTTTGCTCTTGTAGGCCTCGACCCCGGGCTGATTAAACGGATTGACCCCCATCAGATAACCGGTCAGGGCGACGGACTTTTCATAAAAATAAAATAATTGGCCTAAAGTATACGCGTCAAATTTAGGCAGAGCGATCGTCATGTTGGGTACCCCGCCTTCAAAATGTGCCATCGCCGTTGCCTTATAAGCCTGCTCATTGACCCAATCCAGATTTTTCCCGGCGACACAATTAAAGTTATCCTGATTCTTTTTATCTTTAGGGACAAGCATTTTGTATCCGGTGTCTTTGACGACAAGAAACGTCTCAAAAAGATTTCGTTCCCCCTCTTGAATTAACTGACCCATCGAGTGAAGATCAGCCGTAAAATTAACCGACGCAGGAAAAATCCCCTGGCTCTCTTTGCCTTCGCTTTCGCCAAAAAGCTGTTTCCACCACTCGCCGATAAAATCCATTTCTTCATAAAAAAACGCCTTTATTTCAATCACCTTCTTTTGCTTATACAAAAGATAGCGGTTGGCTGCATACTGCCAAGCCATATTTTTTTCCAAGTCCGCTTGCCCAAGTTCTTTTTCGGCATCAGCGGCACCCTTAATTAGAGAAGCTATCTCAATTCCGGCCAAAGCCAGCGGCACTAAGCCTACCGGAGCCAGGACAGAAAACCGCCCGCCGATATCATCGGCAATCGGATACGTCCGGTAACCCTCATCATTGGCTATCGAACGCAATGCACCTTTTTTCTCGTCGGTAATGCAGATGATTCTTTGTTTTAACTGGGCAGCAGAATATTTGCTCTCCATAAATTTTTTGACGAGCCGAAACCCCAAAGCTGGCTCAGTCGTCGTGCCCGACTTAGAAATCACAAGCACGGTCACGCGCTTATTTTTTAATTTCGCAAAGAGATTCTGAAAATACCCAGAGCTTAGGTTGTGCCCGGCGTAATAAACGGGAATCTTTTGCTCACGAGACAAAAAGTCCAAGGCCGCGCGAATACCAATATAGGAACCGCCGATACCAATCGAAATTATGCAATCTGAATTCTTACGAACTTTTTCACCAAGAACTTTCAGTTCGGCTAAAAGTTTTTTGTCGGTTTGGGTTGGCAGATTCAGCCATCCGGTAAACTCGCTTCCCTTGCCTTGGCGGGAATGCAAATCCTCGTGGGCTTTTTGCAATTGGGGAACAAGCGCCTGTAAATCTTTTTGTTCAACAAAACCTTTTAAATTCGTCAAATCCAAACTGATTTTCATATCAATCCCTTTCTTAGCTTTCACATTTGATCGGCTCTTCTATTGTTGCTCCGCCTAAAACTACGTCCCCGTCATAAAAAACGACCGACTGACCCGGCGTCACAGATTTTTGCGGTTCATCAAAATATAAACGAACTGAATCTTGACCTAAATACGTCAATCGCGCTTTGACAAGTTCTGCATTATAACGAATACGGGCCGCAACCTCAATTGTCGTTTGAGGAATATCCATACTGACAGGATTAAAATTGTTGGCCAGAAGTCCCGCAGAATACAGCATCGACAAAGGCCCGACGTAAACCGTGTTCGTTTCTTTTTCAATTTTATAAACATACACCGGCACGCCTAAAGCAATCCCTAACTTATCGCGCTGACCGATCGTATAATTGGCAATGCCCTGATGCTGCCCAACAATTTCGCCACGCTCATTTTTAAATGGCCCTGGAACAAAAACGGCGTTACCGACGCGCTGACGGATAAATTCTTTATACCCTCCGTCGGGGACAAAACAGATATCCTGACTCTCAGCTTTCTCGGCAGTGTTTAACTGATATTTTCGTGCTAATTCGCGAACTTGGGCCTTATTCAAATCGCCTAAAGGAAACAGCACTTTGGGCAATGTTTCTTTGGCCATACTATAGAGAAAATAGCTTTGGTCTTTGCGCTGGTCAACAGCTCTGTGAAGTTCATAGCCGTTCTTTTGCGAATTAAAAACAATTTTTCCATAATGGCCGGTCGCCAAAAAATCCGCGCCTTGCGCCATAACTTTTTTATACAACGACCCGAATTTCAAATGCTGATTACAGCGCACGCAAGGATTAGGCGTCCGTCCGCTTAAATATTCATTGGTAAAATCCTCAATAATAAAATCATTGATGTCCGCCGCGAAGTCCAAAACATAATGCGGGATATCCAAAATCTGCGCCGCCCGACGGGCATCCGTAATGCCGTCGACCCCGCAGCAAGAAGGCTTTTTGCTGTTAGGATGCGTTATGCTAAAGCACATGGTAACCCCGACAACATCATGCCCAGCCTCTTTCATAAGGCCGGCAACGACCGAGGAATCCACCCCACCGCTCATCGCGACAAAAACTTTTTTAGATTTTATTTGGTTCATCTCTAAGCTCTCTTTTAAGTTAGGACAATGCCCTACCGGCTCAATGAACGGTCCCTGGTAAATGGTTCGCTTACAGCGAACCTAATTCAGGGCTGCGTTCAATTCGCCGTTTAGGGATTGTCCTAACTTTTCAATAGCCCAATAGGTCACCTGCAAAAGATAATCCAGTTCCCACTTGGAAATCGACAAAGGCGGCATCAACACAATCACATTGCCCAAAGGCCTCAAAATAACGCCGCGGCTACGCGCCTGCTGACAAACCTTAACCCCGATTTTTTCTTCCCAACCAAATGGCTCTTTGCTTTCCTTGTCCTTGACTAATTCAATGCCGACCATAAACCCTTTTTGCCTGATGCTTCCGACGAAAGGCAAATTTTCAAATGTCATTAATTTTTCTGTTAAAATTTGGATCTTCGGCTGAAGTTTCGCCAATGTATTATCGACGGAAAATACTTCTAAATTGGCCAAAGCCGCCGCGCAAGCCAAAGGGTTTCCCGTATAGGTATGCCCGTGAAAAAATGTTTTTTGTTCCTTGTAATCAAAAACAAACCCGTCAAAAACTTTTTTTGTCGTTAAGGTCGCCGCAAGCGGCAAATACCCGCCGGTCAAGCCCTTGGCCAGACACAAAAAGTCGGGCACAACACTCTCGTGCTCGCAGGCAAACATTTTACCCGTACGGCCAAAACCGGTTGCCACCTCATCGGCGATTAAAAAGACATTGTGTTTTTCACACAATTCTTTCATACGCTTTAAAAGGCCCTGCGGCCAAACAACCATTCCGCTTGCCCCTTGGACGATCGGTTCAACAATCAAAGCCGCAATTTCAGCAGACGACGATACAAAAAGTTCTTCGATCTGGTTTAATACTCGCTGAAAATCCGTATTGCGATACCCATCCGGAAAATCCAACTGCAGTGTCGGGAAAGTCAAATTTTTATAAACCTTATGAAACAGATCCATTCCCCCGACGCTGACACTGCCTAGCGTATCTCCGTGATAAGAATTGGCCAAGTGAACAATTTTTGTTTTCTTTTCATATCCCGCATTTTGCCAATACTGATACGCCATTTTGAGAGCAACCTCAACAGCTGTTGAGCCGTTGTCGGAATAAAAAACTTTTTCAAGCCCCTTGGGCGCAACAGAAACCAACTTTTTGGCCAGTTTAATCGCCGGCGTATTAGACAACCCCAAAAACGTCGAATGGTCCAAACGCGTCAACTGATCTTTAATCGCCGCGTTGATCAAAGGATGATTGTGTCCGTGGATATTGACCCACAAGCTCGACACACCGTCCAAATAACGGTGTCCGTCGGTATCAATCAAATGACAACCTTCTGCATGGTCAATTATAAGCGGCTTATCGTCGAGCCAGTCTTTCATCTGGGTAAACGGGTGCCACACAAAATTTTTATCATCCAAAACAAGCTGGTGTGTTTTGCTGGTTCGATCAGATGTCAGAAACGGTTTAAGGTCAATTTTTTCCTTGCAGGCGTTTAAAATTCTTTCTTCCGAAATATTTTCCATAAAAGGGATAATCCCCAGACCCGCAACAGAGCTTAACTCTTTGATGGCAGAAGGATTTGTTTTTTCAGGAACACCAAGGGCACCTTCACTGACTTGGGAAAAAATGACACCGCAAACTTTGATTCCCATATCTTTGGCTTTGCTAATCGTTAACAGCGTGTGATTAATTGTTCCCAACCCTAAACGACTGACAATCACAAGTTCCAGATCAAGTTCCTTGACTAAGTCCGCCATCAGATAATTTTCACGGATAGGGACCATCAGCCCACCGGCTCCCTCGACGAGCAAAATATCATGCCGGCGGCGCAGTTTTTGAAATGTCGAAATGATTTTGTCCTTGTGCACCTGGATTCTTTCACGGGCAAAAGCAATGTGCGGTGAGAACGGTTCTTTGGCACAATACGGATTGATTTCTTCAAGCGGATCGTTGATTTGCAAAAACTCCTTTAAAGATTTTGCATCGTCGCCGGCGCATTGCACAGGCTTCATGACACCTACGTCTAAACCCTGCTTTTTAAAAAGCGTTGCCAGCACTTTAATAGCTGTTGTTTTTCCGACACCGGTATCGGTCGCTGAAATAAAAAACGCGCGGCCGCGCTTTTCTGTTCTGCGGTTATGACGTCTCTGGCGTCGGGTACGCTGACGGCTTGGCCGAGAAGAAAATTTTACCTGATCGGTGGGCGTCTTTTGCGCAACTTGCTCGTCGATATCATCAAAAAAATCGAGCGGACTTATGACATCATTATCTTTATTGTTCATTTTTTTCCTTTCATCCAAATGACTTCAAAACTTGCCGTCACCCCCGTGCCGGCCTTGAAATGTCTTTGATAATATTCTTCGGTCTTCAAAAAAATCTTAGGCCCCAAAGACATGCCAGGATTTAGCCTGTTAGCCCCAATCGCCTTTAACCACAACAGCAAACTGCGAAAGTCTTCAAAACTCGTTGTGCTTATTTGTGAATGACATTCAATGTCCTTAAATCCTGCGTCTAAAAAAGATTTTTTGACGAAATTTTCGTCAGCTAATCGGACAAACTCTTTCTTGTGCGCCCGAAAACCTGGAATGCTTTCAAATGACTCAAAAAGTTCATGCAGCGTTTCGCGCCCAAAAAGCGCCGCACAAAACCTTCCGTTCTTTTTTAAAACCCGATTGGCCTGTGCAAATGCCGTCGGTAAATTACGCATCCACTGATAAGCTGCATTTGAAATGACCGCATCAAAACTTTCGCAGGCAAAAGGCAAGACTTGCGCATCAGCAACAATCCCCTTAAAAGTTGCGTAGGTTTCCTTGGCCCTAAACACCATCCCGCTGGCAAAGTCAATCCCAACGATCTTGGCATCCGGACAAAGGCCCGCCAAACGGTCGGTCAGCTGTCCTGTTCCCATACCAACATCCAAAACGCGTCCGCGGAAACTCGACGAAAAATTGTTTTCGATCAGCCTGCAACCAATCCCATACTGCAAACTGGATAAATTTTCATACCGTTTGGCCGCGTCCGAAAAAGCCCGACGGACAGAATAATTTTCTAAATTTTGGATCATATCCTTTGGTTTTCCAAAAATCCTGCAAGCGCCCCATTAAACTCGTGTGGACGGCTGATAAACGGAAAATGTCCGCATGCGTTAAACCAGACAAAATGTGCCATCGGAATCTTTCCTTGCAAACTCTCATAAAAACTTTTTGGACAAATATAATCTTCACTGCCGTTGATAAAAAGGATCGGTCGCTGTTGGGCATAAAAAATGCTTCGCAAATCTTCCTTTTCCAAAATCACCAAAAGCGCCAAAAGCGCTTCTTTGCGCGGCAGAAAATCTGTTTTTCGAAACGTTTGCACCCACTTAAAACGTCGCGTCGCACGTTCAGAAGGCGTAAACAATGACCTAAAAAAAACATTGACCATCGACGGATAATCCGTTTGAAGCTGGGCGGCAAGTTTGGCGATGCGCTCTGGGGGTAACCCAAACGGATAATCTTCGCAAGCACAAAACTTTGGCTGAGAACCAGCAAAAACAAAAAATTTGATGCGCCCCTGATTCAACTCAAAAATTTTTAACGCCACCAGGCCGCCGAAAGAGCTGGCCACAATCCCGACCTGTTGGCAGCCTAAGTGCTGCAACAAAAATTCGATGTCCTCTCCCATATCCGTCAGACTGATATTTTGCCAATCGCTCTGACCGTGCCCCGGAAGATCGACGGCAATAATCCGATAATTATCGGAAAAATATTTGATCTGCTGACGCCAAATACGGCTGTTGACGCCAAACCCGTGCAAAAAAAGCAACGTCGGTCCTTCTCCAACAAGCTGATAATGCCAATTTAAACCCCGCTGTGTTTTTAAATAAGGCATAATTGCTTTCCTATAATTTCAAAATGCTTGACGAGGCTTTCTAAATCTTCGCGCGTGTGGGTGGCCATAAGCGTCAAACGCAAGCGTGCGGTATTAGCCGGCACCGTCGGAGGCCGAATCGCCGAAACAAAAATGCCCGCCTCAAACAATCTTTTTGAAAACTCAACGCACAACGCGGCATCCTTAACGACAATTGGCACAATCGGTGTTTGACTTTTTAATGTATCAAATCCCAATTTTTTTAGGCTCTCCCGAACAAAATGCGTGTTTTCCCATAATCTCTCCCGTCGCTGCGGTTGACTTTCAATCATTTCAACGGCTTTCAAAGAAGCATCCGCAAGAGCGGGCGGCAAACCGGTTGTATAAATAAAACTGCGCGCTTTATTGATCAAAAAATCAATTACTGCGTTGCTGCCGCAACAGTAAGCGCCAAAACTCCCTGCCGCTTTTGAAAATGTCCCCATCTGAATATCTATTTGCCCTTCAAGCCCAAAATGCTCAACGGCGCCACAGCCATCCTTACCCAAAACACCAAAGCCATGGGCCTCATCGACCATAACAGAAGCCCCATATTTCTTTGCCAGCGCAACAATCTTAGGCAAAGGCGCCAAATCCCCATCCATGCTAAAAACACTATCCGTGACGATTAATTTTCTTCTCGTCGCCAAACTCCCCTTGAGCATCGCCTCCAACGACTCGGTATCCGCATGGTTAAAGCGCTTGTATTCAGCGCCGCTTAATAATATTCCGTCGAGAATAGAGGCATGATTAAGTTTGTCACTAAAAATAATATCGTCCCGGCCATACATCGAAGAAACAATCCCCACGTTGGCCGTATACCCGCTATTAAAAAGCAGACAACGTTCTGTTTTTTTTAACTGCGCCATTTTATTTTCAAGGGCCGTGTGGCTTAGAAAATTTCCGCAAACCAAACGTGAAGCGCCCGCACCAAAACCATGTTGGCGGATACTTTCAATAGCAGCCTCTTTTATCCTCGGATCATCGGCCAAGCCCAAATAATTATTCGAACAAAAATTTAGAACTTTTTTCCCGTCAATAATAATCTCTCGGCCTTGGCTGCCTTCCAGGGTACGCAAATTTCTTAAAAGGCCTTTATCGGCAAGCTGCAAAAGTGCATTATTTAAAAAGTCATCCCAATTCATTTTCGTCACACGCACACACTGCACTAAAAATGCAGGGCATCCCCTGAATGTTTTTTGACAATTTCACCATTATCTTTTCTTAAAAGCAAGCTTCCGTCGGATGACAAATCAAAAGCAAGGCCAACGACTTCCCCGTTTGGCTCGGCAAACTTAACGTTTTTCCCTAAAGTGTACGAGAGCTCTTTCCATCGGTTGCGAACAGGGGCAAAACCTTGTGTTTCAAAAATATCAAGCCACTTTTCAAAAGCGCGCAGAACTTCTTGCAAAACGGCAATCCGCGAAAAATCTTTTTTGGTTTCGATCTTTAAAGACGTTGCTTGCGCGGGCAGCTGTGACTCAAGACTGTTAACATTAATCCCAAAACCAACGACGACAAAACGCACGCGATCCATTTCCGCGTTTAACTCGGTTAAAATACCAGCAATTTTCTTGCCGCCGACAAAAATGTCATTGGGCCATTTGATCTGGACATCGAGTCCTGACACACTGCGCAAAGCGCTGGCAATAGCAACTGCCGAGACGAGCGTTAGTTGAGCGACTTGGCTTAACGGCGTTGAAGGCCGAAGGACAAGCGAAGCATAAATCCCTTTTCCCGACGGAGAAATCCACTCGCGGCCAAGCCGTCCGCGGCCTTTGCTCTGTGTCTCGGCGCAGACGAGTGTTCCGGCGCTACAACCTAAAATACCCAAACCAACCGCTTCATCCATCGTTGAGACAAGCGTTTGTTTGTAAACAATTTCCGATCCGATTGTCTTGGTTCCCAAATTAAATTTGATCTCCCAGGGCAAAAGCTTGTCCGGAGCGCTCAAAATTCGATATCCTCGTCGGGGAACCGCATCAATCTGATAGCCCTGACGGCGAAAATCTTCGATATGTTTCCAGATCCCGGCACGGCTGATATTAAGGTTGCGGCTGATTTCCTCGCCAGAAAGATAATCTGCGCTATTGCGCAAAGAATGAATAATACGTTCTTGCATAAAATCTCTTTCACCTTTTAAGAAATGAGGAAACTGTTACGGTCATCCTTCGTCGCTCGAACAGTCCTCGCGCCAGTCGTTTTTTCTAAATTCAAAAGGCAAGCAAGTAAACGACTGGGCTGCGGAACTCGCTTGGGAAGGACGACCGCAACAGCTTCAAATTATCCTCTAAATGTCTTAACCACATTGACCAATTGCTCAATCAAATATTCAACCTGCGCTTTTGTCGTCGAACGGCCTAAAGAAATCCGCAAGGCGCCCAAAGCCAACTGGTCGGTCAAACCAATCGCCTGCAAAACTGATGAAGGCTTAATCACTCCTGCTTTACACGCTGATCCCATAGACGCGGCAATGCCATTTTGATCTAAGCTTACCAATAAATCTGACCCTTTTATTTTTTCAAAAACAAAATGCGCATTATTAGCCAATCTCTGCGTCGGATGTCCATTAAGCCGCACACCGTCGATGCGTTTTAAAACTTTTTGGATTAAAAAATCTCTTAACCCCGCCTGGTCAAAAGCTTCCTGCGCCATTTGGTTTTGACAAATCCTCAAAGCTACGGCTAATCCAACGGCGCCGGCGACATTCTGCGTCGAGGCCCGCAATCCATTTTCCTGATTGCCCCCCAGAAGAAGGCTCTGCAAAACAACACCATTTCGAACATACAAAGCCCCTATGCCTTTAGGACCATAAAATTTATGGGCCGAAAGTGAAAGCAAATCGATAGAAAAAGCTTTAACATCAACCGGCAGATGCCCCACCGTCTGGACCGCATCAACGTGAAAAATAATATTTTTTTCGCGCAATCTTCGGCCAATCTGGGCAATCGGCTGCAGCGTTCCAATTTCATTATTAGCGTGCATAATGGAAACTAATATCGTTTGATCCGAAAGCGCATCCCAAAGTTCATCAAGTGAAATTTGCCCTTGATGATCAACCGCAAGATACGTAACACGAAAACCTTCCTTCTCTATATAATGTGCCGCTTCCAAAACCGAAGGATGCTCAATGGCTGAAACGATGATATGATTTCCTTTATTTTTCAAACTACGGGCCGTTCCCAAAAGGGCCAAATTATTAGCCTCAGTCCCGCTGCCAGTAAAAATAATCTCCTTGCTCTGCGCTCCTAAGAACTTGGCGACAATTTCACGGCTGTCTTCAAGCGCTTTTTGCGTCGCAAGGCCAAAGCTGTGCGTCGAGGAAGGATTGCCGAATTTTTCAGTAAAAAACGGCAGCATCGCGCTGACAACTTGAGCGTCAACAGGTGTTGTTGACGCATGATCGAAATAAATTTTTTCCATAATCTTTCAATTTTGATTTAAAAATGAACCCCATCATACTATTGGGCTTAGCTATTGTCAACTTAAGCATTATGTTGGTTTACAAATAAACAAAGAAATTGGCTTGATTGACAAATACAATGGCCGATGCTATATTGTGAAATATTTTTTGGGGGCTG
>CAZWOH010000024.1:18106-19826 GCA_964635405.1 uncultured Planctomycetales bacterium | reverse complement strand
TTTTAAGGCGAATTGCGCCATAGAGGCGCCAAACAATTGAGCCTAAAAAGGACTTCCAAGTCGGTTAAACTTGAGCATCAATAATATCTACAATTTAAAAATCTTCTTAATCTTGTCGACCGATCGCATACGCACAACGCCCAAAACAATGTCGCCTTTGGTAACGACCGTTTTAGCGTCGGGAATCGTAACGGTGCCTAAAGCATGGCGAATCGCTGTAATATTAAATTCGTGCGGCACCGACATTTCTTCGACACGTTTACCCAAAAATTCCTGCGTGACCGGAAATTCCAAAACCCCCAGTTCGCTGGTTTCAATCAAATATCCCGACAACATTTTATCGGTGATTTTGTCGCGAATCATCGACGCAAAAAGGCTCGTTTCGCTTAAGACGTCTAGTCCAAGAGATTTATAAATAATTGCTTTGCGGGGATCGTAAATACGAGAAATGACCCGCTTGACCTTAAAGATCCCGCGGGCCACTTGAGAAGCCATAATATTGATATTGTCCGAATTCGTCAGCGCGCAAAAAATATCCGCGCGCTCAATTCCGGCATCCTGCAGAACACGGGTAAAAACGCCGTTACCCGTAACCGTCAAACCATTAAAAGCATCGCCAAGTCTGACAAAAGCCTCGGGCTGTTTATCCACAACAACCACATCGTGGCCTTCGAGAGACAGCAAATTTGCTAATTCTGCCCCTACCCGGCCACACCCTAAAATGACAATGTACATAACAGGGCCTTAATCTTTGCTGTTAAACCCGGATTTTGCATTAGCCAAGCTCCTGCTTGGCCCATGCAAAATTTGGGGTAAAATTATTTTTTAACAGCGGTCTTTGGCGCACTGGCAGTACCAGCGTGTTCTTGTGCAATCTTCACTAACCGTTTAAAAGCAACCGGCGAAGAAATCGCAAGTTCCGCAATCATTTTGCGATCCAAAGCAACCTTGGCTTTGATAAGACCGGAAATAAACCGGCTATACGTTATTCCCGCTTCGCGGCAAGCGGCATTGATGCGCACTGTCCAGAGTTTTCTAAATTCACCCTTGCGGACTTTACGGTCGCGGTAAGCGTAAGCCTGGGCTTTAATCTGAGTTCTTTTCGCCTGTCTAAAACGCTTGTGGCGCTGTTGAAAATATCCCTTCGATGCCTTTAGCACGCGCTTTTTGCGGCGTTTTGTGGCAACGTTTGTGCGAATTCTAACCATACGGCAACAACCTCCTTATCCGACGCGCATCCACGGCGGAAACAAATCCTGCTTTACGCAATTGACGTTTACGCTTTCTTGTTTTTTTTCCTAAAATATGGCGGCGGCCGGCATTGCGTTTTTTGATCTTTCCTTTTTTGGTGATCTTAAAGCGCTTCATCGCGGCTTTATTTGTTTTAAGTTTTGGCATTTTCGTTTCCTTTCTCTGCAACGGAGGTTTTTTTATCAACTTTCGGAATAACCACAACCGACATGACCTTCCCTTCTATGGAAGGCGGTTTTTCGATTTGTCCGTGGCGGCTAAGATCCATAACAAATCGATCGACAATTTTTTTTCCTAAATCCACAAAAGCCATTTCACGGCCGCGGAAAAAGAGATTGATTTTAACCTTATCCTTTTTACTCAAAAACGTTTGCGCTTGCTTGAGTTTCGTATTGTAATCATTTTCGGCAATGTGCGGCTTAACTTTAATTTGTTTTAAATGAGCAACGTGCTGGCTTTTTTTGACGCG
>CAZWOH010000024.1:0-18006 GCA_964635405.1 uncultured Planctomycetales bacterium | reverse complement strand
CGCTCGTCGATTATAACCCGTATTCCTTTTTTTTGTAAATCTTCTTTGACTTGTTTTGCGAAAGCCTGTTGTTCCGGGGCAATCGGAATCAAAGCCACCTGCACAGGGGCTAACCACGTCGGAAAAGCGCCGGCGTAATGCTCAATCAAGTTTCCGATAAACCGCTCCAGACTTCCTAGAATCGCCCGATGAATCATAATCGGCCGGACTTCTTTACCAGCTTCATCTATATAAGACATCCCAAAACGTTCTGGCAAGGCAAAATCACACTGGATCGTCGCACATTGCCATTTGCGTCCTAAAGCATCTTTGAGCTTGATGTCGATCTTAGGGCCATAAAAAGCGCCGTCGCCATGATTGACCTGATAGGCGATTGTCTTGTCTTTCAAAGAATCTTCTAAAGCTTTCGTCGCCAAATCCCAGTTCTCGATACTGCCGATAAACTTCTCTGGTCTCGTCGAAAGTTCAATTTCCAAATCGGTAAAGCCAAAATCTTTCATCACTTCAAAAACAAAATCGATGACCCCATCGACCTCGCTTTTGATCTGGTCCTGACGGCAAAAAATATGCGCGTCATCTTGCGTAAACCCGCGGACCCGAAGAAGGCCGTGCAAAACGCCCGCTTTTTCCTGACGATACACAGTCCCCAATTCAAAATACCGAATCGGCAAATCGCGATACGAGCGGGTCTTGGACTTAAAGATCAAAATATGACCCGGACAATTCATCGGCTTAACCGCATATTCTTCATTGTCCACGTCGAAGAAATACATATTTTCGCGATAATGCTCCGCATGGCCGCTTATTTCCCAAAGTTTTCCTTTGAGCATGTGCGGGGTCATGACCAAATCATAGCCATGTTTGATGTGCTGATCGCGAACGTAATCTTCGATCACCTTGCGCAGCATCGCCCCGTTGGGATGATAAAAAACCAATCCCGCACCAGCGGTTTCATGATAAATTTGGAAAAGATCGAGCGCAACACCGAGTTTGCGATGATCGCGTTTCTCGGCCTCAGCCAATGCGTTCAAATATTTTTTTAAATCTTCTTCCGAAAAAAACGCCGTGCCATAAATCCGCTGCAGCATCGCATTGTTTTCATTGCCCCGCCAATACGCTCCTGCCACCGACAAAAGTTTAAACGCTTTGATCTCACCGGCATTATCCACGTGCGGGCCTTTGCAAAGATCAAACCATTCGTCCCCGGTTTTAAAGATCGAAACGTCTGCGTCAGCAATCCCTTCAATCAGCTCGACTTTATAATTTTCGCTATTTTTGCCAAAGAGCGCCATCGCTTCGTTGCGCGGCATAAAACTTTGCGTAAATTTAGGCTTGCGCTGGATAATCTGGCGCATGCGCTTTTCGATCGCTTTCAAATCTTCATCGGAAAACGGTTCTTTTTTATCAAAATCATAATAGAAACCGTTTTCGATAGCCGGGCCGATCGTGACCTTGACGTCTGGCCACAACTCTTTAACTGCCTGCGCCATCACGTGCGAACAGCTATGGCGCAGCTTATCTAAATCTGTTTTGTATTCCATCTTATTTATTAATCGCCCGACACTGCCCATCGACACACTTAATTATAGGTGGCTGGCATTTCATGTGGCAAGCAGTTACGAGCGTTCCAGCTTTCATATTTAAATCTTTGCATTTTTGAAAAAACTCAACGTATTTATTACGATAATTTTGATTAATTGTGTGCTCCCCACACTCACACCCCTTATTCACACAATCCGTATAAACCACAATGCAGTCAATATCATTTTCACAAATCTGGTCTTTTGGATCAATTTCAATCTCTTTCTTCAGCTCCTGTGCAAAGATATTATTTCCCGCAAGAACAAAAACAAAAATTGATAAAAATATAATTTTTCTCATAGATATAAATGGTGGACCCGAGGGGGCTCGAACCTCTGACCTCATCCATGTCAAGGATGCGCTCTAACCAACTGAGCTACGGGTCCACTAAAAAAACTATCATCCAGAAACTCATTACACGTAGCGAAGTCTTGAAAAAACTTTTCAAGGCTGAGCTACGGGTCCCAAAAATCTTTTATCTTTTCTAACCACCAACCCCTAAACACTAACCCCTTATTTACATGGGCGGAGAGGGAGTTGAACCCTCACGACCTTTCGGCCACAGGATTTTAAGTCCTGCGTGTATACCATTCCACCATCCGCCCAGTGTTGTGGAACGCTTCAAGGCGAGGATCGGAATCGAACCGATGAATAGCGGTTTTGCAGACCGCGGCCTTACCACTTGGCTACCTCGCCGAAAAACTCGAAGAGGTTTTCGGCCCTTAAAAAATAAACCTTTTTCCCAGCCCCTTTTGGGCTACCTCGCCAAAATCTTGAAAAGATTTTGACCCCTTACAGGACAAACCTTTTTTCTAGTCCCTGTGGGACTACCTCGCCGAAAAATACCTGTCATTGCGAGCGAACGTACGTGAGCGAAGCAATCTCGTTTTTTCAGAGATAGCGACCGAAGGAAGTCCCCGTGGGACTTCGTCGCCCCTGCGGGGCTCCTCGCAATGACGACAACTTTTCAAATAACAGTCTTCAAAACTTTCACAATATTTTCCGGTTCCTCAAGATGCCCGTCGCCCTCAACGCCGCAGGCGAGCATCCCCTTGACCGGATGAATAAAAACAAAACCGTGATCTTTAAGTTTCTGGCAATTTTCTTGAACAATGCGGTTATGATACATCGCCTCATTCATCGCCGGAGCAATTAATATCGGAGCTGTCGAAGCCAAAACAGCGCATGTCAAAATATCATCCGCCAAACCATTAGCTAACTTTGCGATAATATTTGCCGTTGCCGGCGCAATCAAAATCGCAGACGCTTTTTGGGCAAACGAAATATGGCTCATGTACCCGTCTTTGACCCAATCTTCAAACCGGCCTGTCAAAACTTTCTCTCCCGATAACGCTTCAAGCGTCAACGGTGTTATAAAAAATTCGGCCTCTTTGGTCATCACGACCGAAACGCTATACCCGGATTCTCTAAGCCTGCGAACCAAATCTGCCGATTTATACGCGGCAATGCTTCCGGTTACGCCCAAGAGAATATGTTTTTTTTCGCCGGCCATACAATTTTGTTTCTTTATGCCTTGGATTCAATTTCCTCGTCGGCATCGTCTTCTTTTTTAGCTTTCGTGGTCTTCGACGGTGCAAATTCTGCAGCAACGGCCTTAAGAACGACTTTTCCCGCACGGATCTCATCTAAAGCAACCGTCGGGGTTTTTGCATCAGCCGAAACACCGTCAATAAGCTTAGGACTTCCGTCGGCTAATTCGAGCGAACGTTTTGACGCTAAACGCACCAGCTTGTAAATGCTGTAATCTGATTTTGGTAAAAGTTCTTCGATCGGCTGATAAGCCATAGGTGTTGCCTCCTGTTATTCTTATATAAACTATTGAATTATATTCGTTTAAATGCTCTTAACCGTCCTTTAGGGCGAAATAAGAAATTGTTATTTATATCACAGCCCCTGAAGAATGTCAAAATTGTTTTCTTCAAGAGACTAAAAAATTTCTTTTCGCAAAATTTGAGCAAGTTGCCGATATGCACGACTGACCGTGTCGTTGACCACAACATAATCATATCGAGAAGCTTGCTTTAATTCATCTTTGGCGATTTTAAGCCGCAAGTTTAAGCTTTTTGGATCTTCTGTCGCGCGTTTCTGCAAACGGTTCTTCAAATCTTTAAGCGTTGGCGTTTTAATAAAAATCTTTAAAGCATCCGGACACTTTTCACTGACAATCGCAGCGCCCTTAACGTCAATACAAAGCAAAACATTTTTGCCCTTCCTTAACGCAACTTCCACTTTATCTTCGGGCGTCCCGTAAAAATTGTCAAAGACCTGCATCGATTCTAAAAACTCTCCGTTTTTTTCTCGCGACAAAAATTCCGCCTTGCTTAAAAACAAATAATCGCGGCCGTTTTTTTCGCCGATTCGGGGACAACGTGTCGTAGCTGATAACGATTTGACGAGCTTTCCCTTAAAGATAGGACTTTGCAATACCTTTTGATGAAGCGTCGTTTTCCCTGAGCCCGACGGGCCAGAGAGAATAATGATCCTGCCGCGATTCATAAGATTGATTTCCTAAAAAAGATCGGGGAATAGCGAATGAAAAAATTACTCGACATTCTGGGCCTGCTCGCGCAATTTTTCAATTTTGGATTTAAGGGCAATGACGGCATTTGAAACTTCGCGGTCCTGGACCTTGGAGCCGATGGTGTTGGTCTCGCGCTGCATTTCCTGCGCAACAAAATCGAGTTTTTTGCCAACCCCGCCGCTTTTTTGCAAATGCATTTTAAACTCTTCAATATAATGCGTCAGCCGTGTCAGCTCCTCAGCGATATCATTGCCTTTTTGAATGGACAAAAATTCGTCTTCCGACAAACTTTTTTTCTTTTCTTTCAAAATAGCTTTCGTGCGAGCATCGATTTTTTTTACTTCTCCCGTCATCCCGCGCAAAACATTGTTCATGTCAGAAGCCAATGCTTTGCCTTCGCGTATGCGCATGGCCACTAAACTTTTCAAAGCAACGTCTAAAGCTTTTTTTACAGCCGGCCAAATCTCCTGCGGCTCAAGAACAACTTCGCGCGCCTCGACAACGCCGGGCAAACGAATCAAATCCGCAATCCCCAGATCCCCGGTTAAATTAAAATCGTTTTTTAAAATTTTGCTGTAGCGCAAATATTCCCGGACAGCGTCCTTATTAAAACGGATATTTTGCAAAGGCCGGTCCGTAATCTTGATCGAAACCATAATGCGTCCGCGCTCAATTTCACGATTTGCGGCATCCCGAATTCCGCTTTCAAACGACGACATTCCCGGCGGCAAATAATAAACAATGTCAAAATAGCGGTGGTTCTGGCTTTTGATCTCAACGCCGCCCTTGATTTTTCCAAAAGAAATATCCGCAGATCCGAACCCTGTCATTCCCTTAATCATGATTTATTTCCAAACTTTCCTTTTAAATGATTTGACCTCTTGATTTTTCGTCGGAAAAATATCGGTCCCGATTTCATCCGGAGAAAACCACAACTTTATTTCGCGGGCCGCTTCTTTTTTGTCCGACGAGACATGGACCAAATTTTCAAAAACACCTTTTGTCGTTATCCGTCCCAAAGACCCGCGAATTGTTTTTGGATCGGCCTCTTCGGGATTCGTTGCGCCGGCAATTTTGCGGCAAAGGCTTATCGCGTTTTTCCCACCATAAACTAAAGCAATGACCTTTTGCCCGCCGTGTAACTTCCCTTGCAAATATTTTATAATCCCGTCGTAAAACGGCTGATCTTTTAAATGATAATAATGATCTTCTGCCAATGCCCGAGAAACACACACGGCCTTTATCACAATAACTTCAAGGTCGGTTTCTGCAAACCGCGACAGAATATGCCCCACCAAACCTTTGGCCATAACATCCGGCTTAAAAAGAACCAGCACATATTCTTTGTTCATCGAACTCTGTATTCCTTCAATTATCGACGCAACAGACCTAGAATTCGTTCAAGATCATCCAGCGAATAATATTCAATAATCACTTTCCCGCGTTTTTTTTGAGATTGAATGCGCACTTTGGAACCAACAATTCTTTGCAATTCATCTTCAATCGAAGAAATGTCAGGATTCCGCGGCTTTTCCCTTTTGGCCCGACGCAACAATGTGTGCCCTTCTGACTTTATCAAAGATTCTAACTCGCGCACTGACAATCCTTTAGAGATTATTTTTTCAAAAAGCTGTTTCTGGCGAAGTTCGTTTTCGACGGCCAAAAGACTGCGCGCATGCCCCATCGAAATTTGCTGGTCCATCACAGCTTCCTGAATATATTCCGGCAAAGCCAAAAGCCGCATCGAATTGCTCACCGTCGACGGGTCCTTAGCCACAGCCTTAGCCACGTCCTCGCGCGAAAATTTATATTCCTGCGTTAAACGCAAAAAAGCTTGTGCTTCTTCAATGGCATTTAACTCTTCGCGCTGAATATTCTCGACGAGCGAAAGCACAAACGATTCCTGCAAAGAAACATTTTTGATGATCGCCGGAACTTCTTCCAAGCCTAAGGCGCGAGCCGCGCGCAAGCGTCTCTCTCCGGCGATAACTTCATATTCATCCCCGTCGGCACGAACCAAAATCGGCTGCAAAAAACCCTTGTCTTTTATTGAACTTTTTAATTCTTCCAGTTTTAAAGTGTCATAATGCGATCGCGGCTGTTGGGCATTATTTTTTATTTTTGACGTTTTTAAAAAAGCGACCTCTTCCCCGCGCTTTTCTTGCCCTAAATCTGCTTTTTCTGGAATCAATGCCGACAAACCGCGTCCCAATGCTCGACTTTCCATAAACATCTCCTTAAGAATGGCTAAATTCCTTCAACCTGTGGCTTCTCTAAATCACTGTCCGTTTGCTCAAGTTTTTCAAAATCGATACGCTTTTCGAACGAACCTAAAGCATTGCTTTCCATTGGCTTATCAATATTTTCAACAAATTCGCCACGCAACAGCTCACCTGCTAACTCGACATATCTTTTTGCGCCAATTGAACTTGCATCATAAATCGCAATCGGCTTACCATAGCTTGGGGCTTCACTGAGCTTGATATTGCGAGGGATCACGGATTCATAAACTTTGTCTTTAAAATAATTTTTTATTTCCTTAATAACTTCCGAAGTTAAATTTGTTCGAAAATCCGCCATCGTCAAAAGAACGCCTTCGATTTCCAAGTTCGGGTTAAGCCCATCTTTGATCAAATTAATTGTTTGCAATAATTGTGAAACCCCTTCAAGCGCATAAAATTCGCATTGTATCGGGATAATAATCGAATCACTCGCCACCAAGGCATTTAATGTCAACAACCCAAGCGATGGCGGCGAATCAATAAAAATAAAATCATACTCCGCTTTAATCGCATTTAAAGCCTTGCGCAATCGCGTCTCGCGCGACAACGCTCCGACGAGCTCGATTTCGGCGCCCGTTAAATTGATATTACATGGAATGATATCTAAGTTGGGATAAACCTGCGAAATCAGCGCTTCTTTTGCGGTAAGCTTATTGAGAAGAACGTCATAAACAGATTTTTCAATAATATTCTTATTGACACCCACCCCACTTGTCGCATTCCCCTGCGGATCCGTATCAACGAGTAGGACGCGCTTATTTTTTTGCGACAAAGCATGGGAAAGATTGACCGAGGTCGTCGTTTTTCCGGTCCCACCCTTTTGATTACAAATTGAAATTATTTTAGCCATGAGTAAATTAAACCAATGCTTTCACGTGAAACATTAAACTTTATTTTTCTTTAAATGGACCTTGACTTTCGCAAGTTTTGCGCCCTGCATACCAAACAATCCCTTTTGTTCCTCACAAACAATTTTAATACTCAATTCCTCGCGAGAAACGCCAAAATGCTCAAGAGCTTTTTTTATCGCCTCTTCTGCGTCAGCACCTTCAAATTCAACAGATTGGACATTTTTCTTCATTTTACACTATCTGTTAGTTTGGACATTTTCCACGCGGTCAGAGTGGACAATAAATAAAACGTCGTAAAGTACAAACACAGCCCACTGGCAAAATGATAAAAGATAAATCCCATCATAACCGGCATCAGAACAGCCATCATCTTTTGTTGCATCAGCTGATTTTCATCAGTAATTACCATATTTTTAGAAGTAAATTTCTGCTGAAAGAACATAATAATCGCCATTAACAACGGAAGAATATTCACCTCATTGCCAAAAAATGGCAAAGCCCACGGCAAAGTCGCCAATCGATCCGGCAAAGAAAGATCTTTAATCCAAAAGAAACTGGCCCCCTTGAAATCAACAGAACGCCATAAAACTTGATAAAGCCCGTAAAAAATAGGCATTTGCAATAACATTGGCAGGCATCCGCCAAACGGGTTAACCTTGTTTTCTCGGTACAACTCCATCATTTCTTGATTTAAACGCTGCGGATCATTTTTATACTTTTCTTGCAAACTCTTCATTTTTGGCTGTAAAGCTTGCATCTTTCGCATCGAAGCCATACTTTTTGCCGTCAACGGATACGTCACAACATATAAGGAAAATCCAAGAACAAGAATCGCGAATCCCCAACTTTTCAAGATGCCATAAAGAAAGTGCACAAAGAAATAAATCATTTTTGCAAAAATATCCAGAATTCCCCAATTACTAAAAACCATAATATTTTCGAAACCTTGATTATAGGCAGCTAAAACATTTATTTTTTGAGGACCAATGTAAATCGTTGCATCATAATTATTAAGTAATTTTTCGGAAGAAAAGACATTAATAAATAAATTTTTGGGGTCTTGCGCCACGACAGAAAACTTTTCGATTTTAAACTTCGGCTTTAGAACAAAACAAAAATACCGATCGCGATATCCCACCCAAGAAACTTCACCAAGCTGATTTTTATTTTCTTTCGCGGCAAAATCAATCGCATTATCTTTTCGAATAACTTGATTAAATAAACCAATCGAATATTCAAATAATGATTTTTCGGGAGACTGGAATATTTTTTTGTCCAAACTGGACGAATTAACCTGGTACGCGCCAAACTCCAGATTGGACAATCCTTCAGTTTGGACATTTACATCAATTAAATAATCCTGATTGGACAAAGAATATGTTTTAATAATTTTTTCTTTTCCATTTTGAAAAGAATAAATAATTTTATTTTTGGTGTTTTTCTCAACAGTGAATTCTTTTTTTGCGGCGTCAGCAACAGACAAAATATTTGTAATTGGCAGCGAAGTATTAAATTCTTTAATAACGATGGACTTAATCGAGCCCCCGATGTTAGAAAGTTCGACCTTGATTTTGTCATTTTCTAGAATACGGAGATTTTCCACGAGAGTTGCTTGCGAGGACTCGGCGGCGCGTGCAGTTGAAATGATATCTGATTCGATTGTATTATCTTTACTTACAAGAACTTGCGAATAACTTGAAGCCATTTTCCGTGGTGGCGGATTTAATGTTGACCAAGCCCAGAGAACAATGAATGACAAAACAAATGCTAAAATTATTCTTTTTTCCATATTTTTTACCTTACTGGATCATAGCCGCCGGATGATAATGGGGAACAGCGCAAAATACGCATTACAGCCATTGTACAACCGCGCAAAGCGCCGTGTTTTTCGATGGCTTCAAGGGCATAGCAGGAGCATGAAGGATAAAATCGGCAACTAGGAATAAACACGCACCGATTTATCTTTTGATAAACGCGAACCGCAAACAAAAGGGCTTTAGCCATTGCAAAAAAATAAGCCCAAAAGATTAAACAGACAATCTTTTTCGGCCTTTAGCACGACGACTATTAAGCACGTCCCGGCCATCTGCAGTTGCCATTCTCCGACGGAAACCATGACGGCGCTTGGACTTAATATTTGTTGGTGTCTTAAGATGTTTTTTCATAATTCGAAGATTATAACACAGGTTCATACCCAGTCAAGATTTTTTGACTGCATGAGCGGAGAAAAAATATTGTTTTCAAGGCCTTAGGAAAAAAACAGAAAATTTGAAATCGGGATAAGAAAATTGAGTTGCATTACGATTTTTGTTTGTTATACTGTTTCTTCTTGAATTTACAATCAATGAAAACCGTATAATACCCAAACGCAATAATTTAAATAATTCAATTTTACAAATTCATTGCATTTTGGTATATAATAGGAAAAATTTTGGGGCACATAAAACACCGACGGAATCATTTTTAAGGCTTATTTTTTCCGACGGAAAAGACAATAAAAAAAATATCAACAGATGTGAATAACCTGTTAATAAATCAATTCTTATTTCACAAATACTTGATAGATAAATATTTACGTGATTTTAAATCTGTGAATCGCTCTTGAATTAAGCGCTTTTTAAACAATGGATTATCGATAGAATACGTATGAGCGTTTTGAACGTCTGGGAAAAAGCACAAGGCTCTATTAAGGAAACAATCGGAGAGACCTCTTACGAAACATGGTTTTCACAGCTGCATGCTGTTGAAAAAGACCCTTCGACGATTCTTTTAGAAACCCCTGATGAATTTTTCCGCAACTGGATTGTTGAACATTATCTTAAAACCATCGAAGAAAAATTGGCGACAAGCTCGGACTTGCCGATTACGGTTGAATTTTCGATCAATTCCGCAGCAGAAAAAGAAACAACCCCTTCACGTTTAAGCAAAATCGAAACAGCATTTCAAGAAGAAAAACGCGACGACATCAATATCAATCCCCGTTTTTCTTTTGAAAATTTTGTGATTGGCCCATCAAATCGTTTTGCTTATGCCGCGGCTATGGCTGTCGCAGAGTCACCGGCAAAAGCGTACAATCCTTTTTTTATTTACGGACAAGTTGGTTTGGGAAAAACCCATTTAATGCAAGCGATCACCCAACAAATCCGCAAACTTTATCCTTCGCTTAATATTTGTTATATCTCTTCAGAAAAATTCACCAATGAACTGATTGATGCGATTCGCCACCGTTCAACGGCGCAATTTCGGCAAAAATACCGAAATATTGATGTGTTGCTGATCGACGACATTCATTTTATCGCCGGAAAAGAATCCACTCAGGAAGAATTTTTTCACACCTTTAATGCGCTTCATAATAATCGCAAACAGATTATTATTTCATCGGATAGGCCGCCAAAAGAAATTTCTAATCTCGAAGAACGTTTAAGTTCACGATTTGCTTGGGGATTAATCACAGATATTCAGCCGCCAAACTATGAAACACGCGTTGCTATTCTAAAGAAAAAAATTGAGCGTGAGCCAGTTGAGGTTCCTGATAATGTTATTTGTTTTATTGCTGAACAAATTAAAACTAATATTAGGGAATTGGAGGGAGCTTTGATCCGCGTTGTCGCTTATTCTTTATTAGAAGAAAAGCCTGTTAGTTTAGATGCCGCAAAACTTATTTTAAAAGATATGGTTCAGGAAACGATAAAAATCATCAGTGTTGAAATGATCCAAAAAGAGGTAGGGGATTATTTCAATATTTCCGTTTCAGAATTAAAAGCTAAAAAACGAAACAAAAATGTTTTATTTCCAAGGCAATTGGCCATGCATTTAACGCGCCAAATGACAAAATTATCCCTACCTGAAATCGGTCAGGCATTTGGCGGAAAAGATCATACAACAGTTTTGCATTCTTGTAAAAAAATTGAACAAGACTTATTGACGGATCAGGAATTAAAAAATACAATTGACAAATTAACAATAAATCTTAAGCAAT
This sequence comes from uncultured Planctomycetales bacterium, assembly GCA_964635405.1. GTDB lineage: Bacteria > Omnitrophota > Gorgyraeia > Zapsychrales > JANLHA01 > JADLGJ01. Next base: position 6,771 of record CAZWOH010000024.1, on the reverse strand, counting down.
AGCAAGGTTATTGGAAAGTTATAAACAGTTAAAATTTTTATAAATACATTATTTTCAAATACTTTCGGCTTTATTATACTTTTGCACAAGTCCTAATATTACGATTACTGTTTTTTAAAGCTTATTTTTAATAAAATAGCAGTAGTAGGGAAAACTAAATTGGGGGATAAATGAAGATTAAACTCGAAAAAGATCAAATGGTGGCGGGGATACAAATTGTTCAAAATATCGTCTCTTCTAAGGCGACATTGCCCATTTTATCAAACATGTTGCTAGAGACCCGCGCAGGCAAAGTCAACTTAAATACAACGGATCTTGATATAGGGATATCTTGTGAAATACCTGTGGAAACAATTGAAGAAGGGGCAATAACCATTCCTGCGAAACGTTTTAGCGACATTGTCCGTGAATTGCCTTCTGGGGAAATCATTATTAGCACCAAAAAAAACAATCAGGTTGATATCGAGGGAAATAAGTGCCGTTTTAAGCTTTCCGGTTTACCCAAAGAAGAATTTCCTAAATTTCCTGAGTTTAAGGATAAGGAAGTTATTAAAATCGGACAAAGTATATTTAAGGAAATGATCCGCTTGACATCTTTTGCGGTTTCACATGAAGAATCACGGTATGTTTTAAATGGAATTTTACTCGAAATTAATTCGGACACAATCCGCATGGTCGCAACCGATGGCCGGCGTTTGGCCAAAATTGAACGAAAACTCGAAAGCCCTTTAAAAAAAGATGTGGCCGTTATTATTCCGCTTAAAGCGATTCAGGAAATTTTTCGCAATTTAACCGAGGAAGGGAATATTTCTTTTATTGCGGGAACCAATCAGGTCCTGTTTGATATCAACGGCACATTGATTGCCAGCCGAATTATTGAAGGCGAATTTCCCAATTACAGCCAAGTGATCCCAAAACCGGTAACGCCAAAAATCAAAGTAGTGACGCAGGCGTTTTTAAGTGCAATCCGTCGGGCCAACTTGCTTTCAACGCCGGATTTTCAGGCGATTAAGTTCGAAGTTTTTACCGACAAACTTGTTATTTCCAAAACCACACCTGACGTCGGCGAATCGCGCGAAGAGCTCGCGGCTGAATACGGTGGCAAAGAAATGATCGTCGGATTTAATCCGCAATATTTGATTGATATGTTAAAAAATATTAGCGTCGAAACCGTGGAGCTTGAGCTATCCGGTCCGGACAAAGCCGGCGTTATCCGCCTAGGTGATTATTTGTATCTTGTTTTGCCGATGCGGATTTAAAAGAGACTGTTTGTGGACGAGATTAGGGATATTGTAAAGAAAGTTTTTGTTGATATTTCAACCAAGACGATTGCCGAACAAAAAAAACTTGGCGAAGCATTTGAAAAAGTTTTAAAAGACAATTGCATTTCTGGTGCTAAGATATCTGGCTTTAAGGATGGACAGCTTTTTGTAAACGTGGATTCTTCCGCACGGCTTTACCAGATTACTTTAATTAAAACTAAAATTTTAAATGAGCTAAAAAACGAATTACCGGATCTTCAAAAGATTTCTTTTAAAATAGGGAAAGTGAATTAACCAACATGAGTCCAGAGACCAGCGAAATGGAAAAAGACGAAAAAAAGACATTGGAAAAAAATGCCAAGTACGACGCCGGCAATATTACGGTTTTGGAAGGCATGGACGCGGTGCGTATGCGTCCGGCGATGTATATCGGCGACACATTCAGCCGCGGATTGCATCATTTAGTCTACGAAGTTGTCGACAATTCCGTCGACGAGGCTTTGGCCGGGTATGCTACTGAGATTGAGGTTTCAATCAATGAAGGCGAAACGATTACCGTCATAGACAACGGCCGCGGGATTCCTGTTGACATTCACGCGAAGGAAAAAAAGCCGGCGGTCGAAGTTGTTTTGACGACACTGCATGCCGGCGGAAAATTTGATCATGATTCCTATAAAGTTTCCGGCGGTTTGCACGGGGTGGGAGTTAGCTGCGTTAATGCTCTGTCCGATTGGCTCGAGGTTGAGATCAAGCGCGACGGAAAAATTTATCATCAGCGCTACGAACGCGGCAAGACGGCATCCAAACTTTCGGTCGTCGGAAAAACAAAAGGCACGGGAACCAAAGTTACGTTTAAGCCGGATCGGTCGATTTTTAAACAAACGCATGTGTTTGCTTATGATATTTTAGCCAAACGTCTGCGCGAGCTGGCTTTTTTAAACAGCGGCCTTATGATCAAGCTTTTGGATAAGCGCGGCGAAAAAGAAAAAGAAAATACGTACCATTATAAAGGCGGCATCAAAGAGTTTGTCGGCTATTTAAATACAGACAAAGGTGTTTTGCATGACAAAATTGTATATTTTTCGAGAGAAAAAGACGGAATTACAATTGAGGTAGCCATGCAATACAATGAAAGTTTCAGCGAAAATGTTTTATCGTTCGCTAACAATATCAATACGTCCGAGGGGGGAACGCATTTAAGCGGTTTTCGTTCCGCGCTTACCCGCGCCGTCAATACGTATTCGAAAAACAAAAAATTGATTAAAGAAGACGAGGTTTCGATTAGCGGGGACGATGCCCGCGAAGGCTTGACGGTTGTTATCAGCGTCAAAATTCCCAATCCGCAATTTGAAGGCCAGACCAAAACAAAATTAGGCAATTCTGAAGTTGAGGGGATTGTGGCTTCCGCCACGTTTGAAGCGTTAACTACATTTTTTGAAGAAAATCCTCCGGTGGCCAACAAAATCGTCGGAAAAATTGTCTTGGCCTCGCGTGCTCGGGAGGCGGCCCGTAAAGCGCGTGAATTGACCCGTCGCAAGGGTGCTTTAGACGGCGGCGGTTTGCCGGGAAAATTAGCCGACTGTTCTCAGCGCGATCCGGCGCTGTGCGAATTGTATTTGGTTGAGGGGGATTCGGCCGGCGGTTCGGCCAAACAGGGGCGCGACCGCGCGTTTCAGGCGATTTTGCCGCTTAAAGGAAAAATTCTTAATGTCGAAAAATCGCGGTTGGACAAAATTTTAAGCAATGAAGAAATCCGTACGATCATAACCGCCTTGGGTGCCGGCGTGGGGGATGATTTTAATGTCGAAAAACTCCGGTATCATAAAATCATTATCATGTGCGACGCGGATGTCGACGGTTCGCATATCCGCACGCTTTTGTTGACGCTTTTGTATCGGCAGATGCGTGCGCTGATTGAAAAAGGATATGTTTATATCGCGCAACCGCCGCTTTATAAAGTCAAGCGCGGCAAACGCGAGGAGTATATTGAAACCGAAGAAGAGTTGACGGACCTGATTTTGGATCTTGGTATCGAAGGCTTGAAATTAACAAGGATCAAAGGCAAGAATACCTTTAACAGCGCACAGCTTAAGGACATTTTAGGTTCATTGACGGAGTTGGAGCATCTGATCAAAGTGATGCATCGGCGCGGGATCGCTTTTGAGGACTATATTAAGGAATATGACGAAAAAGCGCAGACATTGCCGATGTATATGATCAAGTCCGACGGCAATATCCGTTTTATTGCGGACGACAAAGAATTAGCCGAAATCACAAAAGACGCCGTCGACGTTAAGTATATCGAAATTTTTGAAGGACAAGATGTTTTGGCTATCCAGAAAAAATTTGAAAAACTGGGGCTGACTCTTGCGGAATTTGTCAAGCCGGAGATTCCCAAGGAATATACGCAAAACAAGTCTGCGAAAAAAGAAAAAGGCGAAGGCTTAAAGCCGGTGTTTTGCGTTGCCACAGAAAACGACGAGCACGAATTCTATTCTTTAAAAGAAGTTTTGGATTTTGCCCGCAGTCAGGCGAACAAAGGGATTCATATTCAGCGTTATAAAGGTTTGGGGGAAATGAATCCCCAGCAATTGTGGGAGACAACCATGGATCCGGTTCGGCGCACGATTTTGCGCGTCAGTCTTGAAGACGTTGTTGAAGTAGACAAAATTTTCAATGTTCTCATGGGTGATGAAGTCGAGCCTCGGCGGAAATTTATCGAAACTAATGCACATGAGGTTAAGGATTTAGACATATAAAATTTTGAAAGGCCATTTGATTTATGGAAACATCGTCCACACAAGAAAAAGTCATTCCTGTTTTTATCGAAGAAGAAATGAAGCGTTCCTATCTGGCGTATTCGATGAGCGTTATTGTCGGCCGCGCCCTGCCGGATGTCCGCGACGGTTTAAAGCCGGTTCACCGCAGGATTTTGTTCGCGATGAAGGAACTTAATCTTGAATATCCCAAGCCCTACAAAAAAAGCGCCCGTATCGTCGGGGAGGTTTTGGGTAAATACCATCCCCATGGGGATACGGCCGTCTATGACACGATGGTGCGCATGGTCCAAGAGTTTTCGCTGCGCTATCCTTTGGTTGACGGTCAGGGAAACTTTGGATCTGTCGACGGAGACGCCGCGGCCGCGATGCGTTATACCGAGGCGCGTTTATCGGCTATCGCGGATCCTCTTTTGGCGGACATTGACAAAAATACGGTTGATTTTGTTCCCAATTTTGACGCGAGCCTGCAGGAACCATCGCTTTTACCGGCGGCGTTTCCCAATCTTCTGGTCAATGGGTCTAGCGGTATCGCGGTCGGCATGGCCACCAATATGCCTCCGCATAATTTGGGTGAAGTCATTGACGGGGTCATGCATTTGATTGACCACAATGAAGCGACGGTCAAAGAGTTAAGCAAATTTGTCCATGGCCCGGATTTTCCTACCGGCGGGATTATTTGCGGGCGAGAAGGAATACGCGACGCTTATGAAACAGGCCGTGGAAAAGTTTTGATCCGCGCCAAGGCTTCCATCGAGCGGCAAAAAGGCAACCGCGACTCTATTATCGTTACCGAAATCCCATATCAGGTTAATAAAGCCAATTTGATTACCGCGATCGCGGATTTGGTTCAGAACAAGTCCGTCGACGGGATTACGGATATCCGGGATGAATCTGACAAAGACGGAATTCGCATTGTCATCGAGTTGCGCCGCGATGTCCAGCCGGACATTGTTTTGAATTATTTATACAAGCACACCCAGATGGAGACGACCTTTGGGATCATTAATTTGGCGCTGGTTAATAACAGCCCGAAGATTTTGAATTTAAAACAGCTGATGAGCGAGTTTATCGATCATAGGCGCATTGTTATCCGCCGCAGAACGCAGTTTGAATTAGACCGCGCTCTTCGTCGGGCGCATATTTTGGAAGGTTTGCGCATCGCCATTGACGCGATTGACGAGATTATCAAAACAATACGGGGATCCAAGAGCGCTGTCGAGGCCAAGCTTAACTTGATGAAAAAGTTTAAGTTGACCGAAATCCAATCGCAGGCGATTTTGGAAATGCAGTTGCAGCGCTTGACTGCTTTGGAGCGCGATAAAATCGAAGAAGAGTATCAGGGGCTTCTTAAAGATATTGACCGTTACCGGGCGATTTTAGCCAGCCCAAAAATGGTCGACCAGATCATCAAAGACGAGCTGTCTGAAATTAAAAAGAAATACAATAATGACCGGCGCACCGAGATTGCGGCCAAGCCCGAGGACATTGAAATTGAGGATTTGATCGCCGAGGAGGAAATGGCGATCACAATCAGCAATACGGGATATATCAAACGCCTTGCGGTCAGCGCTTATCGCAAACAAAAGCGCGGCGGTAAAGGTGTCACTGCGATGACGACAAAAGATGAAGATTTTGTCAAAATGCTTTTTGTCGCCTCGTCCAAAGATTATCTTTTGATTTTTTCTAATCAGGGGACAGTCCGCTGGCTTAAAGTTTATGAAATTCCCGTCGCGGCGCGCAATGCCAAGGGCAAAGCAATCATCAATCTTTTGTCGTTTAAGAACGATGAGCAGATCAGCGCGATTGTCAGCGTCAAGGAATTTTCCGAAGACCAGTCTTTGGTCATGGCAACCGCCCAAGGCAACGTTAAAAAAACAAAGCTCTCGGCCTTTAGCAATCCGCGTAAAGGCGGCATCGTCGGCATTACCTTAGATAAGGGTGATGAATTAATCGGCACCTCGCTGAGCAACGGCAAATGCGATGTGCTTTTGGCCACGAAGTTAGGCAAGTCTTTGCGTTTTTCGGAAAAACAAATTCGTGATTTAGGGCGCGGGGCCCGCGGCGTGCGGGGAGTTAGCCTTTCGAAGGATGACCGCGTTGTCAGCATGCGTGTTTTCCCGCCGGACATTGCCAAAACTGGCAGTACGCTTTTAACGGTAACATCTCTGGGTTTTGCCAAGCGTTCGGATTTTAATGATTATCGCACGCAATCGCGCGGCGGCAAAGGCATTATCAATATCAAGTGCATGCCTAAAAACGGTCATGTTGTCGGTGTTTTGACCGTTTTGCTCGAGGATGAAATCATGGCCGTGACCAAGCAGGGAATGGTGGTACGCTGTCCGACCAAAGATATCCGTCAGTCGGGGCGCAGTACGCAAGGGGTCAAGCTCATTTCTCTGGATAAGGCCGATGAGGTCAGCTCTGTTGCGAATGTTGTATCAAAAGACGAAGATTCCGGCGAAGAAGAAATAGAGGCGACAGCTTAATTTTTCTTGACCGAAGGCAATTCTTTCATATAATACGTTCTTCTTGATAAAGTTGATTTTATCGACCCCATTGTCTAGCCTGGTCAGGACACGAGATTTTCAGTCTCGTTGCGCGGGTTCAAATCCCGCTGGGGTCGCTTAAAAATTTTAAGCGGGTCTTACCATTCAAAATCTTTTCTACTTAAATCCATCAAAAAGCGAGGGATGTATGTTAACAATTTACGGATCAGATTTATCTTCTCC